>NZ_JBIAQQ010000006.1:0-374446 GCF_042889165.1 Streptomyces sp. NPDC002669 | reverse complement strand
CCCCCCCCCCCCCCCCCCCCCCCCCCCCCCCCCCCCCCCCCCCCCCCCCCCCCCCCCCCCCCCCCCCCCCCCCCCCCCCCCCCCCCCCCCCCGACTGCTTGCGCCGTATCGTTGTCCCGGTACGCCGCATCCCCCGACCACGGTCCGATGCAGTCCGACGCAGAGAGGCGCCGCGCAATGGTGCAGATCAAGACCCCCGAGCAGATCGCGAAGATGCGCGAGGCAGGGCTGGTGGTCGCTGCCATTCACGCGGCCACCCGTGAGGCGGCGGTGCCCGGCGCCACCACGCGCGACCTGGACCAGGTCGCCCGCAAGGTGATCGCCGACCACGGCGCCAAGTCGAACTTCCTCGGATACGGCGGTTTCCCCGCGACGATCTGCACCTCGGTCAACGAGGTCGTCGTCCACGGCATCCCGGACGACAAGACCGTCCTCAAGGACGGCGACATCATCTCCATCGACGCCGGAGCCATCGTCGACGGCTGGCACGGCGACGCCGCGTACACCGCCTTCGTCGGCACCGGTCACGCCCCGGAACTGGTCGAGCTGTCCCGGGTCACCGAGGAATCGATGTGGGCCGGCATCGCCGCGATGAAGGTGAACAACCGGCTCGTGGACATCTCCAGGGCGATCGAGACCTACATCCACCGCCAGCCCCGCCCCGCCACCGGCAAGTACGGGATCATCGAGGACTACGGCGGCCACGGCATCGGCACCGAGATGCACATGGACCCGCACCTGCTGAACTACGTCGCCCGCAAGCGCGGCAAGGGCATCAAGCTGGTCCCCGGCGTCTGCCTGGCCATCGAGCCGATGGTCTCGCTGGGCACGGCGCGGACCGAGGTGCTTCAGGACGACTGGACCGTCATCACGACGGACGGCACCTGGTCCTCCCACTGGGAGCACTCGATCGCCCTCACCGAGCAGGGCCCCCTGGTCCTGACCGCCCCCGACTGCGGCCGGGCGAAGCTGGCGCAGTACGGCATCGAGGCGGCCCCGGACCCGCTCGGCTGAGCCGCGGCCCGGTCCGGTACCGGTACCGGCGGTGGGGCCCGCGGGGAACGTGTGGGCCGAGGGGCCGACGGGGGCCGCGGGGTGGATTTGACCCGCTTGCGAAGGTCTAAGGATCTCCTCGGCTGGGCAAACTTGACGGATTCGTCTTTTGAGGTCCGCTGACGTAGACTGACTCGTCGGCTCTCGTGCATCAGTGTGTCCACATTCCACATGCGATGACGGAAGTCGATCAAGGTAGCCGATTCGAAAGGCGAAGCGTGGCCAAGAAGCAAGGTGCCATCGAAATTGAGGGCACCGTGATCGAGTCCCTCCCGAACGCCATGTTCAAGGTGGAACTCCAGAACGGTCACAAGGTCCTCGCGCACATCAGCGGCAAGATGCGGATGCACTACATCCGAATCCTTCCGGATGACCGGGTCGTCGTGGAGCTCTCCCCGTACGACCTGACGCGTGGCCGGATCGTCTACCGCTACAAGTAGATCTTGCCTGCACCCGCCTCGGCGCGGTGATGGCACTGACCCGGAGAACCTGACATCCCATGAAGGTCAAGCCGAGCGTCAAGAAGATCTGCGACAAGTGCAAGGTGATCCGCCGTCACGGCCGGGTCATGGTCATCTGCGACAACCTGCGCCACAAGCAGCGCCAGGGCTGACGCACGACCCCCTGCATCTCGCAGCACTTCGCGCGACGCACGTAACACCGTACATACGCAGAGTCCGTCCAAGCTTCGGCTGACGACACCTCCGGCGGGGGCCGGGGACCCGGACGTACCACCTCTCCCAGGAGGGGTCGGCGGCCGGGAGCGGCACTGCGGAAGACCCCCGAAATGACAACTGGAGCCATTGCATGGCACGCGTTTCAGGTGTTGACATCCCGCGCGAAAAGCGTGTGGAAGTCGCCCTCACCTACGTCTTCGGCATCGGGCGCACCCGGTCCAAGGAGATCCTCGCCGCCACCGACGTGAACCCGAACACCCGCGTTCGCGACCTGGCCGAAGAGGACCTGGTCAAGATCCGCGAGTACGTGGACGCCAACCTCCGCACCGAGGGTGACCTCCGCCGCGAGATCCAGGCCGACATCCGCCGCAAGGTCGAGATCGGCTGCTACCAGGGTCTGCGTCACCGCCGTGGCCTGCCGGTCCACGGTCAGCGCACCAGCACGAACGCTCGTACCCGCAAGGGCCCGCGTCGCGCGATCGCCGGTAAGAAGAAGCCGGGCAAGAAGTAGTCCTCAGCGGACGCACTGCGGACGTCCGGACCACCGGAACCCGCAGCAACCAGCGGTCTTCGCTGTAGGACCGATCACCTCCCCTCTCCATCTGGAGTCAAGACATGCCCCCCAAGGGTCGTCAGGGCGCTACCAAGAAGGTGCGTCGCAAGGAAAAGAAGAACGTCGCTCACGGCCACGCGCACATCAAGAGCACGTTCAACAACACCATCGTCTCGATCACGGACCCCTCGGGCAACGTGATCTCCTGGGCCTCCGCCGGCCACGTCGGCTTCAAGGGCTCGCGCAAGTCCACCCCCTTCGCCGCGCAGATGGCCGCCGAGTCGGCCGCCCGCCGCGCGCAGGAGCACGGCATGCGCAAGGTTGACGTCTTCGTGAAGGGTCCGGGCTCCGGCCGCGAGACCGCGATCCGTTCGCTCCAGGCCACCGGCCTGGAGGTCGGCTCGATCCAGGACGTCACCCCGACGCCGCACAACGGCTGCCGTCCGCCGAAGCGTCGTCGCGTCTGATCCGTCACGGTCGGTGACGACCGTGCGTCAGTGACGCGGATCCGGGCGGTATGTCCCTTCCGGGGGCATGCCGCCCGTATCCTTGTTTCATCTGTCGGGCATCAAATAGTGGGTGCCCACGACTGAAGGATCTCCACATGCTTATCGCTCAGCGTCCGTCGCTGACCGAAGAGGTCGTCGACGAGTTCCGCTCCCGGTTCGTCATCGAGCCGCTGGAGCCGGGCTTCGGCTACACCCTCGGCAACTCGCTCCGCCGCACGCTCCTCTCCTCGATCCCCGGTGCCGCCGTCACCAGCATCCGGATCGACGGTGTCCTGCACGAGTTCACCACCGTGCCGGGCGTCAAGGAGGACGTCACCGACCTCATCCTCAACATCAAGCAGCTGGTCGTCTCCTCGGAGCACGACGAGCCGGTCGTGATGTACCTGCGCAAGCAGGGCCCCGGCCTGGTCACCGCTGCCGACATCGCCCCGCCGGCCGGTGTCGAGGTCCACAACCCGGACCTGGTCCTGGCCACGCTCAACGGCAAGGGCAAGCTGGAGATGGAGCTGACCGTCGAGCGCGGTCGCGGCTACGTCTCCGCCGTCCAGAACAAGCAGGTGGGCCAGGAGATCGGCCGCATTCCGGTCGACTCCATCTACTCGCCGGTGCTCAAGGTCACCTACAAGGTCGAGGCGACCCGTGTCGAGCAGCGCACCGACTTCGACAAGCTGATCGTCGACGTCGAGACCAAGCAGGCCATGCGTCCGCGCGACGCCATGGCCTCGGCCGGCAAGACCCTGGTCGAGCTGTTCGGCCTGGCGCGCGAGCTCAACATCGACGCCGAGGGCATCGACATGGGCCCGTCCCCGACGGACGCCGCGCTCGCCGCCGACCTGGCGCTGCCGATCGAGGAGCTGGAGCTCACGGTCCGCTCCTACAACTGCCTCAAGCGCGAGGGCATCCACTCCGTGGGTGAGCTCGTCGCCCGCTCCGAGGCCGACCTGCTCGACATCCGCAACTTCGGTGCGAAGTCGATCGACGAGGTCAAGGCGAAGCTGGCCGGCATGGGCCTGGCGCTCAAGGACAGCCCGCCCGGATTCGACCCGACCGCCGCCGCCGACGCCTTCGGCGCCGACGACGACGCGGACGCCGGTTTCGTCGAGACCGAGCAGTACTGATTCGCCTCCGGCCGGGGTGCCCTTCCTGGTGAGGGGCGCCCCGGACCGGAGTGAGGCTCTGTCCTCGACCGCCGGACGGGCTCGATCTTCCGCTGATGACGGATTTCGAGTGCGACCGGCGGACTTCTGATCTTCCGGGTGGCGACCGCCGTCCGGGAACTGACACCGGTACCTGATACGGCCGGTGCAGCACACAAGGAGAAACACCATGCCGAAGCCCGCCAAGGGTGCTCGTCTGGGCGGCAGCGCCGCGCACGAGAAGCTTCTTCTCAACAACCTCGCGAAGTCGCTGTTCGAGCACGGCCGCATCACCACGACCGAGGCCAAGGCCCGCCGCCTGCGTCCGGTCGCCGAGCGCTTCATCACCAAGGCGAAGAAGGGCGACATCCACAACCGTCGCCTGGTGCTGCAGTCGATCACGGACAAGGGCGTCGTCCACACGCTCTTCACCGAGATCGCCCCGCGGTACGAGAACCGCCCCGGTGGTTACACCCGCATCACCAAGATCGGCAACCGTCGTGGCGACAACGCCCCGATGGCCGTCATCGAGCTGGTCGAGGCGCTGACCGTGGCGCAGCAGGCCACCGGTGAGGCCGAGGCCGCCACCAAGCGTGCGGTCAAGGAGGACGCCCTCAAGAAGGACGCCGCCGAGACCGAGGCCGTCGAGGACGCCAAGCCGGCCGACGCCGACGCCGAGTCCAAGGACGCCTGAGCGTTCTGAGACCGCAGGACGGGCCCGCATCACCCTTCGGGGCGGTGCGGGCCCGTTCCGTATGCACCTGATGTACCTGCACGCACCGGTAGTAAAGGACCCTGGGGTGAGTGACGAAGTGGAGCCCGGCTCCGTGCGGCTGCGGCTGGACCTGGCGTACGACGGCAAGGACTTCTCGGGCTGGGCCAAGCAGACCGGGCGGCGGACCGTCCAGGGGGAGATCGAGGACGCGCTGCGGACCGTGACCCGGTCGGGGCGGACGTACGACCTGACGGTCGCCGGGCGTACCGACGCCGGGGTGCACGCCCGGGGGCAGGTCGCCCACGTCGACCTGCCGGCCGAGGTGTGGGAGGAGCACGGGGACAAGCTGCTGCGGCGGATGGCCGGGCGGATGGCGCCCGATGTGCGGATCTGGCGGATCGCTCCGGCGGCCGACGGGTTCAACGCCCGTTTCTCGGCGCTGTGGCGGCGGTACGCGTACCGGGTCTGCGACCGCCCCGGCGGGGTGGACCCCCTGCTGCGGGGGCATGTGCTGTGGCACGACCGGCCGTTGGACGTCGACGCGATGAACGCGGCCGCCGCCCGGATGACGGGGGAGCACGACTTCGCCGCGTACTGCAAGAAGCGCGAGGGTGCGACGACCATCCGCACGCTGCAGAAGCTGAGTTGGGTGCGGGACGGGGCGAGCGGCATCCTGACGGCGACGGTCCAGGCCGACGCGTTCTGCCACAACATGGTCCGGGCGCTGATCGGCGCGGCGCTCTTCGTCGGTGACGGGCGCCGCCCGGCCGAGTGGCCCGCGCAGGTCCTCGCGGCCGGGGTGCGGGACCCCGGGGTGCACGTGGTGCGCCCGCACGGGCTGACGCTGGAGGAAGTCGCCTACCCCGCCGACGAGTTGCTGGCCGAACGGGCCGTGCAGGCGCGCAATGTGCGCACCCTGCCCGGGGCGGGCTGCTGCTGAGCGGGGGTCAGGTCCGTTGCGGTCCGGGTGGGTTCACCGGGGCCGGGGGCTCGTCCGGGGCAACGGCGGCCGCGCCGCGGGTCCTTCGCCACCGCCAGGCCCGTACCAGCCGGACCGCCAGGTAGAGGGCCACCAGGGCGGCCGCCGTACCGCGGACCGGGCGGACCTCCGGGGGTGACCAGCCGAGCACGGCGGCGGCGGTGAACAGCAGCAGGCCCAGCACGCGCAGCAGCCACCAGCCCGCCCCGCGCGGTTCCCGGGAGCCGGGGGGTGCCGGATGGGCGCCGTCCGGCGTGATCAGCGTGGAGCGCACCCCGGCCAGCAGGCCGCGGCGGGCGAGGACCCGGGCGCCGGGGAGGGTGCCGAGGACCTCGGGGCGGTCGCCGAAGCCCGGCGGGAGCGGGGGCAGGGACAGCGCGGCCAGCAGGTCCGCCTGGTGGCGGGGCGGGTCGCCGGTGGAGCGCAGTACGTGCGCCAGCGGGCGGGGGTCGTCGAGGGCGAAGGCGTGGGAGAGGGCCTCGGCCGTGGCGGTGACCGCGGTGTGGTCGGGGGCCGGGGCGGCGGCGTCCCACTCGTGGGCGGCCAGGGGGCGGCCCTTGAGGAACAGGGTGAATCCGCAGCGCTCGGGCGTGCGGCGCAGCACCAGCGTGGGCCACTTCTCGCCGGTGGTGAAGTTGTCGGCCGCCGTGGTCAGCGGGTCCTCGGTTGACAGCAGCGAGCGCTTGGCGGGCCGGGCGTCGGCGACGGCCTCGACGTAGGTGTGGGTGTCGGTGGCCGGCGCGGTGCGCAGCGAGACGCCGCAGACCAGCGCCGCCTGGGCCACGTCCGCCGGGCGGGCCGCGGCGATCGCGACCGCGCAGGGCGCCCCCGGTGCCCACTCGGGGGCGGGGCCGGGGGCGGCGGCGGAGGGGGCGGGGCGGCCGAAGAACGGGGTCCGCGCCGCCAGGTGCACCCGGACGCCGGAGCGGGTGTCCAGGAACTCCTGGCGCGGGTCGTCGCCCAGGTACGCCCAGGGGTACCTGGTCGCGCGGGCGCCGATGGAGCGGAAGGCTTCGAGCGCCTCCTCCCAGCGCTCCGCGCGCAGCAGCATCAGGACGAGGCAGTTGCGGAAACCGGCCGCCTCCGGGCTGCCCGGCCCGTACGCGGCGGAGAGGTCCAGGGCGCGGGCGACCGCGGCGTCGACGCGGTGCGCGTGCGGGTCGGGTCCTTCGTCCGGCGCCCCGGACGACAGGACCGCGTACTCCAGCGCCGCGAACAGCGGCAGCGCGTGCAGCTTCGAGCCGGGCGGGGCGGTGTCGGCGGCGCCCTCGGCGAAGCCGAACATCTCCTCGTGCGAGCCGTGCCACTTCGCGCACAGGTACTGCAGGGCCGCGGCGTGGCACCCGTAGTGGTGCGGGTCGCGGGCCATGACCTGGGCCCAGTAGTCGTCGAAGACCGGGCGGGGGGCCTGGCTGCCCACCGCGTGGGTCAGGGCGATGCGCCACGGCACGGGGTCGGCGGGGTTGAGCTCCGCGGCCCGGCCGATCACCGGGACGGCGTCCTCCAGGAGCGCGAAGAAGGCCCGGAACTGATCGCGCGAGACCTGGTCGGCGCGGTCCGCGGTGCGGATCTCCCACGCCCGGTCGATCCGCAGGGCCGCGTCGACCAGGGCCGCGTCCGGGTCGTCGGGGAGTTCGGCCTGCCAGGCGTCCAGCCAGCCGGGGTTGTGCAGGGCGGCCGAGGAGAGGCGGGAGACGTAGCCGTCCCTCAGCTCCCACTGGGCGTGCTCCCGGGTCGCGGCGAGCAGGGTGCGGGCGGGGCCGTGGTCGCCCCGGGCGGCCGAGGTCAGGGCGGCGCGCAGCGCGGGGTCCGGGGCGTCGACGACGACCGCCTCGTCCGGCGGCAGGTCGGCGCCGACGGCGGCGCTGTGGCGCAGTACGCGGGGGAGGGTGAGGAGGAACGGAAGGCGCACGTGGGTTCCCGGTCGCGTCAGCCGGTGGCCGCGGTCGCCGCCGCCGACGCCTGGAGCTCGCCGCGGTGGTGGATCTGGCGGAACGTGAAGTTCGTCAGGTCGTTGCCGGTGGTGTAGACGTTCTTGTCGGCGGTGGTGACGCTCTTGCCGTTGGTGAACCCGCTGATGGCGAAGTAGGCGTAACGGCCGTAGGAGTTGGCGGTGCGGCGGCAGACGGAGCCGGCCGGGCAGAAGGCGGGCACTCCCGCGCCGCTCAGGGTGGCGATGCTGCCGGACGCCTGCCGGGCCGCCTTCTTGGCCCGTGCCTCCGTCTCGAAGACCGCGATCCCGATGGTGGCGGCGACGCCGTCCTTGCTGTACGTCGCCCGGATCACCTGCTGGCAGCCGTTGTTCACGAGGATCGAGCCGAGTGCGCCCTTGGTGGTGGCGGCGCAGTTCTTGGTCTGCTGGGTCGCGCCCTTGACGTAGCCGCGGTCGCCCATCGTCAGTTTCTTGCCGGGGAAGAAGGAGTCGGCGGTGATCGGCGCCCGGTCCTTCTTCCCGCTGGATATGTAGTCCTTCGGGTTCGGCGGGGGCGGTGGCGCCACCGAGGAGAAGGACGGTTCGGGTTCGGCGGTCTCGGTCGGCAGGTCGGACGGCGCGGGCAGTTCGCTCGCGTGCTTGCCGGACCCGGCGGAGCGGTTGTTCTCGTCGGTCGAGATCACCGCCGTGGCCACGATCGCGCCGACCGCCGCGGTGGCGAGGACCCCGCCGCCGATCAGCAGCCACTTCTTGCGTCGGTTGCGTGCGGCCGAGGCGTCGGCCAGTGCTGCCCAGTCAGGGGTCTGTGCGTCCCCGGGCCCCCAGGAGGGCCCCCCATGCCCAAAGCTCATGCGGCGAATCCTAATGTGCCCCCCGGTCACGGCGGCGAACGGAGCGTAAACCGGTTGGGCACGGCTTCGCGGGCCGTGACAATGCTCTGCATGGGACATCTCGAAGCAGGCCACCTTGAGTACTACCTACCGGATGGGCGGGTACTGCTCGGTGATGCCTCGTTCAGGGTGGCGGACGGGGCGGTGGTCGCCCTCGTGGGGGCCAACGGCGCCGGGAAGACGACCCTGCTGCGGCTGCTCTCCGGGGAGATCCAGCCGCACGGCGGCACCGTCTCGGTGAGCGGCGGGCTCGGGGTGATGCCGCAGTTCGTGGGCTCGGTGCGGGACGAGCGCACGGTCCGGGACCTGCTGGTCTCCGTCTCCCAGCCCCGCATCCGGGAGGCGGCCCTGGCGGTCGACCGGGCCGAGGAGCTGATCCTCACGGTCGACGACGAGGCCGCGCAGATGAAGTACGCGCAGGCCCTGAGCGACTGGGCGGAGGCCCGCGGGTACGAGGCCGAGACCGTCTGGGACATGTGCACCACGGCCGCGCTCGGCGTCCCGTACGAGAAGGCGCAGTGGCGCGAGGTGCGCACCCTGTCCGGCGGTGAGCAGAAGCGGCTGGTGCTGGAGGCGCTGCTGCGCGGGCCCGACGAGGTGCTGCTGCTCGACGAGCCGGACAACTACCTCGACGTGCCCGGCAAGCGGTGGCTGGAGGAGCGGCTGAAGGAGACCCGCAAGACGGTCCTGTTCGTCTCCCACGACCGCGAGCTGCTGGCCCGCGCCGCCGAGAAGATCGTCAGCGTGGAGCCCAGTCCGGCGGGCAGCGACGTATGGGTGCACGGTGGCGGCTTCGACACGTACCACCAGGCGCGCAAGGACCGGTTCGCCCGGTTCGAGGAGCTGCTGCGGCGCTGGGAGGAGGAGCACGCCCGGCTGAAGGCGCTGGTCCTCCGGCTCCGGCAGCAGGCGGCGAACAGCCCCGACATGGCGTCCCGCTACCGGGCGATGCAGACCCGCTTCAAGAAGTTCGAGGACGCGGGCCCGCCGCCGGAGCCGCCGCGCGAGCAGGACATCAGGATGCGGCTGCGCGGCGGCCGGACCGGGGTGCGGGCGGTGACCTGCGAGAACCTTGAGCTGACCGGGCTGATGAAGCCGTTCGACCTGGAGGTCTTCTACGGGGAACGGGTCGCCGTCCTCGGTTCGAACGGCTCCGGAAAGTCGCACTTCCTGCGTCTCCTGGCGGGCGAGCCGGTGGCGCACACGGGGCGGTGGAAGCTCGGGGCGCGGGTCGTGCCGGGACACTTCGCGCAGACCCACGCCCACCCGGAGCTGCTGGGGCACACGCTCGTCGAGATCCTGTGGACCGAGCATGCCAGGGACCGCGGCGCCGCGATGTCCGTGCTGCGCCGCTACGAGCTGGAGCGGCAGGGCGACCAGCCCTTCGAGAAGCTGTCCGGCGGTCAGCAGGCCCGTTTCCAGATCCTGCTCCTGGAGCTGGCCGGCACGACCGCGCTGCTGCTCGACGAGCCCACGGACAACCTCGACCTGGAGTCGGCCGAGGCGCTCCAGGACGGGCTGGAGGCGTACGAGGGGACGGTGCTGGCCGTCACGCACGACCGCTGGTTCGCGAAGTCCTTCGACCGCTATCTGGTCTTCGGCTCCGACGGGGTCGTGCGCGAGACGCGGGAGCCGGTGTGGGACGAGCGCCGGGTGGAGCGGGCGCGGTAGGGCTCCCGGGAGCGGCGGGGCCGGGGCGGGCGGCGGAGGCGGCCGGCCCCGGCCCCGCGTTTTGACCCGCCCGGGGCGGGGCGGGTAATGTCGACTGCTGTTATGCATATGGGCTACGTGTTCTCACACCGGGAGCCCTTGCGTAAGTTCTCTGGAGCAGTTACCAGTGGCTCGCATACGGGCAGCGTCCCGGCACTGTGAGCCCCAGCTGCATGATCGCTTCAGAGGTGTCGTGTGTATGGACCCCATCCACTGAAGAAGCGAAGGCTACGAAGTGCGTACGTACAGCCCCAAGCCCGGCGATGTCACTCGCCAGTGGCACATCATCGACGCTCAGGACATCGTCCTGGGTCGTCTGGCCACCACGGCTGCGAACCTTCTCCGCGGTAAGCACAAGGCGATCTACGCCCCCCACATGGACATGGGCGACTTCGTCATCATCATCAACGCCGACAAGGTTCACCTGTCCGGCAACAAGAAGACCCAGAAGATGGCGTACCGCCACTCCGGGTTCCCGGGTGGTCTGCGCTCCGTCCGTTACGACGAGCTGCTCGCCAAGAGCCCCGAGAAGGCCGTCGAGAAGGCCATCAAGGGCATGATCCCCAAGAACAGCCTGGGCCGCCAGATGCTCTCGAAGCTCAAGGTCTACGCGGGCGACCAGCACCCGCACGCTGCTCAGCAGCCGGTCCCGTTCGAGATCACCCAGGTCGCGCAGTAGTTCCGGCCTCCCCCTAAGACCAAAAGAAAGATCTGAGGAGAATCGTGGCCGAGACCACTGTTGAGAACCCCGTCGAGGGCACCGAGGGCGAAGAGGTCTTCGCCGAGGTCACCACCTTCGAGTCCGAGGTTCCCGTCGAGGGCGAGTACACCAGCGAGTCGCTGGCGTCCCGCTTCGGCGACCCGCAGCCCGCCGCCGGCCTTGGCCGTCGGAAGAACGCCATCGCCCGCGTCCGGATCGTTCCGGGCACCGGCAAGTGGAAGATCAACGGTCGCACCCTTGAGGACTACTTCCCCAACAAGGTGCACCAGCAGGAAGTCAACGAGCCCTTCAAGGTGCTCGAGCTCGACAACCGCTACGACGTCATCGCCCGCATCTCGGGTGGCGGCGTCTCGGGTCAGGCCGGTGCCCTGCGCCTCGGCGTGGCCCGTGCGCTGAACGAGGCCGACGTGGACAACAACCGTCCCACGCTGAAGAAGGCCGGCTTCCTCTCCCGCGACGACCGTGCGGTCGAGCGCAAGAAGGCCGGTCTCAAGAAGGCCCGTAAGGCCCCGCAGTACAGCAAGCGCTAAACCGCCTGCTCATCTGCTTTACGCGCACGCCCCGGCGGCACACCTCGTGCTGCCGGGGCGTTCGTTTATCGACACCTCCGGGCGTATAACGGCATAAGACGTTCATAGTCTTGTTTGCGTGACGTTGTGTTGCTCGGCGTTCGATGCGCGGTGTTGTGCGCATTGTGTCGTTGTGTTGCATTGCTTTGGTCGGTTTGGTTTGCGGTTTCGGAGCATCTTCGGAGGACACCAGTGGGACGACTCTTCGGCACGGACGGCGTGCGCGGTGTCGCCAATGCGGATCTGACGGCGGAGCTGGCGCTCGGCCTCTCGGTGGCCGCGGCGCACGTGCTCACCGAGGGGAGCGCCGCCGACGGCGCCCGGCCGACGGCCGTGGTGGGCCGTGACCCACGGGCCTCCGGGGAATTCCTGGAGGCCGCGATCGTGGCCGGCCTCGCCAGCGCGGGCGTGGACGTCCTGCGGGTCGGTGTGCTGCCCACCCCCGCGGTGGCGTACCTCACCGGCGCGCTGGGGGCCGACCTCGGCGTGATGCTCTCGGCGAGCCACAACTCCATGCCGGACAACGGTGTCAAGTTCATCGCCCGCGGCGGTCACAAGCTCTCCGACGAGCTGGAGGACCGGATCGAGTCGCTCTACGAGCAGCACCGCACCGGTGAGCCGTGGGAGCGCCCGACCGGTGCCGGTGTGGGGCGCGTCACCGAGTACACGGAGGGCTTCGACCGTTACGTGGCCCACCTCGTCGCGGTCCTGCCGAACCGGCTCGACGGGCTGAAGGTGGTGCTCGACGAGGCGCACGGGGCCGCCGCCCGCGTCTCGCCGGAGGCATTCGCCCGGGCCGGCGCCGAGGTGATCACGATCGGGGCCGACCCGACCGGCCTGAACATCAACGACGGCTGCGGTTCCACCCATCTGGAGCCGCTGAAGGCCGCCGTCGTCGAGCACGGCGCCGACTTCGGCATCGCGCACGACGGCGACGCCGACCGCTGCCTGGCGGTGGACGCCTCCGGTGAGGAGGTCGACGGCGACCAGATCCTCTCCGTCCTGGCCCTCGCCATGCGCGAGGCCGGGCAGCTGCGCAAGGACACCGTGGTCGGCACGGTCATGTCCAACCTCGGCTTCAAGATCGCGATGGAGCGGGAGGGCATCCGGCTCGTCCAGACCGCCGTCGGCGACCGCTACGTGCTGGAGTCGATGAAGGCCGAGGGCTACGCGCTGGGCGGCGAGCAGTCCGGCCACGTCATCGTCCTGGACCACGCCACGACCGGCGACGGCACGCTGACCGGCCTGCTGCTGGCGGCCCGGGTCGCCGCCACCGGCCGTACGCTCGCCGACCTGGCCGGGGTCATGCAGCGGCTGCCGCAGCTGCTGATCAACGTCCCCGACGTGGACAAGTCCCGGGTCGGGACCTCCCCGGAGATCGCCGAGGCCGTCGCCGAGGCCGAGCGCGAGCTGGGCTCCACCGGGCGCGTGCTGCTGCGCCAGTCGGGCACCGAGCCGCTGGTGCGGGTCATGGTCGAGGCGGCCGACATCGAGCAGGCGCGGGCCGTCGCCGAGCGGCTCGCCGACGTGGTGAAGTGCGCGCTCGGCTGACCGCCGCCGCACGGACCGGGGCCGTCCCGCGATTCCCGACCGCCGGGGGATCGCGGGACGGCCTTTTCCGTTCGCGGCCTTCCGCCCCGGCGGTCTTCCGCCCCCGGCGGCCGGTTCCTCAGGGGCGGTCGCCGGTCCTCTTCCGGTCCCGGTCGCCGGACGGGCCCGTCCGGCGGTGGCGGGCCGCCCACAGGGTCCGCTGGACCAGCAGCGTCAGGGTGCCCGCGACCACGATCCCGCCGAGGTTGGCCATCAGCTGGGCCGAGGAGCCCCACATCTGGCCGTAGTCGCTGTAGCTGAACGCCACCGCCGCGTTGGCCGCCGCCGGCACGGTCGTCACCGAGATGGCGACCCCGATCAGCGCCCCGGACTTCGCCGAGGTGAGCGAGAGCGTCCCGGCGATCCCGGCCAGGAACGCCACCACGAACGACATCGCGTCCGGCTTCCAGATGAACGCCGTGTTGGGACGCTCCCCCTCGATCATCGAGCGGGCGAACAGCCCGAAGGAGTCCATCAGCCAGGCGAACCCGGCCGTCAGCACCATCGCGACGGCGAAGCCGCCGACCAGCGCGTACAGGGACCGCAGCGCCGGCCGGGGCGCGCGTTGCACCAGGGCGGTGGAGATCCCGGCCAGCGGGCCGAACTCCGGGCCGACCGCCATCGCGCCCACGATCAGGATCGCGTTGTCGAGCATCACACCGCAGGCGGCGAGCATCGTCGCGACCGCGAGGAACGCCACGTACGTGACGCTGAACGTCGACTCCTCGTGGGTCGCCTCCGTCAGCTCCTCCCACAGCACCGCGTCCGCGCCCTCGCCCGGGGCGGCCTCCTCGGCCCGGTCGGCGTGCGCGGAGAGCGTCAGGTCCATGTTCTCGACGGTGATCGAACCGGACTCGTCGATGCCCAGCCCGCGCAGCGCGGAGATCAGCCCGTCGCCCGCCTCACGGGCCACGTCGCACAGGACCAGGTCGCCGACGGGGTCGCGGGCGGCCCCCGTCATCACCACGAGGTGCGTCGTGCCGACGGTGTTCTCCACCAGGCGGAGCACCTCGTCCGTGCGGCCGGAGGGGACGATCAGACGCAGATGCAGCACGCGGGCGCTCCCGGGGGCGAGGACGGCGGGAAGAGAGCGGGGGAAGGGGCTCAGAGCTTGCGCAGGGACAGCCGCTGGACCTTGTGGTCCGGGCCCTTGCGCAGCACCAGGGTGGCACGGCCCCGGGTGGGTGCGACGTTCTCCACCAGGTTCGGCTTGTTGATGGTCCGCCACATCGTCGCCGCGTACTCCATGGCCTCCTCCTCGGAGACCTGGGTGTACTTGCGGAAGTACGAGGACGGGTCCTGGAACGCGGTGTCGCGCAGCTTGCGGAAGCGGTTGAGGTACCAGGTCTCGATGTCCTCGGTGCGCGCGTCCACGTACACGCTGAAGTCGAAGTAGTCGGCGAGCCCGACCCTGGTCCGGCCGTCCTTGCCGGGCAGCGCGGGCTGGAGGACGTTGAGCCCCTCGACGATCAGGATGTCGGGGCGGCGCACGCTGAGCCGCTCGTCCGGGACGATGTCGTAGATCAGGTGCGAGTAGACGGGCGCCGTCACCTCGTCCTTGCCGGCCTTGATGTCGGCGACGAAACGGGTCAGGGCCCGCCGGTCGTACGACTCGGGGAAGCCCTTGCGGGACATCAGGCCGCGGGCCCGCAGCTCCTTCATCGACAGCAGGAAGCCGTCGGTGGTCACCAGCTCGACGCGCGGGTGCTCGGGCCAGCGGGCCAGCAGTGCCTGGAGGATGCGCGCGGTGGTGGACTTGCCGACCGCGACGCTGCCCGCGACGCCTATGACGAACGGGGTGCCGCGCTGCTCGCCGTGGCCGTTCCCGGCGTCCCCGAGGAAGGTGTTCAGCGCGCCGCGCAGGCCCGAGGTGGCCTGGACGTAGAGGTTGAGGAGACGGGAGAGCGGCAGGTAGACGTCCCGTACCTCGTCGAGGTCGATGACGTCCCCGAGGCCGCGCAGCCGCTCGACCTCGTCGGCGCTCAGCGGCAGCGGGGTCTTGTCGCGCAGGGCGCTCCATTCGGCGCGGGACAGATCGACGTACGGCGTCGCCGCGGGCTCGGCGCGTCGGTGGGTGCTCCGTGGCGGCGAAGTGATCACGGGTTCATTCTCGCGGGAGTTCGAACGGAGTGGGGGGTGGGTTCGGTCACGTGGGGTACGGGCCGGCCCTACGGCCGGTCCACCTTTTCGAGCACGCAGAGGACCCCGCTGTCGGGGTCGCCGACGTAGCTCCACAGGACGGGGGAGTCGCGGGTGCCCCTGGCCTCCAGGAAGCCGCTGACGTCCTGGCCGGCGTACCCGGGGACGAAGTCGAGGGTGACCTCGGTCGCGCCGTCCCCGTACGAGCCGTCGTCGGAGTCCCACGCCCCGGTGCCGCTCATCCTGGACGGGAGGTCGAAGCCGGAACCGATGTCTCCGTCGAAGTCCGAGTAGTCGCCGCAGACCTCCGTGGTGCTGAAGGTGCCGTCCGCGGCGAGGACGAGGACCCCGCCGCGGTCGTCCTGCCAGGTGCCCGTCAGCTCGCTCGCGGTCAGTGCGAGCGGGGACCCGTCCGGCGGCGGGACCGCGGTCGTGACGCGCAGGACGAGGAGCAGGGTGACCAGGACCAGAGGGGCGAGGAGCACGAGAAGCCCCCCGATGGACAGTCCCAGCAGGATGCCGCCCCAGACCGGCATCCGGAGTCGCGGAGGGGGCGGTACGGGCCAGGGGCCCTGCGGCGGACGTCCCGACGGTGCCGCCGGTTCTCCGGTGCCGGACATGTGCTCCACCCCCGATGCTCGGCCGGCGGGCGTCCGTGACGGCCGTCGGCGACGCAATGATGCACCCGGGGGCACCGGCCGCCGACGGCGGGGTGGGCGTCGCGTCCCGTCCCCTCGCGACGGGCCGGAGTCCGCGCCCCGCGGCGGAATTCCCGGATTCGTCGACGATCTCCCCAGGAGCCCGTCGGCGGCAAATGCCGGGGCGGCCGGGGACAAGAGCGAGAATTCGCCGAATGCGCGAGATGCCCCGAGGCGTCCGGATGCCGGTGGGAGGCGTGCGGCCGGACCACGTCCTCCGGGGCGGCGTGACCATTGCGCGGGATGGGGAAGGAACTCCTTCCCAGGGCGGGCGGGGCGTGTTTCCGGTGTCCGGAGGGGGTGAGGCACGGCCGCTCCCAGTTGTCCGGAAACAGGCTCCCCGCGCGATGGTGCCGCAGTGAAGGGTGTGAAGGCGAGCGTCGAACGGACGCCCTGGTAAGCCAATCATTTGTTCGCTTCGATGACCCTCTGGGGGACATATGCGCACCGAAATGATTCTCACCAACGATGCCACCGACCTGGACCTGGACCTGGACCTCCGCATCGCCGAGGCCCCCGACCAGACCCAGCAGATCGGCGGCGGCACCTACACCTCTCCGAGCAGCTACGCGATCGGCACCCGCTGTCCCATCTGCTGCATCTGACGCGGCGGCCGGGCATCCGGTCGGCATGACCCGGTCAGGGGTCTCCCGTCCGGGCCGGGTCCGGCACGATCCGAGCGAGAGGCCCTGAGCGGAACGGGGGGGGGGGGGGGGGGGGGCCCCCCCCCCCCCCCCCCCCCCCCCCCCCCCCCACGCCCCGGATCACGTCCTGGGCGGCAACGCCCTGAGGGCCAGCGCCCAGCCCAGCCGGGCCTCGCCCGACTCCGCGGAACGGCCGGTGAGTTCGGCGATCCGGCCGATGCGGTTGAGGACGGTGTTGCGGTGGCAGTAGAGCTGCTCGGCGGCCCGCGCCGCCGAGCAGCCGCTGTCGAGCCAGACCCGGAGCGTGCCGAGCAGCGTGTCGCGTTCGGCCGCCGTGTCCAGGACGGCGCCCAGGTACGTGGTGACGATGCGCCCGGCGATCTCCGGGCGGTCGACGAGGAGGATCTCCGCCAGCCGGTCGTCGAACGCCGCCGCCCCGCCGCTCCCGGCAGGAAGGGTGCGCAGGGCCTGTTCGGCCAGGCGCAGGGCCCGGCCCGCGCGGGCGAGCCGGGCGAACTCCGGCGACACTCCCGCGGTGGCGCCGGTGTGCTCGCGCAGCAGGTCGAGCAGTACGTCGTACTCCTCCGCGGCCAGCCGCACGATCCCCTCGTACCGGCCCGATCTCGGCCGCCAGAAGGACCAGATGCCGTGGCTCTCCAGGGCGGCCCCGGGGTTGGGCGCCGCCGCCGGGTCCTGGGCCGCCGCGACGACCACGTACCGGTCCCGGACCGGCACCCCGAGCGCGGCGGAGGCCGCCGAGGCGACCGCCGGGTCGTCCCCGCGCCCGTCGAGCAGGGCCTCGAAGAGGGCGGCGCGGCGGGTGTCCTGACGGCCCTGCATCTCCAGCCGGGTCAGCCGGTACGACTCCGCCATCGCCAGCGAGTAGCGGTCGATGGTCTCCCACAGGGCGCCCGCCACGTCCAGCTCGGTGTCCCGGCCGGCCGCCGCCGCGGCGGCCACGACGCCCCCGGCCCCCTCGGCGTCCTCCGGCCGTCCGGCCCGCGCCGCCCGCAGGTGCTCGGCCATCACCTGCCACATCACCCGGCCCCCGCGCCGGTACGCCTGGAGCACGGTGTCCAGCGGCACGTCCTGCTCCGCGCGCCGCCGCCCCGTCTCGCGCGCCGCGTGTTCGAAGTCCTCCCGGCCGGGAGGCAGTCCGCCGAAGTCCTCCAGGGCCCGTCGCAGGTTGTCGCGGCAGATCTCCCACAGGTCGTCCCGGCTGACGGGCGTGCCCGACGCGTAGGTGCCGCTGTGTGCGTGGATGTCGGCGACGACCCGCCGGGTCAGGTCGTCGATCCCCGGCAGCAGCGCGGCGGCCAGGGCGCGGCGCAGCTCGTCGTCGGCGCCGTACCGGCCGTCGGCGCGGGGGTCGCGGGCTCCGGTTTCGTCCAGCATGCGGGAAGGCTAGCGCCGTCCCCGTCAGGGTGCTGTTAGGCGGTTGCCTTGCCGTGCGCGCCCCCGGGGGGCCACTGCCCAGGTGGACCGGGCACACGGTGGGCACCTGCACATTGTGCCGGGCGGGGCGGCGGCCGATTCTGAGATCAGCAACCGTGCAGCCCCCGTGTTCCCGCCACCTGGAGCTCCTCATGTCCCTCAGCGTCGCCGCCGTACTCGGCGCATCGGTCCACCGGCACCCCGACCGCGTCGCCGTGGTCGATTCCGGCACCCGGGTCACCTACCGGGAGCTGTGGGCCGGGGTGCTGGAGCGCGCGGGCGCGCTGCGGGCGGCCGGGGTGCGGCCCGGGGACCGGGTGGCGGTGCTGCTGCCCAACACGGCGGACTTCCTGTACGCGTACTACGGGGCGCTCGCCGCCGGGGCCGCGGTCGTACCGGTGCACGGGCTGCTGGTGGCCGAGGAGGTGGCGTACGTGCTGCGGCACAGCGGCTGCGTCCTGCTGATCGGCGGCGGCGCGCTGTGGCCGGTGGCCGAGGAGGGGGCGCGGGCCGCGGGGGTGCGGGCCGTGCGCGGCGTCCCGGAAGGCGGTGCCCCGCTGGCCGAACCGGAGCCCGCCGCGCCGCGGGACGTCGCCGTGATCCTCTACACGAGCGGCACGACCGGGCGGCCGAAGGGGGCCCTGCTCACCCACCGCAACATCGTGACGAACGCGTCGGTGGTCGCCGACGACCTGCTGGAACTGAACCCCGACGACGTGGTCCTGGGCTGTCTGCCGCTGTTCCACAGCTACGGGCAGACCTGTGCGATGAACGCGACGCTGCGGGCGGGGGCCGCGCTCGTGCTCATGCCGCGCTTCACCGGCGCGGGCGCCCTGGAGCTGCTGGCCACCGAGGGCGTGAGCGTCTTCATGGGCGTGCCGACGATGTACCACGCGCTCGTCGAGGCCGCCGCGGGGCGGGCCGGCGCGGCGCCCCGGCCCGTCCTGCGCGCGGCCGTCTCGGGCGGCGCCGCGCTCCCCGTGGCCGTGCTCGAACGCTTCGAGGAGACCTTCGCGACCCAGGTCCTGGAGGGCTACGGGCTGACCGAGACCTCCCCCGTCGCCACCTTCAACCAGCCCCGGACCGGCCGGCGCCCCGGCACGGTGGGGCATCCGGTCCGGGGCGTGGAGGTCGGTGTCGCGGACGCGGCGGCGGAGGACACCGTGGTGCTGCTGCCGGACGGGGAGGTCGGCGAGGTGGTGGTGCGCGGCCACAACGTCTTCGCGGGGTACCTCGACGACCCGGTGGCGACGGCCGCCGCGGTGGTCGACGGCTGGTTCCGCACCGGGGACCTGGGGGTGCGGGACGAGGACGGTTTCCTGAGCATCGTCGACCGGAAGAAGGACCTGATCATCCGGGGCGGCTTCAACGTCTACCCGCGCGAGGTCGAGGAGGTGCTCGTGCGCCATCCGGCGGTCCTGGAGGTCGCCGTGATCGGGGTGCCGGACGAGGCCCGCGGCGAGGAGATCTGCGCGGTCGTCGTGGTGCGCCCGGACGCGGGCGGGGTGACGGAGCAGGAGGTGATCGCCTGGTCCCGGGAGCGGCTCGGACGGCACAAGTACCCGCGGATCGTGCGGTTCGCCGAGGCGTTGCCGCTCGGCCCGACCGGGAAGGTGCTCAAGAGGGCGCTGACAGCCGCCGTCTCCTCCTGATCCCCGCACCACGCCACCCCGCACCGCACCGCAGAAGGGCCGAAGCCATCCATGACCGCCGCACCCCCTCCCGATCACGAGTCGTCGCCGCAGGTGGAAACGGTCCACGGAACCGTGCGCGGAACGCTGGAGCAGGGCGTCCACGTCTTCCGCGGCATCCCGTACGCGGCCGCGCCGGTCGGCGCCCGCCGTTTCCGGGCGCCGGAGCCGCCCGAGCCCTGGGAGGGCGTGCGGGAGGCGGTGGCGTTCGGGCCGACCGCGCCCAAACGGCCGTACTCCCCGCCGCTGGACCGGCTGCTGCCCGATCCCGAGGTGCCGGGCGACGGCTGCCTCAACCTCAACGTCTGGACCCCGGCCCCGGACCGCACCGGGCTGCCCGTCCTCGTCTGGATCCACGGCGGTTCGCTGCTGCACGGCTCGTCGGCCGTGTCGCTGTACGACGGGGCGGCGTTCGCCCGTGACGGCGTGGTCCTCGTGTCGGTCAACTACCGGCTGGGGGTCGAGGGGTTCGGGGTGTTCCCGGACGCGCCCGCCAACCGGGGGCTGCTCGACCAGCTCGCGGCGCTGGCCTGGGTGCGGGACAACATCGCGGCGTTCGGCGGCGATCCGGACCTCGTCACGGTGTGCGGCGAGTCGGCGGGGGCCGTCGGCATCGCCGCCCTGCTGGCCGCCCCGCGGGCGAGGGGCCTGTTCCGGCGTGGGGTGCTGCAGAGCGGGGCGCCGAACGCCCTGCGGCCGGAGGACGCCCGCCGCACGACGGAGCTGGTCGCGAAGCGGCTCGGGGTCCCTGCGACGGCCGCGGCGCTGGCCGCGGTGGACCCGGTCGGGCTGCTCGACGCCCAGAGCGCGGTGACGGCCGGCGGTTCCCCGCTGACCGGCGGGAACTCGTTCCAGATCGTGGTGGACGGCGATCTGCTGCCCCGCGACCCGATGGAGGCGCTGCTGGACGGCGCGGCGGACGACGTCGATCTGCTGATGGGCTCGAACAGCGAGGAGTACCGGCTCTGGTTCGTGCCGAGCGGTCTCACGGAGCGGCTGTCCCGGATCGGGCTGCGGATGGCCCTGCTGAAGTTCGGGGTGCCGCGTGCCACGGAGCGGGCCTACCGCGCGAACCGGCCCGGTGCCACCCCGGGCGAGCTGCTGGGCGCGCTGGCCACCGACCTGCTGCTGCGGGTCCCGCTGAACCGGCTGGCCGACGCCCGGACCGGCGCCCCGGGGAGCACCCACCTCTACGAGTTCGGCTGGCCGTCGCCGGTGCTGCGGCTCGGCGCCTGTCACGCGCTGGAGATCGGCTTCGTCTTCGACACCCTGGACCGGCCCGACGCGGTCGCCCTGGCCGGGGCGGACGCCCCGCAGGAGCTGGCGGACGCGATGCACGCGGCGTGGGTGCGGTTCGCGGCCTGCGGCGATCCCGGCTGGCCGGGCTGGGACGCCACCCGCCCGGTGATGGGGTTCGGCCCCGGCGCGCCCGCCGTGGTGCACGCCCCGCGCGACGAGGAGCTGCGCGGCTGGGCGCCGTACCGGCAGGGGGCCTGACGGACGGCGCGGGCGGCCCCCGGCCCGTGGTCCTTCCGGGCCCGTGGGCCGGGGGTCCTCCGGGCCGTCAGCCCTTGTTCTGCGCCGCCCAGAACTCGTCGAACGTGAGCAGCCCGTCGCCGTTGGCGTCGTGCGAGTTGATGACGGCCTGGGCCACCGTCTCGGTGACGTAGGGGTCGCCGAGCTGAGCCATCACGCTCTTGTACTCGGCGGCCGAGATCAGCCCGTCGTTGTTCAGATCGAACCGCTGGAATGCCGTGCGCGCCGACTCGATGTCCGCCACAGTTCCGCCCCTTCGTAATGCCTGGTCATTGCCCGACCCATTGCCTGACTGACGGAGGTCAGATTAACGGGCGCGGCGCCCGGCGGTCGCGTCCGGCCCGGTATCCGGCCCCGCCGCCCGGTCCGGGCGCGGCGGTCCGGTCCGGGCTGCGCTGCCGGCGAAGGGGCCCGGCCGTCAGCGGAAGACGCCGGTGTGGCCGAGGGAGTAGCGTCCGGGCTGCGGGTAGACGGCCAGTCCGTGCGGGCCGCTGCCGACCGGGATGCGGGCGAGCTGCTTGCCGGTGGCGGTGTCGATCGCGTACACCTCGGCGTCGTAGCGTCCGCTCAGCCAGAGGACCTTGCCGTCCGCCGAGACCCCGCCCATGTCGGGGCTGCCGCCGCCGGGCAGGCGCCACTTCTTCGACAGCTCGCGCCGCCCGAAGTCGAAGACGGAGATGGTGCCCTCGCCGCGGTTGGAGATGTACATCTCCTTGGAGTCGCGGCTGACGTAGAGCCCGTGGGTGCCCCGGCCGGTGCGCAGCAGCTTCGGGGTGGTGAAGTTCTTCCCGTCCAGCACCCAGATCCCGTCGGCGATCATGTCCGCGATGTAGAAGGTCCCGCCGTCGGGCGACAGCTTCACGTCCTGCGGCATCGCGCCCTCCAGCGGCAGCTTCTGCTGTTCGACGACCTTCATCGCCGCGGTGTCGACCTTGAGGAGTTCGCCGGAGAACTCGCAGGAGACGATGAAGTACCGGCCGTCGGTGGAGAAGTCGGCGTGGTTGACGCCCGCGCAGTCGACCGGGACGGTCTTGACGGTCTTCATGGTGTGGGCGTCGCGGAAGACCAGTTCGCGGTCCATCGAGGCCATCACCACGGCGTACTTGCCGTCCGGGGTGAAGTAGAGGTTGTACGGGTCGGAGACGGGCACCGTGGGGCCGGTCTTCCCGGTGGCCGGGTCGATGGCGGTGAGGCTGTCGCCGATGTCGTTGTTGACCCAGAGGGTCTTCAGGTCCCAGGACGGGACGACGTGCTGCGGCTGGCGGCCGACCTCGATCGTCTTGATCACCTTGTACGTCGCCGGGTCGATCACGGACACGGTGTCGGAGTTGGTGTTGGGGACGTACACCCGGGACGGGAAGTCCTTGACGACGGGCGAGAGCCGGCCCGGCCGGTCGGCCGCGTAGACGTCCTTGGCGTCGAGCACCGGGGGCATCCCGGCGAGCCCCGGCGCCACGGGCGGGACGGCGCTCCTCGACGCGGTGGGCGGGGCGGCGGCCTCGCTGCCGACGGCCTGGACGTTCGACTTTCCGGCCGGTGCGCCGCAGCCGGAGAGTACGGCCAGCAGGACGCCCCCGAGCAGGGCCGTGGTGTGCTTGGTGGAGGGAAGCATCAGGTCAACAGCTCCGTGGTCGTCACCGCGCGCAGTCGGCGGCGGTCGATTTCGGTGAGGAGGAGGGGCAGCGCGGCGACCGTGTCCGCGTAGCCGAAGTGCAGGCTCACCACCGATCCGTTGCGGATCTCCCCGGCCACCTTGCGGGTCACGGCCGCGGCGCCGGGAGAGGTGAAGTCGAGGGAGTCCACGTCGTACGAGAGCACGTGCGGATAGCCCGCCCGGGCGGCCAGCCGCCGGACGAGCGGGGTGGCGTCCCGGGCGCGCGAGGGCCGGAACCAGGTGCCGATGGAACCGGTGAGCCGGCGCAGCCGCCGGGCGCATTCGTCGATCTCCGCGTACGCCTCGGCCTCGCCCATCGAGGAGATGTCGGTGTGGTGCTGGGTGTGGTTGCCGAGTTCGTGGCCGCCGTCGAGGATGCGGCGGGCCAGGTCGGGGTGCTCGTCCAGCCAGCTGCCGACGGCGAGGACGGTGACCCGGGCACGGGCCCGTTCGGCCTGGGCGAGCAGGGTGCGGGCGATGGCGGGGTCGCCCTGGCCGTGGAAGGTGAGGGCGACGCGGGCACGGTCGCGGGGGCCGTGGTCGATCTGCGCCGGCTGCCCGGGGAAGCGGCGCGGGCCCGGCGCGGGGCCCGGGGAGGCGGGGCGGGCGGCGGTGCGCGGGTTCTTCGGGCTCGTCCCGTCGGTGACGGCTCGGGCCGGGGTGCCGGCGGGGAGGGTTCCGGCGGGGGTGCCGGCGCCGCCGCGGCCCGAGCATCCGGTGGCGAGGGCGCCGGCGAGGACGGTCCCCGCTCCCGCGCGCAGGGCGCCGCGGCGGTGCACCGGGATGTCGGAGGCGTTCATGGACAGACACACTAGGCACCAAATGCGACAAATATAACAATAAAGGCATAGGGATGCGGCGAATGAATCATTCGCCAGATCCCATAGGTATTCACGCTTTTGTAGGCAAGTGACCCATCACACCTGCGATTCAACCGAAAGATGCCCCACTAAGCGGCGACATGCCCTTTTTGCACTTTTGGCGGAGAGGTCGCCCGTCTGCCATAGTCGGTGACACGACCTCACCGACCCGAGCCAGGTCGTCACAAGCGGCCGTGAACACACCCCCCATTTCACGGCCCCCACACAGAAGCCCCCGAAGCGCCCCACCACGGCGGACCGGGGGCTTCTGCGTGCCCGGGGCCCTCCGCACGTCCGAGCCGCCCCGGGAGGGGTCAGCGGTCGGAGATCCGCATCTCGAACCAGGTGGTCTTGCCGCGCGGCAGCAGGTCCACACCCCAGCGGTCGGAGAGCTTGTCGACGAGGAAGAGGCCCCGCCCGCTGATGTCCATCTCCTGGACCGGCATCAGACAGGGCAGCCCGCGCGAGGGGTCGCGCACCTCGACCCTGATCCAGCCGCGACGGCGCAGCATCCGCAGCCCGAAGACCCGGGCGCCGGTGTGCCGCACGGCGTTGCCCACGAGCTCCGAGACGAGCAGTACGGCGTACTCGGCGATCTGCGGGGAGAGCATCCACTGGCGCAGCACCACGCACGAGGTGAGCCGGCGCGCGGTGGCCGCGGACTCCGGGCGCGAGGGGAGCCGGACCTCTCCCTCCGTCGGATTCCCGAACAACTCCAGTGCCTTGAACGCCTGTTCGTCCTCGATCGTCGGCATCCACCGTGCCGCCGTCGAACCGCTGTGCGGTCGCGGCTGTTCCACACCCTCCAGGCCCGCCATGGACACCATCATGACCTCAACGCGGGCGCCCCGGGGCCGTTCCGGAGGAATCCGCGCCCCCGGTTGCAACGTTCCACATGGCTCGAACGTCATATGCCAGGGGCATGAAACACCCGGCTGCACCCATGCTGACCTGCACGGATACCGGGCCCGGACGGGGGTGGCGGGTCTTGCGAAAAGCCGGGCCCCGAGGTGTCACCGGAACCCGGCCGATCCGCCCGCACGGATGAACCCGCGTTGTTCTGTACCCAACTGGCGTTCGGTCAGAGGAACTTGGCCTTGCCCGGGCCCTCTTCCACGAAGCTGCGCATTCCGCGCTCGCGGTCCTCGGTGGCGAACAGTCCGGCGAACCAGTTCCGCTCGATCGTGAGCCCGGTGTCGATGTCCGTCTCCAGCCCGGCGTCGACGGACTCCTTGGCGGCGCGCAGCGCGAGCGCCGGGCCCTTCGCCAGCTTGGCGGCCCAGGCGTACGCCTGCTCGTACACCTCGGCGGCGGGCACCACGCGGTCCACCAGACCGATCGTCAGCGCCTCCTCGGCCTTGACGTGACGGCCGGTGAAGATCAGGTCCTTGGCCCTGGAGGGGCCGATCAGCCGGGCGAGGCGCTGGGTACCGCCCGCGCCGGGGATGAGGCCGAGCAGGATCTCCGGCTGGCCCAGCTTGGCGTTGTCGGCGGCGATCCGGAAGTCGGCGCAGAGGGCCAGCTCGCAGCCGCCGCCCAGGGCGTAACCGGTGACGGCGGCGACGACGGGCTTGGGGATGCGGGCCACGGCGGTGAAGGAGTCCTGGAGCGCCTTGGACCGCACGACCATCGCCGTGTGGTCCATCGCCTGCATCTCCTTGATGTCCGCGCCGGCCGCGAACACCTTCTCGCCGCCGTAGATGACCACGGCGCGCACGTCGTCGCGGCGGGTCGCCTCCTCGGCGAGTTCGCGCAGCCGGTCCTGGGTGGCCACGTCCAGGGCGTTCATGGGCGGACGGTCCAGGCGGATCGTGCCGACGCCGTCGAGTACTTCGAGATTCGCTGTCATGGGAGGCAGATTAGACGGACCGGGAACGGCCGAGCGGGCCCGGTGGCGTGGATCACGGCACCGGGCCCGCTCGGCCTCGCGTACGGGAGGGGGACTACTTGGTCCACTCCGCCCAGCTCATGTTCCAGCCGTTGAGACCGTTCTCCGGCTGGATCGTCTTGTCCTTCGAGTTCTTCACGATCACGACGTCGCCGATGAGCGAGTTGTCGAAGAACCAGGCGGCCGGGGTCTTCTTGCTCCAGGCGCCGCGCACGTCCTGCAGACCGACGCAGCCGTGGCTGGTGTTGGTCGAGCCGAAGATGCTGGGGTCGCCCCAGTAGTTGCCGTGCAGGAAGGTGCCCGAGTTGGACAGGCGCATCGCGTGCGGCACGTCCTTGATGTCGTACTCGCCGCCGAAGCCGACGGTGTCACCGTTCATCCGGGTCACCTTGAGCTTCTCGCTGATGACCATCTGGCCGTTGTACGTGGTGGTGGCCGGGGCGCCCGCGGAGATCGGGATGTCCTTGATCTCGCTGTCGTCGCGGACGACCTTCATCCGGTGCGTGCTCGCGTCGACGGTGCTGATCTGCTTGCGGCCGATGGTGAAGGAGATCGTCTTGGCCTGCTTGCCGTACACGCCCGGCCGGCCCTCGACGCCGTCGAGGTTGAGCTTCACGGTCACCTTGGTGCCCGAGGCCCAGTAGTTCTCGGGACGGAAGTCGAGGCGGTCGTTGCCGAACCAGTGGCCCTCGATGTCCACGGACGGCTCGGCCGTCACCTTGATGGCCTTCTCGACGGCCTCGGGGTCGGTGATGCCCCGGGTGAAGTGGATCGAGACGGGCATCCCGACGCCGACCGTGGAGCCGTCCTCCGGGGTGTACTGCCCGATGAAGGTGTTCTGCGGGACCAGCGTGGTGAAGCTGGTGTCCTTCGCCGACTCACGGCCCTTGGAGTCCTCGGCGATGGCGTGGACCTTGTACTTGGTCGCCGCGGCCAGGTGCTGGTCGGGCGTCCAGCTCGCGCCGTCGGCCGCGATCTTGCCCTCGACCTCGGCACCCTTGGGGTCGGAGACCTTGACCGTGGTCAGCTTCCCCTGCTCGGCCGAGACCTTCAGCACCCCGCTGGTCGCGACGGAGTCGGCGCCGTCCTTGGGCGCGACGCTCACCACGGCCTGCGAGGCCGAGGTGTCCTCGGCCTTCCCCCCGCCCTTGCCACCCTTGCCGGCGTCGTCTCCCCCGCCGCACGCCGTCACCATCATCAGCATCGCGCCCAGCACCAGAGCCAGCGGTCCGGTGGCTCCTCGCCTGCCCCGTCTGCCGTTCGCCCCGGCCGATGTCCCCGATATCGGCTGCCCGTTCAATGTGGTCGTCTCCCCTCACACGGCCTGGCCCCGCCATGGCCCCGGGAGCCCTGAGGCTCCCTCCCCCGCGCGCTGCATATGCACGCTCAGCGAAAGATAATCACACCGGACATGTGGAAATGACCCCCTGGATGTCACCATTCAGTCCCAAGTTCACCAGGGGGCGGAAAAGGGGGCCGAGCAGGGGCGGAGCCGGGCGGGGGACGGAAGCCGGCAGGGGCTCCCGGGACGGGCCGGGGAGAGGCCGGGGACGGGGCCGGGGCGTGCGGGGGGCTCCCGGGACGGGGACGGTCTTCAGCGCAGGGCGGAGCCCGCCCTCCAGTGGGCCCAGTCCAGGTTCCAGCCGCCGAGGCCGTTGTCCGGCGCGACCTGTTTGTCCGCGGAGTTGACGACCTCGACCACGTCGCCGATGAGGGTCCGGTCGAAGAACCGGCCGGCCGGGGTGTCGTCGCCGCCGCCCTTCACGTCGAGCAGCCCCACACAGCCGTGGCTGACGTTGTCCGAGCCGAACACGTCCTCGTCCGACCAGTAGTTGCCGTGCAGGAAGGTGCCGGAATCGGTGAGCCGGAGGGCGTGCGGGACGTCCGCGATGTCGTACTCGCCGCCGAAGCCGACCGTGCGGCCGTCCATCCGGGTCACCTCGTTCATCTCGCTGACCACCATCTTCCCGTTGTACGTGGCCGTCCCGGGCGAACCCGCCGTGATCGGGAAGGTGGTGACGGTCCGGCCGTCGCGGCGCACCTCCATGGTGTGCGCGGCCGCGTCGACCACGGACGTCTGGGAGCGGCCCACCTCGAAGGCGATCGTCTTGTCCTGGGAGCCGTACACGTGCGGCGCGCCCTCCACGTCGCGCAGCCCCACCACGACGGTGACCTCGGTGCCCGGCTTCCAGTACTCCTGGGGGCGGAAGTCGAGGCGGTCGGCGCCGAACCAGTGCCCCACCACCTCGACCGGCGGGTCGGACGTCACCCGGATCGCCCGCTGCACGGCCGCGCGGTCGGTGATCGGGCGGTTGAAGTCGAACGAGACGATCATGCCGGTGCCGACCGTGGCGCGGTTCTCCGGCTTGAAGTAGCCGATGAAGCGGTGTGCGGGCACCGCCGTGGTGAAGGTGGTGTGGCGGGCCGTGCGGTTGCCCGAGTCGTCCACCGCCACCGCGTCGACGCTGTACTTGGCGGCGAGCCCGAGCCGGGCCGCCCCCTTCCCCGGTTTCCAGGACCGGCCGTCGTCCGCGATCCGGCCCGGGACCTCCCGGCGCTGCGCGTCCTCGATCCGGGTGACCCGGACGCTCTGCAGCCGCCCGTCCGGAACCCTCACCTCCACCCGGTCGTCCGGGCCGACGTCCTTCGCCCGGTCCTCCGGGGTGATCAGGATCGCCTCCTGCGGCGGGCGGGCCTTCCCGCTGAAGATCGATCCGACCCCGGAACAGCCGGTCAGCACGGCCAGTACGGCCAGTACGGCGAGCAGTCCCGCCCGGGCCGGTCCGGTGGCCGAGCCCGCCACCGTCCTCTTCGCTCTCTTCGCTACGTGTTTCACGTCCCCCCAAACGACCGGGACCGGCCGGGGAAACGTGGGGTACGGCCTCCCGGGTGCACGGGCGGCGGGACACGCCGTGCCGGAAGCCGGGCCGGGGTCAGCCGAGGATGCCCCGGTCGTAGCCGACCGCGACGGCGGCGGCCCGGTCCTTGGCGCCCAGCTTGGCGAAGATGTGCGTGAGGTGGGTCTTCACGGTGGCCTCGCTGATGAACAGTTCGGCGGCGATCTCCCGGTTCGAGGTGCCCCGGGCGACCAGTTCGAGCACCTCGCGCTCGCGGCCGGAGAGCGATTCGCCGCCCGGGGGCGCCGGGGTGCGAACCCGTGAGACGAGCCGGGTCGCGACGGCGGGCGAGAGCACGGTACGGCCGTCGGCGGCGGCGCGGACGGCGGTGAACAGCTCGTCGCGGGGCGCGTCCTTGAGGAGGTAGCCGGTGGCTCCGGCCTCGATCGCGGGCAGGGTGTCGGTGTCGGTGTCGTACGTGGTGAGGACGAGCACCCGGGACCGGGCGCCGCGGGCGGTCAGCTCGGTGATGGCGGCGACCCCGCCGCCGCCCGGCATCCGCAGGTCCATCAGGACGACGTCGGGATCGAGCCGGGCCACCAGCTCGACCCCCTCCACCCCGTTCGACGCCTCCCCCAGCACCTCGAAGCCCGGGGCCGAGTCGAACATGCCGCGCAGACCGTCCCGTACGACGGGATGGTCATCGACGACGACGAGCGTGATCACGTGTGCGGTCTCCTCCGGCATGGCAGGCCAACCGTACTGGTCATCGGTGGCCCGGGACCAGGGCCTTCGTCCGGTCCGGGCCGGTCCGGGCGGTTCTAGAGGGGAACCCGGACGCTGACCGCGGTGCCGTGCCCCGGTTCGCTCTCCACCTCGACGGTGCCCGCGACGCGTTCGGCGCGGGCCCGCATGCCGCCGAGGCCGAATCCGCCCGCGCCCCGGTACGGCGGCAGGGAGTCCGGGACGAAGCCGCGGCCGTCGTCCCGGACGTCCAGGGTGAGTTCGTCGCCCATGAAGGACAGCGTGACGCCGACCCGGGACGCCCCGGCGTGGCGGCCGGTGTTGGCGAGGGCCTCCTGCGCGATCCGGAGCAGGGTGGCGGCCATCTCGTCGTGGACCGGCTCGACGGTGCCGGTGACGGTGAACCCGGCCCGTACGGCGTGGTGTTCCGCCCAGTCGGTGACGGTCTTCTCCAGGGCGCCGGCCAGGTCGTCGTGTTCCAGTGCGACGGGGACCAGGTTATGGACGGAGCGGCGGGCCTCGCCGAGGCTGTGCCGGGCGAGGTCGGCGGCGCGGTCGAGGTGCTGCCGGGCCAGTGCCGGGTCGCTGTCGCCGACCGAGGTCACCACCTGGAGCTGGGCGATGATGCCGATCAGCCCCTGGGCGAGGGTGTCGTGGATCTCGGCGGCGAGCCGGCGGCGCTCGTCGGCGACGCCCGCCTCGCGTGCCTGGAGCAGGAGTTGGGCGTGCAGCCCGGCGTTCTCCGCCAGGGCCTGTTCGAGGCGGGCGTTGGCCGACTCCAGTTCGGCGATGGTGTCGGTCTGGGCGCGGGCGTGGTCGGCCTCGTGGTCGCCGATCTTGGCGAAGACCATGGTGAGGGTTCCGTGCAGGGCGAACAGGACGCCGAAGGCGACCCAGTTCATGAGGGAGGCCGGCGGCAGTTCGCCGCCGCTCTGCGAGCCCGCCATGATCGCGGCGACGGCCAGCAGCCCGGGGCGGAAGGCACGTGGCGGAAGCAGCCGGCCCGCGTCGAAGTAGCCGAGGACGGCGTACATCGAGAAGAACGGGTTGCACCAGGTCAGCCCGAGGGCGAGCAGGGTGCGGACGACGAAGTAGCACTGGGCCGCCCGCGATCTCGGGGGGCGGGACCGGCGGGCCCTCCCCCACCAGAGCTGGAGGACGAGCGCGCACGGGACCAGTGCCGCGGCGGCGTACACCTTCGGGCGGGACATGATGAGTTCGGCGGTGACGACGGAGACGGCGCTGCCCAGGCCGAGCAGGCCGTACGGCCCGTAGGCGAAGAACCGTTCCCACCACTGCTCGGCGGTCGTCGTGCCGCCCCCGGCCGCCCCCTTCCCGCCCGTCCGGCCCGTCGCGTCCCCCACCGTGTCCCCTGTGTTCATGGCGGCAGTGTCCCCGAGCGGGCCCCTTCCGGTCAGCCCCGCGGCGGTCTCACTCCCACCGGAACAGACGGGTCGCGAGCAGCGTCACCAGGCCCGTCCACAGCACCATCGCGCCGAGGGACGTCCAGTCGGGCCAGCCGCCGGCCATCGCCCGGTCCAGCGCCTGGGAGGCCGCCCCGAGCGGGGTGAGCTGGACGATGTGCCGGAGGGTGTCGGGCATGGACTGCACCGGGATCCAGACCCCGGCGGTGAACATCATCGCGAGGTAGACGATCGAGCTGATCGCGGTGGACGCCTTGACGGTCCGGGTGAGGGCGCAGAGCAGCGAGCCGAGGGCGAGGACGCTCGCCGTCGCCAGCAGCAGCGCCAGGACGTAGCCGAGGGGCTGTCCGGGCAGGCGTACGCCGAAGGCGATCCGGCCGACGCCCATGGCCAGTGCGGCGGAGCCGAGCGACGCGGCGCCGTGCAGGGCGATCTGCGCGGTGAGCAGCGCGGACGGGCGTACCGGCGTGGTGGACATCCGGCGCAGGATGCCGCGTTCGCGGTAGCCGGTGAGGACCGGCGGCATCGCCTGGAGCCCGGCCATGATCATGCCGAGCAGCACCGCCACCGGTACGTACAGGTCGATGACCCGGCGTCCGCCGAGCGCTTCGTCGGGGTCCCGGAAGGACGGGATCAGGCCGAGGATCGTCAGCAGGACGGTCGGGAAGACGAGGATCCAGAACAGGTTGCCGGGTTCGCGGAGGAAGAGCCGCGTCTCGGCCCCGAGGACCGCCCTGCGCGCGGAGGCGGGTGCGGGCATCGGGGCGGATGCCGGTGCGGGCGTGGTTCCGGCCGGGTTCGCCGTGGTCATCTCAGGCCGCCTGTTCTGTGAGGTCGAGGAAGGCGTCGTCCAGCGTGGCCTCGGAGACGCGGAGCTGGTGTGCGGTGATGCCGCGGCGGGCCAGCAGCGAGATCACCGCGTTGACCGTCTCGTCGGTGCCGTCGATGGTGACCCGCCCGTCCTTCCGCGTCACGCGGACCGCGCCGGGCAGCGGGGTCAGTTCGGCGTCGGCGAGCGGCCGGGAGGGGGTGAAGGCGATGACGGTGGCACCGGCCGCCCGGCGGATCAGGCCGGACGGGGTGTCGAGGGCGGCGACCCGGCCCTTGTCGATCACGGCGATCCGGTCGCAGAGCCGGTTGGCCTCCTCCATGAAGTGCGTGACCAGGAGGACGGTGACACCGCTGTCGCGCACGTCCTCGATCAGCTTCCAGGTGTCCCGGCGGGCCCGCGGGTCCAGGCCGGTGGTCAGTTCGTCCAGGACCACCACCCGGGGGTTGCCGATCAGGGCGAGCGCGATGGACAGCCGCTGCTTCTGGCCGCCGGACAGCGCGGCGAACCGGGTGCCGTACGTGGTGTGCAGCCCGAGCCGCTCGGCGAGTTCGTGCCGGTCGGCGGGGTCCGGGTGGAAGGCGCTGTACAGCTCCAGCGCCTCGGCCACGGTGATCTTGGGCTGCAGCTCGCTCTCCTGGAGCTGGGCGCCGAGCAGCCGGGTGACCCGGTCGTGGTCGGCGACGGGGTCGAGCCCGGCCACCCGGACCGTTCCCCCGTCGGGGACCCGCAGTCCCTCGACGCATTCGACGGTGGTGGTCTTGCCGGCTCCGTTGGGCCCGAGGATGCCGAAGATCTCGCCCTCCTCGACGGTGAAGCTCACCCCGTCGACCACCCGGCGCCCGCCGTACGCCTTGTGCACCCCGTCCACTTCGATGATTGCCATGCCCCCGAGAATCGCGGCGCGGGGACCGGCGCACCATCGGCCATCACGCTCGAAGCGGCATCAGCCGATCGGTTGATACGGGGTACGACCAGGGAGGTTCCGGAGCCCCGGCGTTTTCGGCGGCCGGAAAACCACATGAGCGATGTCAGGGGCGAACCGTAGGCTCGCCTGTGATGCCCGAGAAAAACGTAGAGCCCGAGAAGCGGTCCGCCACCCGTACCCTGCTGCGGCTGTGGCCGTACGTGAAGCCGGTGCGCGTCCGCCTGTTCAGCGCCGCCGTGGTGGCGATCGTCGCTTCCTGCATCGGCCTGGTGATCCCGCTCGTACTGAAGTGGATCGTCGACGGCCCGGTGGCGGACCGCGATCCCGGGGGCGTCTGGCTCGGCGCGCTGTACCTGCTGTTGCTGGGCCTCGCGGAGGCCGGGCTCTTCGGGGTGCGCCGGTGGCTGGTGGCCCGTCCGCTGGCCGGGGTGGAGGCGACCATGCGCGCCGATCTGTACCGGCGTCTGCAACGGCTGCCGATCGCCTTCCACGACCGCTGGGCGTCGGGGCAGTTGCTCTCGCGCGGTACGACGGACCTGATGCTGCTGCGCCTGTTCCTGGCGTTCCCGCTGACCTTCCTCCTGGTCAACGGGACGACGATCCTGGTCGGTTTCGTCATCCTGCTGAGCCAGCAGTGGACGCTGGGGCTGGTGCTGCTCGTCCCGGTGGTGCCGCTGGTGTTCCTCTGCTCGCTCTTCCAGACGAAGTACGGGGCCGTGGCGCGCAGGGCGCAGGACCAGGTCGGTGATCTGACGACGGTGGTCGAGGAGAGCGTGCTCGGCATCCGCATCATCAAGGGCTTCGGCCGGCACCGCAGCCAGGCGCTCGCCTTCCGCACCCTGTCGGAGCGGCTGCGCGCCACGGAGCTGGGCAAGGCCCGTCTCCTGGCGGGCATCTGGGCCAGCATGACCATGATTCCCGAGCTGGCCATCGGCGCGGCGCTGGTCCTCGGCACGGTCCAGGTCGCGGACGGCGGGCTCTCCGCGGGCACCCTGGTCGCCTTCCTCTCCACGGCGCTCGCCCTGCGCTGGCCGATCGAGTCGATCGGCTTCCTGCTGGCGATGAGTCAGGAGTCGGCGACGGCGACCGAGCGGTACTTCGAGGTGATGGACGCGACCGAGGAGGACGGGACGGGCACGCCGGACGCCTCCTCCCGGCCGGACGTCCCGGACCGGGGCGAAACGGTCGGCGAACTGGTCTTCGAAGGGGTGGAGTTCCGCTATCCCGACGCGGATGCCGATGCCGCGCCCGTGCTGGCCCGGATCGATCTGCGGGTCCGGCCCGGCGAGACGATGGCGCTGGTGGGGGCCACGGGTTCGGGCAAGACGACCCTGACCGCCCTGGTGCCCCGGCTGCACGAGGTCACGGCGGGCCGCATCCTGCTGGACGGTACGGACATCACCGCCCTGCCCCGCGAACGGCTGCGCGAGCTGGTGTCGGTGGCCTTCGAGGAGCCGACGCTCTTCTCGGCGAGCGTCGGGGAGAACGTCCTGATGGGCGCCGAGGGTGCCGGGGAGGACGAGTTGCACCGGGCCCTGTCGGTGGCCCAGGCCGATTTCGTCCACGACCTGCCCGAGGGCACCGACACCCAGGTCGGCGAGCAGGGGCTCAGCCTCTCCGGCGGGCAGCGCCAGCGGCTCGCGCTGGCCCGTGCCGTGGTCGGCCGGCCGCGGTTCCTGGTGCTCGACGACCCGCTCTCCGCGCTGGACGTGCACACGGAGGCGCTGGTGGAGGCCGCCCTGCGCCGGGTGCTGGCCCGGACCACGGCGATCGTGGTGGCGCACCGGCCCTCCACGGTGATGCTCGCGGACCGGGTGGCGCTGCTGTCGCGGGGCCGGATCGCCGCCGTCGGCACGCATCAGGAACTGCTGCGCGACAACGCGGAGTACGCCTGGCTGATGTCGGGCGCCGACACCGCACCGGGAACCGGCGCCCCCGCACCCGAAGCCCCCACTCCCGCCTCCACCGCCGTCGAGAAGGGCAGCACCCGATGACCACCACGACGACGGGGCGCACCGACCGGCCCGTGCCCGACGAGCCCGAGGAACTGTCCCCCACGGACGACGGGGACCTGTTCGACCGGGATGACCTGCCCACCCCGCCGGGGGCGACCCGGGCCCTGCTGGGGTCGCTGCTGCGGCCGTTCAGGGCGCGGGTGGCGGTGGCCGCGCTGTTGCTGCTGGTCCAGCAGGCCGCGATCCAGGCGGGTCCGCTGCTCGTGGCGTACGCCATCGACCGGGGCGTGCCCGCCTTCCGGAACGAGGAGTACGGGCCGCTGATCGCGGTGGCCGTCGGGTACGCGCTGTGCTCGGTGACGGCCGGGGCCATGGAGTACACGTTCATCCGGACCTCCGCCCGGGTCAACCAGGACGTGCTGCTCGATCTGCGCGGGCGCATCTTCCGCCACTCGCAGGCGCTGAGCGTGGACTTCCACGAGCGCTACACCTCTGGCCGGCTGATCTCCCGTTCCACGACGGACGTGGAATCGCTGCGCGAGCTGCTCGACGAGGGGCTCCAGGAGCTCGTCATGATCGTCCTGTCCTTCGTCTCGATCTCGCTGACGCTGCTCTGGCTGGACCTCGGTCTCGGCGCGGTCGCGGTGCTGTCCTTCGTGCCCCTGTACCTGCTGGTGCGGATCTTCCAGCGGCGGGCCGGGAAGCTGTACACGGAGCGGTCGACGGCTGTCGCCGCGGTCATCGTGAAGTTCGCGGAGACGATGAACGGCATCCGCCCCGTCCGGGCGTTCCGCCGCGAGAGCGCCAACGACGCGCACTTCGAGAAGCTCAACGAGACGCACCAGTGGGCCAACGGCAGCGCGATGCTGGAGATGGCGCGCTACGTCGTCGGCTCCCGGCTGGTCGCCAACACGGCGGTCGCCGGGATCGTGCTGTGGGGCGCGTACCGGGTGGCGTCGGGCACCCTGGCGCTCGGTGTGCTGGCCGCGGCCGTGCTCTATCTGCGCCGGCTGTACGACCCGATCGACCGGCTCGGGATGTTCCTCAACTCCTACCAGTCGGCCGCGGCCTCGCTGGAGAAGATCGCGGGTCTGCTGGCCCAGACCCCGTCCGTCCCCGAGGCCGCCGAGCCGCGCGAGCTGCCCGCCCTCCCGGGCGAGCACCCGGGCCGCGAGGTCGTCTTCGACGGGGTGAGCTTCGCCTACCGCACGGGCGGCGAGGTGCTGCCCCGCTTCGACCTGAAGATCCCGGCCGGTCAGACGGTGGCCGTGGTCGGTTCGACGGGGGCGGGCAAGTCGACGCTCGCCAAGCTGCTGGCCCGTTTCTACGACCCGACCGAGGGCCGGGTGCTGCTGGACGGGACGGACCTGCGGGACCTGGCCGTGCCCGAGCTGCGCCGGGGCGTGGTGATGGTGACGCAGGAGGCGTTCCTGTTCTCCGGGACGGTCGCCGAGAACATCGCGATCGGCAGCCCGGACGCGACCCGCGAGGAGATCGAGCGGGCCGCCAGGGCGATCGGCGCGCACGACTTCATCGCGGGACTGCCCGAGGGGTACGACACGGACGTGCGCAAGAGGGGCGGCCGGATCTCGGCCGGTCAGCGCCAGCTGGTCGCGTTCGCCCGCGCCCTGCTCGCGAACCCGGCCGTGCTGATCCTCGACGAGGCGACGAGTTCCCTGGACGTCCCCGGCGAACGCGCGGTGCAACGGGCCATGGACACGGTGCTGCACGGCCGTACCGCGGTGGTGATCGCCCACCGCCTGTCGACCGTGGAGATCGCGGACCGGGTCCTGGTGATGGAGCACGGCCGCATCGTGGAGGACGGCACTCCCGCCGCCCTCGTCGCCGGCACCGGCCGCTTCGCGGGACTGCACCGGGCGTGGCGGGAGAGCCTGAGCTGAGCGCGGGCCGCGCCACACGGCATCCGGCGGTGGTGGCAGGGTACGGGCGGCCCGTAGGGTCGCCCGTATGACAAAACCAGTGATCCGCGCGGTCGAGGCGGACGACACCGCCTGGGACGACCCGTCCGAGGAGAAACTGCACGACCTGCTGGCCGACATGAGCCTCGGCTGCCGGTTCGTCATCGTGGACCGGCTCGACCTGGAGCCCGAGGGCCAGCACTACATACAGGTGTACCTGGAGGACGACCTGAGCTATCAGGTGGAGTACCGCGAGGGAGGGCCGGAGCGGCACTTCCAGGCGTGGATGCCCCGGGACCGGGGGGACTTCTCGGTGGAGCCGGTGGCCAAGGTGGTTCAGGACTGGGCCGCCGGACGGCCCGGCTGGCGTGAGGCCCTCCACTGGCTCCCGTGATCGCCCGAGCAGTCGTCCGCCCGCGACCACCCCCTCGCGCCCCCGCAGCCGTAGGCTGAATTCCGTGCGCGAGGGACAGGGGGCCGCGGTGGCCGGGACGACGTTGGCCGAGGTGATGGCCGAGCTGGCCGGGCTGGAGGACCCGAAGGTCCGTGCGGTGAACGAGAGGCACGGGGACGACCACGGGGTGAACCTCGGCAGGCTGCGTGCGCTCGCGAAGCGGCTGAGGACGCAGCAGGAGCTCGCCCGGCAGCTCTGGGCGACGGACGACACCGCGGCCGGGCTGCTGGCGGTCCTGGTCTGCCGCCCGAAGGAGTTCGGGCGGGACGAGCTGGACGCCATGGTGCGCGAGGCACGTGCCCCCAAGGTGCACGACTGGTTCGTGAACTACGTGGTGAAGAAGAGCCCGTACGCCGAGGAGCTGCGCCTGTCCTGGTCCGCCGATCCGGATCCGGTGGTCGCGAGTGCCGGGTGGGCGCTGACCACCGAGCGCGTGGCGAAGAAGCCCGAGGGCCTCGACCTGGGCGGGCTGCTCGACACCGTCGAGGCGGAGATGAAGGACGCCCCGGACCGCCTGCAGTGGGCGATGAACCACTGCCTGGCGCGGATCGGGATCGACCACGCCGAGTACCGCGCCCGCGCGATCGACATCGGTGAGCGGCTGGAAGTGCTCAAGGACTACCCGACTCCCCCGGGCTGCACGTCCCCGTTCGCACCCGTCTGGATCGCCGAGCTGGTGCGCCGGAAGCAGGGCTGAGGCGGAGCGGGAACGGGGCGGGAGCGGAGCCGCGGCAGAGCGCGGGAGCAGCACCGGTCCGGTGGACGGCCGGACGCCGCCCACCGGACCGTCTCCCGCGGACGGCCGCCCCCCGGCGGTCGTCCACGAGGCGGGAGCGCCCGGCCCGTCCGCCGGGGGGCCTCATCGGTCACGCGTCCCAGGCGACCGGGAGGCTCTTCACCCCGTAGATGTCCGCGGCCTCCGGACGCAGCGGGACCTCCTCCGGCGGTACGGCCAGGCGCAGCGTGGGGAAGCGGTCGAGCAGGGCGGGGAACGCGACCCGCAGTTCGACGCGGGCCAGTTGCTGTCCCAGGCACTGGTGGATGCCGTGGCCGAAGGCGAGGTGTCCGCCGTCCTGCCTGCCCAGGTCGAGCACGTGGGGGTCGGCGAAGCGCCCGGGGTCGCGGTTGGCGGTGTTGTACGACAGGATCACCGGCGAACCGGCCTCGATGAGCTGCCCGCCCACCTCGACGTCCTCCAGCGCCGTCCTCATGAACGTCTTGGCGACGGCGAGGTACCGCAGCAGCTCCTCCACGGCCCGGTCGGTGAGTCCGGGATCGGCGCGCAGCGCGGCCAGTTGCCCGGGGTGGCGCAGCAGCGCGAAGGTGCCGAGGGCCAGCATGTTCGCGGTGGTGTCGAGCCCGGCCGCCAGCAGGATCAGGGCCATCCCGCGCAGTTCCTCATCGGTGAGGTCGCTGTCGGTGAGGTCGCTGAGCACGTCGTCGGTGGGGTTCGCGCGCTTGGCCGCCACCAGTTCCGCGAGGTAGTGCTGGGTCGAGGTGTAGGCCGCGATCATCTCCTCGTCGCTCGTCTCCCCGTCCATGAACGAGCGGACCTGCTCCTGGAAGGAGTCCCGGTCCTCGTACGGCACCCCCAGCAGTTCGCAGATCACGACGGCGGGGATGGGGTTGGCGAACGCCGTCACCAGGTCCGTCGGCGGCCCGGCCTCCGCCATGGCGTCCAGGTGCTCGGCGGTGATCTGCTCGATGCGTTCGGTCAGCAGCCGCATCCGCCGCACGGTGAACTTGCCCATCAGCGGCTTGCGGTAGCGGCTGTGCCGGGGTTCGTCCATGAGGAGGAACTCGCCGGGCGGCGCCGGGGGCGCCTCGATGTCCCCGTAGTCGATGGTCGGGTGGACCATCAGCTCCTTGCGCGAGCTGAACCGCTGGTCGGCAAGGACCGCCCTGACCTGGTCGTACCCGGTCACCAGCCAGCCGGGCCGCCCGCCGGGGAAGGTGTAGCGGCTGATCGGACCGTGCCCCTGGGCCTCGATCAGCTCCGTCGGCGGGTCGAAGGGGCAGCCGGGCCGACGCGCCGCCGGCATCGTCGCGACGGTGTGCAGTGACTCGCTCATGACCGTTCCCCCATCTCGCGATATTACGCGTTTTACGATGCCTGAAAGCTACGGCGCACCCAGAAGGGCTGTCAATTACGAGAAACAAATTTTCGCAGGTCAGCAGCTAGAAATTGATGCAATGACGCTGACCCCAAACGCAATATCGCGTTGCAATGAATGACGGCAAAGGCAATACTGACGGCATGCCAGGAGGACGGTTGACCCAGCAGGACCGCCAGCGCATCGCGGCCGGAATCGCCGATGGACTCTCCTACGCCGAGATCGCGAGACGGCTCGACCGGCCGACCTCGACGATCAGCCGGGAGATCGGACGCAACGGCGGCCCCCACGACTACCGGCCCCAGCAGGCGCAGCGGGCGACGGCCCGCCGGGCCCGGCGCGGCACCCCGAAGCCCCCGCGCGCGGACGGGCCGCCGGAGGGCGGCGGGGCGGAAGAGGAGATCGTCGAGATGGCGGTCCGGGCGGGGCTGCCGAGGATCACGGCGCGCGTGCACCTGGACCTGTTGCGGTCCGAGGACGGCAGACGCACCGCGGCCGAGCTGACCCGCAGGCTGAAGGTCAGCCCCGCCTCCGTCTCCGTGGCCGTGAACTACCTCGTCCGGCACGGCTACGTCCGGCGCGAGCGCGATCCGCAGCGGCGCCGCGACGTCTATGTGATCGACGACGATGCCTGGTACCGCTCCGTCGTGCTCAGCGCACGGCAGACGCTGGAGACGGCGCGGGCCGCACTGGCCTCGGCGGAGGAGGCCGGACCCGACGACCTCGTGGGGCGGCGGACGGCCCGGACGGGGGCGTTCCTGGAGCGGATCGGCCTGGACCTGCTGGAGTCGGCCGACCGCTGGCGCACCCTTCTGACCCGAGGAGCCCCGACGGACCGATTCGATTCACGGTGACGGCTTCCGAATCTCCACCGGGTCCGGTTCCGGTGCCGGCCCGGCGGGATGTTCCGCCGCGCGGCGGGGCAGCAGCAGTGGGGTCGCCAGCAGGAGCACCCCGGCCAGGCCGATGGCCGTACGCGGGCCGAGCAGGCCGCCCAGCACGCCCCAGAGGGCCGTCAGGAGCGCGGTCGAGCCCTTGGTCGTCACCGCCCAGGCGGTCAGGGTGCGGGTGACCCGGTCGGTCGCGGTGCGCCGGAGGCGGCAGGTGGACTGGACGGGGTTGAAGACCCCGCAGCAGAGGATGAGCCCGAACTCGACGCCGATGACCAGCAGCAGCCCCCCGGTGCCCGGTCCCAGGAGAACCAGGCCGACGGGCCAGATCGCGCGCAGCGCCCCGCTCCCGACCAGGACCCGGTGCTGCCCGAACCGGGTGACGAGCGGCCGGGCCAGTTGCGATCCGAGCAGTCCGCCGAGTGCGGGCGCGGCGAAGGCGAGGCCGTACTGCCACGGCGCGAACCCGAGCCGACCGAGCATCAGGACGGCCAGCAGCGGCTGAGTGGCCATCACCAGGCCGTTGAACAGGGCGGTGTTGAAGAACAACGGGCGCAGCGTCGCGTCGGCGAGGATGTACCGCCACCCGTCGAGCAGGTCCCCGGCCCGCATCCGCGCGGCCTGCCGGTGTTCGGGCCGCGGCTCGTCCCCGCCCGCCGCGCGGATGCCCAGGGCCGAGAGCAGGTGGCTGACCGCGTCGGCCACCACCGTCACCACCGGCCCCAGGAGCCCGATCGCCGCGCCGCCGAGCGGCGGCCCGATGATCGTGGGCGTCCAGGACGTGGCCTCGAAGCGGGCGTTCGCGACGAGCAGGTCCTCGGCCGGCAGCAGGGTCTTCAGGTACGCGCCGGAGGCGGCGCGGAAGGTGATGTCGGCCGCCGCGACGACGACCGAGACCAGCAGGAGCTGGAGGAAGGTGAGCACGCCGAGCGCGAACGCGGCGGGAATCGTCAGCAGCGCCGCGAACCGCACCAGGTCCGTCGCGATCAGCACCTGCCGCTTGCGGCGGAACTCCACCCACGGGCCGAGCGGCACCGCCACGGCCGCCCCCACCGCCGCCCCCGCGGAGGAGAGCGCGGCGACCTCCGCCGGTCCGGCGTGCAGCACCTGGACGGCGATCAGCGGGAACGCGCCGAAGGCGAGCCACGTGCCGAGCGCGCTGGTCCCGTACGCTCCCCAGAGCCATCCGAACCGCCGCCCCAGCCGGTGTCCGCTCCCCATGCCCGATGCCCCTCGCTGCTCGCCCGTACAACCGGTCCGCGACCGGAAGCATCAAAGCGAGGGCCCCGGTCCGGGATCAAACAACTGAAAGGCCGCCGGGCCACAACCAATGGTTGCGTCATTAGGGTGTCGGCATGGACATCGAAGCCGTCCGGACCTTCGTCGCCGCCGCCGAGGCGGGGCAGTTCCAGGAGGCCGCCGCCGAGCTGGCCATCACCCAGCAGGCCGTCTCCAAGCGCATCGCCGCGCTGGAGCGCGATCTCGGGGTGCGGCTGTTCACCCGCACCCCGCGCGGCTCCGGGCTCACCATCGACGGGCAGGCGTTCCTGCCCCACGCGCGCGAGCTGCTGCGCACCGCCGAACGCGCGGTCGCGTCCGTGGGCACCGGCCGCCGTCCGCTGCGCGTCGACGTGATCAATTCACGCGGCGCGGCGACGGGCCTGATGCGCGACTTCCACCGCGCCCGGCCCGAGATCGAGCTCGACGTGGTGATGCTGTTCGACATCGGGACGGCCGTCGCCGCCGTCCGCTCCGGCACGATCGACGCGTCCTTCCGCGCCGTCGCCGCGCCCGGCCGGCCCCTGCCCGAGGACATCGAGTCGGTCCGGGTGCTCGACGAGCCGCTCCAGCTCCTCACCGGCCCGGACCACGCGCTGGCGGGCGCCCGGTCGGTGACCGTCGAGCAGCTCGCCGGGCACCGGATCTGGATGCCCGGCATCGTCCCCGGCACCGAGTGGGGCGCCTACTACGACGACCTCGTCGCCGAGTTCGGCCTCACCATCGAGGCGACCGGCCCCAACTTCGGTTCCGACGCGCTCCTCGACACCATCGCCGACACCCCGGCCCTGGCCACCTTCATGGGCGGGAACACCCGCCTCGTCTGGCCCACCGGCCACGGCCTGCGCCTCATCCCGGTCACCGACCCGATGCCGGTCTACCCGCACTCGCTCCTCTGGCACCGCGACAACCCCCACCCGGCGCTCGCCGCCCTCCGCGCCCACCTGGCCGCCACGACGGCGACCGGCCGCGACGCCGCCGGGACCTGGACGCCGGACTGGGTGACGCCGCGCTGAACGGGGCCGGCCCGGCGGCGGCTTCCCCGGCCCGCGCGGCCTCACAAGGCCGACGGGGCGGCCGGATGCCAGGGTGCGTCGGCCCGGGTGGACAGCGCATCGGCGGCCAGCCGGAGCGCGTACACGGGCTGCTCGACGCCGGGGACGGGACCGAGGTAGTCGTGGCCGGTCATGTGGCACCAGGCGGGCAGGTCGAGCGGGGCGGCCGGGTCGGTGGCGATGACGTGGACGACGGTGCCCGGCTCCGCGCCGTCGATCTGCTTGCGCAGCCGCAGCAGGAGGGTGACGCAGAGCAGGCCGGTGCCGTCGACGGTGAGATCCGGCGCGGGGGTCTCGGGAATCTCGGGGTTCATGGGACTCATCGGCGGTGGGCGAAAAGGGCGGGGGACGGATGCCACCGGCGGAGCGGGACCGCACGACCGGTGATGCCTCCCATGATGCCGAAGACCCACAACCTTCCGTGGCCCCACCCCTCCCCGACGTCCCGGTCCCCCACCATCTGACAGGTCGTCACTGGACCTCGACCAACTGGAGGGCCCTACGGTCGCGGCCATGGCATCACCCGGCATCACGAAAACCACCGCTTCCCCTTCCGCGCGCACCGCTCTCCCCCGGCCGTACCTGTACTGGCTCGCGGGGACCCGGGTCTCCCTGGTCGGTGACGCGGCCCTCCACTTCGCGCTCGGCTGGGCGGCCAGTGCTCACGGCGGCCGGACGGCCGCCCTGGTGCTGACCGCGATCACGCTGCCGCGGACCCTGTTCCTGCTGCTGGGCGGGGCGGTGGGCGACCGCTTCGGCGCCCGGCGCATGATGATCACCGGCGATGTGGCGATGCTCGCGACCGTACTCGCCCTGGCCGTGGCGGCCCGGCTCTGGGGGACGCCGCCCTGGATGCTGGTCGGGTTCGCCGTCGTGGTCGGGACCGTCGACGCGTTCTACCTCCCCGCGACGGGCTCCATGCCGCGCCGCCTGGTGAGCGGGGAACAACTCCCCCGGGCCATGGCCCTGCAACAGGCCGGTGGCCAGGTGGCCGCCCTGCTCGGGGCCCCGCTGGGGGCGGTGCTGGTGGCGATGGCGGGCCTGAGCGGGACGGCCCTGGTCGACGCGGTCAGCTTCGCCGCCGTCCTGGCCGTCATGGTGTGGGTGCGGCCGGTGGCCGGGGCCGGCAGGTCCCCCCGCGCCGGGGGTCTGCTCGCGGGGATCGCCGACGGGGTGCGGACCGCCGCGACGGACTCCGTCCTTCGAGCCGCGCTGCTGCTGACGGCGGCGGCCGCGGCGGGGCTGCTGCCGGCGATTGCCCTGCTCGGCCCGCTGCTGGCCCGTTCCGACGGCTGGGGGCCGGGCTCGGCGGGCCTGGTCGCCGCGGGCCAGGGTGCCGGAATGCTGCTGACCGCGTTGGTGGCCGCCCGGCTGGGGCCCATGCGCCGGATCGGCGTGGGCGCGAGCCTGGGCCTGGCGCTCGCCGCGGCGGGGCTGGCCGGACTCGCGGCGGCCCCGGTCCCCGCCGCGGCCGTCGCCTCGGCGGGGGTCGTCGGTGCGGGGTCGGGCATGTTCGCGTGCCACATGGGCCCGCTGGTCCTGGCCAGCGCCCCGGACACCCACCTGTCCCGGATCCAGTCGCTGCTGACGCTCGTGCAGAGCCTGGCACTGGTGGTGGCGAACAACGCGCTGGGCTGGTTCGCGCACGCGGCCGGGGCCAGGAGCGCGATCGCGTTGTGCGCCGTCATCGGCTGCGCGGCCGGGATCACCGGTATGGCCTCGCCCGCGCTGCGGGGTCTGCGCCGGGCCCCGGAGGTGGACCGGACCGAATCCCCCGTGGCGCCGTGACGGGCCGCCGGTGTTCCCGCGCCCGGCCGGTCAGACCGGCTGGACCCGGTCGAACAGGGCGAGGGCTTCGGCGGGGTCCGGGCTCACGAGGCGTTCCAGACCGGCCGTCGTGATCTTCGCCCACCGGGCGGCCCGCGCCCACATCCGTTCCTCGAAGGCGCGCACCGCCTCGTCCAGGTCTCCGGGGCCGGCGGCGACGGCCTCGGCGAGTTCGGCGCCTTCCAGCATCGCGAGGTTCGCGCCCGCCCCCAGCGGGGGCATCAGATGGGCGGCGTCGCCCAGCAGCGTCACCCCGGGGACGTGGGTCCAGGTGTGGGACACGGGCAGGACGTGAAGGGGGCGGTGGACGAAGGCGGTGCCGTGGCGGAGGAGTTCGAGGACGGGAGCGGCCCAGCCGTCGAACAGCGCCAGCAGGCTCGACCGCACGGCTTCGACGTCGGCCGGGTCCAGGTCCGCGGGCCGGTCCAGCGGGGCGCGGAACTGGGCGTACACCTTGACGTGGCCGCCGCTGTTGCGCTGGGCGACGAGCGCCCGGTTCACCCCGTACACGGCCATGGAGCCGTCGCCGATCAGCCGGGCGAGGCCGGGGTGGCGGGTGTCGACGTCGTCGAGGGAGGTTTCGACGTAGGTGACGCCGGTGTAGTGCGGCGTCACCGGGGAGACCGCCGGGCGGGTCCGGGACCGGGCGCCGTCCGCGCCGACCACGAGGTCGAACGTCTCCTGCCGCCCGTCCGCGAAATGGACCGCCGTGCCCTCCCCGGCCCCCGGCACCACCTTCGTCACGCTCCGCCCCCACTGGACGTCGAGAGGGCCGAGCAGCAGGTCGCGGAGTTGCCCGCGGTCGATCTCGGGATTGGCCCGGTCGTCCGGACGGGGCCGCCAGTCGCGCAGCACGGTGCCGTCCGTGTCCAGGATGCGCATGGCCTGCCCCTCGGGGCGGGACAGCGCCCGGAACTCCGTCAGCAGCCCCGCCTTCTCCAGCGCGAGCTGGCCCAGCCCCTCGTGCAGGTCCAGCGCACCGCCCGGGGGACGGGCGTCGGGGCCGGGCTCGCGTTCGAGGACGGTGACGGGGTGGCCGTGGCGGTGCAGGACACGGGCGAGGGCAAGACCTCCGGGGCCGCCCCCGATGACAGCGATACGACGTCTCATGGCGATACACTGTATTCCTCCAATACGATGTATCGCAGCAGGACGGTGTGAATCATGAGTGTGTGGGACCGGCCGGAGCCGCCGACCCGCCCCGTGCCGCTCGACCGGGAGCGGATCGTCGAGGCGGCCATCGCGCTGGCCGACGGGGGCGGACTGGACGAGGTGTCGTTCCGCAAGGTCGCCGCCCGGCTGAGCGCGGGCCCGATGCGGCTGTACGGGTACGTCTCCACCAAGCAGGAGCTGTTCGACCTCATGCTGGACGAGGTCTACGCCGAGATCCTCCCCCCTCGGCGGCCCGCCGACTGGCGCGAGGCGCTGCGCACCCTCGCCCACCGCACCAGGGACGCCGCCCTCCGCCACCCGTGGCTGGCCGATCTGCTCGGCGGCCGCCCGGCCCTGGGCCCGAACGCCCTCGCCGTGGGCGAGGCCGCGCTGTCCGCCCTGGACGGCCTCACCGACATCGACACCGCCATGCGCGCGGTGGAAACCGTCAACTCCTACTCCACCGGCGCGATCCGGCGCGAGATCGCGAACCTGCGGGCCGAGCGCGCCACGGGCCTGTCGAAGCACGACTGGCAGCGCGCCGCCGGCCCGCAGCTGACGAGGATGCTGGCCACCGGCCGTTTCCCGGCGCTGACCAGGGCCGTGCACGACGGCGCGGACGTGGACGCCGGGACGGCCTTCGCGACCGGTCTGGACTGGGTCCTCGACGCCGTGGCCGCCAAGACCGCCCCACCGCCGGCCTGACGCCCCGGCCCGGGCCCGGGGGCGGGCGGGCGCGGCTCCCGGGGCGGAGCCGCGCCCGCTCCCGTCACGTCACCGGCGCCCCTCCTCGGCTGGCCCCGCCACGTCCTCGCGGGCCAGGGCGCTGGGCCACCAGGCCCGGGCGCCGATGTCGAGCACCAGCGCCGGGACGAGGAGCGACCGGACCACGAGGGTGTCGAGCAGGACGCCGAAGGCCACGATGAAGGCGATCTGCACCAGGAAGGCCAGCGGGATCACCATCAGGGCCGCGAAGGTGGCGGCGAGCACCACCCCGGCCGAGGTGATCACTCCCCCGGTCGTGGTCAGCCCGCGCAGCACCCCCTGCCGGTTGCCGTGCGCCAGCGCCTCCTCCCGCACCCGGGACATGAGGAAGATGTTGTAGTCCACGCCGAGTGCCACCAGGAACACGAACCCGTACAAGGGCACGGAGGCGTCCGTTCCGCCGAAGCCGAGAAGGTGCTCGAAGACGAGTGTCGAAACCCCCAGCGTCGCCAGGAAGTTGAGCGCGACGGTCGCCACGAGCAGGACCGGGACGAGCAGGGAGCGCAGCAGCAGGACCAGGATGAGCAGGATGACGCCGAGCACGACGGGCACGATGAGCATGCGGTCGCGGGCGGCCGTCTGCTGGGTGTCGTACTGCTGCGCCGTGTACCCGCCGACCAACGCGTCGGCCCCCGCCACCGCGTGCGTGTTCGCGCGCAGCCGGGCCACGGTCTCCTTGGCCGCGTCGCTGTCCGCCGCGGCGTCGAGGGTGGCGTCGATGCGGACCCGCCCCTCGACGACCAGGGGTTCGCCGGCCCCCGGGCGTCCGGACGCGGAGACCGCACCGGCCGACGCCACGCCCTCGGTGTCCCTCGCCGCCGCCAGCACCCGGGTGGCGTGGTCGGCGTCGGCGATGATGACGGCGGGGTTGCCGGAGCCGCCGGGGAAATGCTCCCCGAGCGTCTTCTGGGCGGAGACCGAGGGCGCCTCGTTCACGAAGATCTCGTCGAGGGGAACGCCCTTCGCCGACAGGGAGGGCGCGAAGGCCGCGAAGACGCCGAGCACGATCGCGGTCGTCACCCAGATGCGGCGGGGCCGGGCGTCGACGACGGCCGCCACCCGACGCCACACCCCCTGCCCCTTGCCCGACGGGTCCGAAGTCTCCGGCGAACCGGGGGAGTTCGCCGCCTTCGGCCGGGAGGGCCAGTACGCGGCCCCGCCCAGCAGCGCCAGCGCGGCGGGCAGGAAGGTCAGGCTGGAGAGGACCGCGCACACGATCCCGACGGCGCCGACCGGCCCGAGCGCACGGTTGTTGGTGAGGTCGCTCGCGAGCAGGGCCAGCAGGGCGAGGGCCACGGTGGCCGCGCTCGCGGTGATCGCGCCGAACGACCGGCGCACGGCGGCCAGCGCGGCCGATGCCCGGTCCTCCCGCAGGACGAGTTCCTCGCGGAACCGCGCGGCCAGCAGCAGCGCGTAGTCCGTCGCGGCGCCGATAACGAGGATGGAGAGGATCCCCTGCACCTGGCCGTCCACCCGGACCACGTCGTGGTCGGCCAGGACGTAGACGATCCCGCACGCGAGGCCCAGCGCGAAGACCGACCCGAGGATGATCAGCAACGGCAGCAGGACGCTCCGGTAGACCAGCAGCAGGATCAGCAGCACGGCGGCCAGCGCCACGCCCAGCAGCAGGCCGTCGATGCCCGAGAAGGCGTCCGACAGATCGGCCTGGCTCGCCGCCGGTCCCGCGATCCGCGCCGTGGCGCCCTGAACGCTCCGGGCGGCCCCGTCCACCTCGCCCAGGACGTCCGGCAACGCGTCGCCGAGGCCGGGTTCCAGCTGGACGACGGCCTGCAACGCCCGCCCGTCCTCGGAGGGCAGGGCGGGCGACGGCGTGCCGACGACCCCCGGCCGCCCCACGAGACCGCCGATCGCACGGGTGGCCGCGGACCGCTGAGCGTCGGTGATCCGGCCGCCGTCCGCCGTCCACACGACGATCGCGGGAAGGGTCTCCGCCTGGTCGAACGCCTCGCGGGCCTTGAGCACCTTGGTCGACTCCGCGCTCTGCGGCAGGAACGCGGCCTGGTCGTTGGTCGCGACCTCGCCGAGCTTGCCCGCGTACGGCCCGAGCGCGCCGCCGACCCCCAGCCATACGACGAGCAGGACGAGCGGAACGAGCCACCGGACCCGGCGCGGTGTGGTTCTCATGACAACCCCAAGCTTCACGATCGAGAAGTCGATGCAAAAAAGTCGGCCAAGAAAGGTCGATCACAAAGTATCTCAATGATTGAGAGATTCTATACTTGGGTCATGCACGGGACCAGCGACCCCACACTGCCCACACCGCCCGGGAACGACCCGACGGGGTTGCAGTCCTTCGCCGTCCTCCTGCGGCGGATGAACAGCGAGTTCAACCGGATCTCCCATGAGTTCGCCCAGTCCCAGGGACTGCACCTCACCGACATGCAGGCCCTCGTCGCGCTGCTCGACGCCGACCCCGACGAGGGGCCCATGACTCCCGGGCGGCTGCGCCGGCAGCTCGACCTCACCTCCGGCGCGGTGACCGCGTGCCTCGACCGGCTGGAGAAGGCGGGGCACATCCGGCGCGTTCGGGCCGAGGACGACCGCCGCGTCGTGCATCTGCACTACGAGGAGGCGGCGAAGAGCATCGCCCGGGACTACTTCCGGCCCCTGGCCCGCGGCACCGAGGCCGCCCGCGCGGGGTTCGGTCCCGACGAGTTGCTGGTGGTCGCGCGGTTCCTCACCGAGCTGAACGGCGAACTGGCGTCGCTGCGCAGCGACTCCCCGCGCCGGTGAAGGCGCGGGCCGAGTTCCATCGGGACGTCGGCCCCGCGGTCACGGGCCGAAAGTCGGTGGTTTCCTGCTCCCCCGGCGACGAGACTTCCGGCGTGACGCTTCACGAGAACGAGATCCCGGCCGACGAAACACTGGTCCGGTCGTTGCTGGAGGCACAGCGCCCGGAATGGGCCGGCCTGCCGTTGTCGCCCGCGGGCGCGGGCACGGACAACACCATGTACCGGCTGGGCGACCACCTGCTCGTACGGCTTCCGCGGACCGGCGACACCAGCCGGTCCGTGCGGAAGGAACAGAAGTGGCTTCCCCGCCTGGCGCCCTTCCTCTCCTGCCCGATCCCCGAACCCGTCCACGCCGGGACGCCCACCGACGCCTTCCCGCTGGTCTGGTCGGTCCACCGCTGGATCGACGGTGACGACGTCGGTCCGGACACCGTCCGGGACTGGGCCGGCCTCGGGAGCGACCTGGCAGCGTTCGTGCAGGAGCTCCACCGCGTCGACCTCATGGGGGCGACCCGTGCGGACGGACTCGACTGGTACCGCGGAGGCAGCCTCCGGCCGTGCGACCCGTGGGTCACCAAAAGTCTCGACGCCTGCCGGACCGCGGCGGATTCCGGACTCGACGTCGACGCCCTGGAACGGTTGTGGCGGGCCGCGCTCGCACTGCCCGAGCCCTCGGGGCCCCAGGTGTGGCTGCACGGCGACCTCAAACCGACCAACCTCCTGGCCAAGGAGGGCAGGCTCCACGCGGTCATCGACTTCGGAGGGCTCTCGATCGGCTTCCCCGACGCCGAGCACGCCCCGGTCTGGGACCTGCCGCCACAGGCCCGGCACGCCTACTGGGACGCCATGGACCTCGACGGGGCGACCTGGACCCGCGCCCGCGCCTGGGCCGTCGCGGTGGGCGTCAGCGGAATCTCCTACTACCGGGACACCTTCCCCGCCTTCGTCGCCGAATGCCGGGCACGGCTCCGGGCGATCCTCACCGACTCCGACGCGCGGTGAAACGGAAACGCCCGCTCGACCGAAGCGCGACAGGTGCCGCCCACGGCACCGGCCGGCCTGCGGCTTCGACCGGGCGGAGCACGACACGGGCGCCCCGACCGGTCACAGACCGGTGACCTCCCCGGCCCTCCTGAGTACGGAGTCGAGCGCGCCCACCACACCGTCGCGCTGCCTCGCGCGCGCCGCCCGGTCAGCGGGCACCAGCCGCGCGGCGGCCTGCACGGCGTAGGCGTCCGGGTCGCCGAAGGCGGTCCGCGGGTCCTCCCCCGTATCCGCGCAGTGGGTCGTGACATCCTTGACCGCCTTGAGCACGACTGCCCGGTCCACGCCCGGCTGCATGGCCAGCCGCACCTGGAAACGCGCCATCCACTTCTCGCGGTCCTTCTTCGTCACGTGCTCTCCCCGGTGATCGGCAGCCGTCCGTCATGGGGTTGGACGCCGGATCATCGAAGCGGGTTGCCGGATCACACGATCCGAACCCGACAGGTCAGACGGCGCCGAACTCTCCGGCCTTGACGCCCGCCACGAACAAGGCGAACGAGGCAGCGGGAACGGCCAGCACCGGGCCGTGCGGAACCTTCGAATCACGGACGGGGACCATGCCGGTGACGGACGCGTGCGCCGGGGCCCACTCGACACAGGAACCACCACCACCGCTGTAGGAGGACTTGACCCAGAGGAAGGATTCAGTCGTGGTCATCACGGTCTCCCTTTCATGACTGGTTGCCTCACGGCCCTGGAGGCCGCGTCGCGTGCCAGGTGCCCTCCGGCCCGGCGCGACAAACCGACAACGGCCCCCTACGACCTGAACTCGACAGTGCAGGCCCGTAGTTGTGGCCCGTCACGGAAAACGGCAACGCCCCACCATGTACCAGTGGGGCGTTGCCGGATCGCATGCTCTGAACCCGACAGGTCAGACGGCGCCGAACTCTCCGGCCTTGACGCCCGCCACGAACAAGGCGAACGAGGCAGCGGGAACGGCCAGCACCGGGCCGTGCGGGTCCTTCGAGTCTCGGACGGGGACTATGCCGGTGACGGACGCGTGGGTCGGGGCCCACTCGACACAGGTCCCGCCATTGCCACTGTAGGAAGACTTGACCCAGAGGAAGGTGGGGGAATCGGTCATCAGGGGGTGCCCTTTCGTACCTCGTTGATCATGGCCACGGATTCCGCCTGGGAGAGCGCCGCGGCCTGTAGCTGATGGTAGGCCCTCACCAGCGGCAGTACGGAAGTCAATTCCCTGTCCAGGTGCCCGTTGCTCTGGGACTCCACGTAGGACATCACGGAGCGATCGGGCATGGTCAGCAGATTCACCTGCCGACTGAACGGGCACCGCTCGCCGATGGAATAGGGAGCCAACTGGAGCACGGTGTTCGGCTGTTCGGCGAAATCGATCAGATGGGCCAGCTGTCGCTCCATGACCTCGCGCCCTCCGATCAGGCGGCGGATGCAGCTCTCGTCCAGGACCACGATCAGCATGGGCGGAGTGCGTCGCACCAGGGCCGCCTGCCGCTCCACCAGGGCCTCGACCCGCTCCGCCGCCTGCTCGGGGGTGAGCGTCCCCCGCTTCACGTTGCCTTCTTCCATCGCCGCCGCATACTCCGGCGTCTGAAGCAGACCAGGAATCACTCCCAGGTCGAACAGCCGGATCTCCGCCGCGTGGCTCTCCTGACCCAGATACTCCGGGAAGCCTTCCAGCAGGCTGCCGTGCCGGAGCTCTCCCCAGGCACGTTCGAACGATTCCGTGGTCGCAGTGAACCCGAAGACGGTGTCAAGACTGCGCGAGAAACGGAGCGTTGGCGGTTTACGACCAGTTTCGACGGCTGAGATGTGCCTGCCCGAGTAGCCCACCAGGTCCGCGAGTTCGTCCTGCTTCCAGCAGCGCGCCTCGCGTGAGCTGCGTAAGCGTGCACCGAAGGCCGCTTGCGGACTTGCCTCGGGGTTCAGCGCCTTGATGTTTACCAACGTGCCCTCCGTTTATGGAACGTTGAAGACGACTCGACCCTAGGCCACGCTGAGTCCCCTTGGTAGCGGAACCGTTACGGAGAGGAGTCGTCCGTGCCCGAAGAGAATACCGCCGCACATCGGCAAGAACCCCCACAAGTCCCGCCCCCCGGAACACTCTTGGTGGATACCGGCCACCGGAACCGGGTGGGTGAGTTCCAGGGTGTGGCCGGTCCGTACTGGTCGTTACGGCCGGTGTGCGGCGGGACGGAGTGGGAGGCCGAGCCGGCGAACGTCCGGGTTCCGGAGCCCATGGAGCGGTTGCGGGCCGAGATCGCGCGGTGCAATGCCCGCAGCGCGGGGCGGATTCTGTGAGCGTGCGCAGGTTCCGGTTCGTGAAGTGGGTGCTGCGGCCCGACACCGAGCCCGACGCACCGCCGGTCACCCACCGGTTCCGGTGCGTCGCGCTGGATGATTTCGACGACGAGTGCGGGGCGCATTCCGCCGCGTTCACCGACCCCTCGCGGGCGCAGGAGTGGGCGTTCGGGCACTGGCGGGCCAATCCCGATCACACCGGTTTCGCCGAGACGGTCGAGCGGCCGTGGGTGATGTGGATGGACGGCCCCGCATGAACACCGAGATCAACGGGCCTGTGCAGCCGGGGAGTTATTGGTGCGAGGCCGTGGCGGAGGGGCCGGTGTACGGGGTCGGGCGCACGGCCCGGTACGTGCTGGGGACCTTCCGGACCATCTCGCCCGTGCTCGCGGTGCGGTGGCTGGGCGGGCAGGCGCTGTGGATCGTGGACCGGCTCGACCCCGACCCCCACCGCTCCGCCTGGGTCCAGCCCTCCATGCGCCTCCCCCACACTCCCGGCCCCGACCACAGCGCCGAGCTCCGCGCCTGGTACCGGGACCAGCAGGGCCAGCGCGCCGCCCACGCCCACCTCAAGAACGGCCACCCGCTCCTCGTCGTCGTCCCCGACGCCGACTGCACCTACACCCTCTCCGTACGGCCCGATCCGGAGCGGGGCACCGCCGGGCTCCGGCGGCGCCCGTCGCCCTGACACCTGCCGGAGCCATCCGGCGTACAGGCCATCCGGCGCACAAGAGGGTGGTGTTCAGGCGGTCTTCACCGATCCGCCGTCGATGATGTGGTCGGCGCCGGTGGTCGCGGCGGCGAGCGGCGAGGCGAGGTAGGTGACGAGTGTCGCGACCTCCTCGGGTTCGACGAGCCGGTCGATGAGCATGCCCATCGCCGCCGGGAGCCCGGCCAGGAGGTCGGCGTGCGGGATGCCCATGGACTCGGCCAGCTCCGCGCCGTAGCCGGTGGGGCTCTCCCACATGGCGGTGCGGACCGGTCCGGGCGAGACGGTGTTGACCCGGACGCCCTGTGGACCGAACTCCTGGGAGAGGGCCTTGCCGAACGCGGTGAGCGCCGCCTTGGCCGTCGTGTAGGGGATCGGGCCGCCGTGGGGAACCCGGGCGCCGATGGACGACACATTGACGATCGCGCCACGGGTGGCCAGCAGGGCGGGCAGGGCGGCGCGGGTGACACGGACGGCGGCGAGGAAGTTCAGGTCCACCACCTCCGCCCACTGGGCGTCCGTCACGTCGAGGAAGCCGCCGCTCAGTCCGCCGTCGCCGCCGCCGACGTTGTTGACCAGGATGTCGATGCCGCCCCGTTCGGCCGTGGCGCGGGCGACGACGTGCCCGGCCCCGGCGGGGTCGGAGAGGTCCACCACCACCGGTGTCGCACCGGTCGCCGCCAACTCCGGGGTCACCGTGCGGGCGGCGGCGACGACGTGCGCGCCCTCGGCGGTCAGAGCGCGGACGACGGCCAGCCCGATGCCCCGGCCGGCGCCCGTGACCACAGCGGTCTTGCCGTTCAGGTTCATGTCCATGAAGCATCCCCATCCGTAAACGCGTCACTTTCGATGCGGAAAACCTAGAACATGCGACACTTCTGTCGCAAGTTGCTGTCGAGGTGACACAGCCGCGTACCATCGTTCGGGAACCCAGCCGCACGGAAGGACCCGCACCCGATGGCACTGCCCGCCTCCCCGAAACCGCTGCGCGCCGATGCCGAGCGGACGGTGCGCGCGATCCTGGAAGCCGCCGAGCGCGTGCTGTCCGAGAACCCGGCGGCACCGATGGAACGGATCGCGGAGGCCGCCGGGGTCGCCCGGACGACCGTGCACCGGCGGTTCGCCTCGCGGGAGGCCCTGATCACGGCGCTGGCCACCTGGGCGACCCAGCAGTTCCACGAAGCCGTCGAGGCCGCCCGGCCGGACACCGCGCCGCCCGCCGTCGCGCTCTACCAGGCCACCGCGAACGTGCTTCGCGTGAAGGTGAGTTGGGGATTCGCGATGGGTGCCTTCCCCACCGACGCACCCGAAGTCGCGCGCGTGCACGCCGAGGTGACGGCCCGGTGCGCGCAGTTGTTCACCCGGCTCCGCGAGGACGGACTGCTGCGGCCCGACACCGATCCGGACTGGGCGCGGCGCGTCTACTACGCCCTCATCCACGAGGCGGCGGCCGAGGCCCCGGACACCGACGCGGACGTGGACGCCCTCGCCACCCGCGTCGTCGACACCCTGCTGCACGGCCTCGGTACGCGCCCCGCCCCGTGACCCGGCTCCGGGGGAAACCGGGTCCGGAGGGCGGCGGTGCCCACGATTATGCTGATCACCTGTTCGAATAACGGGGGGACGCATGATCGACGTCAATGGGTATCTGGCCGTGCTGGGGGTGGCCCGGCCGACGGCCCCGACCGCCGACGCGCTGCGGGCACTGCACCGGGCGCAGGTGGAGCAGGTCGCCTACGAGAACCTCGACATCCATCTGGGGCGGCCGACGGGCATCGGCGCCGCGGAGTCCACGGCCCGGATCGCGCGCGGGCGCGGCGGCTACTGCTTCCACCTCAACGGAGCCTTCGCCGCACTGCTGACGGCCCTCGGCTACGACGTCACCCTGCACCGGGCCGGTGTGCAGACCACCCCGGCCGCGCCCGCGGGCGCGGCCGGCAACCACCTCGCGCTCACCGTGCGGCTCGACGGCGAACGGTGGCTGGTCGACACCGGGCTCGGCGACGGACTGCACGACCCGCTGCCACTGCGCGAAGGCAGCTACGTCCAGGGGCCGTTCACCTACGCGCTGACCCCCTCGGTGGCGGAGCCCGGCGGCTGGCGGTTCGTCCACGACCCCCGCGGCTCGTTCACGGCGATGGACTTCGCGCCGGACCCCGTGGAACTGTCCTCGTTCGCCGCGGAGCACGTCCGGCTGTCCACCGCGCCCGACTCCGACTTCGTCCGGGTCCTCACCGCCCAGCGCCGCGACGCCGGGGGCGTGGACGTGCTGCGCGGCCGGGTGCTGCGGCGGATCCACGCCGGGGGCACGGACGAGCGGACCATCGACTCGGCCGACGAGTGGTACGCCGTACTGACCGGCCTCTTCCGGCTGGACCTGACCGACGTCGACGCCGCCGGGCGGGCGGAGTTGTGGCACCGCGTCCACCTCGCGCACCGGGCGTGGGAGGCCGCGCGGCAGGGCTGAGGGACACGCCCGGCCCCGTCGGCGAACCGGCCCGCGGGGCGGGCGACTTCGCCGACGGACCGGCCGGGCGCCCGGCGCGGGCGGGTCACCGGCCGATGGAGCCGTCGATCTGCTCGCGGAGGATGTCGGCGTGGCCCGCGTGCCGGGCGGTCTCCTCGATCATGTGCACCAGGACCCAGCGCATCGACGGCGGAGGGGTCTCCCGGAGCGAGCGGGCGCCCGGCCGGTCCAGGTCGTCGCAGGCGGCGATGATCCCGTTGCACCGTTCGACCGCCCGGCGGTAGGCGGCGAGCAGGCTCTCGGCCGTCTCGTCGTCGGCGGGCGGGGCGTCGTCGTCCCCGAACTCGATGTCGTCGCCCGCGTAGGCCCAGGCGAACCAGCCGAGTTCGACCGCGGTCAGGTGCTTGACGAGGCCGAGGACGCTGGTGCCCGACGGCACCCCGGCGGTGCGGGCCTCCTCCTCGGAGAGGCCGTACGCCTTGGCGGCGACCGCCTCCCTCAGGTAGTCGAGGAAGGCCGACAGCGTCGTCTTCTCGTCGGCATCGAGGGTGGGCGGGCGCAGGTCGCTCCGCGGTTCGGCATTCGTCACGCCGCAACCCTACGCATCACCCGCACCGGCCGACGAGGGGTGCGGCGGGCCCGCTCCGCCCACGCCCGGAGCGCCCGGTCCGGCCGCCGGCCGGGCTTGAAGTCGTCGCCCGCCGCTCCGGACGGTGTACGTGAACGGACGCGGGAACGCCCGTTGAAGCGGAGGCAACGGGTCCGGGCCGCATCCCCCGGTTCCAATGGAAAGAAATCAGCCACATTCCTATGCCATCTCGGCCAGTCGGGAACGACCCCCCGCCCGCCCTCCGTTCGAACACGAGGGGCCCGGTCCCGACTTCACCCCTCTCCTTGAATTCCGCGGGTGACGGACGCCCTACGGCATCCCGGTGATGACTCGTGAAACGTCCGCTTAACGAACATGACCTTTCCGGCAACGAACGAATTCCGGCCAAGTTGTTGACGCGCTCCTGACAGGACCGCCCTCCGGCTGACAACCTTCACCCCGTTCTGCGCACTTCTCGCTCTCCATACGGACGGCTCACCGGCCGCCGTTACCCCCCTCGCAGAAGGAGTCCGCGTGAGATCCACGCCTCGCCGCCGCGCCACCTCGACCGGCGCCCTGATAGCCGCAGCAGCTCTCATCGCCGTCGGCGTCCAGGCCGGTACGGCCACTGCCACCCCCGGCAGCGACAACTCGGCGGTACCGGCGTACGCCGGTGTCGACCAGGGTTCCCTGGCCAAGCAGCTCTCCCCGTCCCAGCGCGCCGAGTTGATCCGCGAGGCCGATGCGACCAAGGCTGCCACGGCCAAGGACCTCGGTCTCGGCTCCCAGGAGAAGCTCGTCGTCCGGGACGTCATCCAGGACAACGACGGGACCACGCACACGCGTTACGAGCGCACCTTCGCCGGCCTCCCGGTGCTCGGTGGTGACCTGATCGTCAAGGAGTCCAAGGCCGGGACGACCCAGGCCGTCACCAAGGCCTCCAAGGTGACCAGCGGTCAGCTGAAGGCCGTGGACCTGAAGGCGGACGTCGCGCCCGCCAAGGCCGAGCAGCAGGCCCTCGGCCTCGCCAAGGCCGACGGTTCGAAGAAGACCGAGGCCGACCGGGCGCCCCGCAAGGTGGTCTGGATGGCGCAGGGCAAGCCGCAGCTCGCCTACGAGACCGTCGTCGGCGGCCTCCAGCACGACGGCACGCCCAACGAGCTGCACGTCATCACGGACGCGGCCACCGGCGCGAAGCTGTACGAGTGGCAGGGTGTCGAGAACGGCACCGGCAACACCCAGTACAACGGCCAGGTCACCCTGGGCACCGCCCCGTCGTACACGCTGACCGACACGGGCCGCGGCAACCACAAGACCTACAACCTGAACCACGGGTCGTCGGGCACCGGGACGCTGTTCACCAACTCCACCGACGTGTGGGGCAACGGCAACCCGTCGAACGCCGAGACGGCCGGCGCGGACGCCCACTACGGTGCGGCCGAGACCTGGGACTACTACAAGAACGTGCACGGCCGCACCGGCATCCGCGGTGACGGTGTCGGCGCGTACTCCCGCGTCCACTACGGCAACGCCTACGTCAACGCGTTCTGGCAGGACAGCTGCTTCTGCATGACGTACGGCGACGGCGAGGGCAACGTCAAGCCGCTCACCTCGCTCGACGTGGCCGCGCACGAGATGTCGCACGGCGTCACCGCCGCCACGGCCAACCTGGTCTACAGCGGTGAGTCCGGCGGTCTGAACGAGGCCACCTCCGACATCTTCGCCGCGGGCGTGGAGTTCTACTCCAACACCACCCAGGACCCGGGCGACTACCTCGTCGGCGAGAAGATCGACATCAACGGCGACGGCACCCCGCTGCGCTACATGGACAAGCCGAGCAAGGACGGCGCGTCCAAGGACGCGTGGTACTCGGGCATCGGCAACATCGACGTCCACTACTCCTCGGGCCCGGCGAACCACTTCTTCTACCTGCTCTCCGAGGGCAGCGGCGCCAAGGTCATCAACGGGGTCTCCTACGACTCCCCGACCTCCGACGGCCTGCCGGTGACCGGCATCGGCCGTGCCAAGGCCGAGCAGATCTGGTTCAAGGCGCTCACCACCAAGTTCACCTCCACCACGAACTACGCGGCGGCCCGCACCGGCACCCTCGCCGTGGCCGGTGAGCTGTACGGCACGACCAGCGCCGAGTACAAGGCCGTCGGAGACGCCTGGGCGGCCATCAACGTCGGCACCCGTGACGGCGGCAACCCCGACCCGGGCGGCAAGGTCTTCGAGAACAAGACCACGGTCAACATCCCGGACGCCGGCGCGGCCGTCACCAGCTCGGTCAACGTCACCGGTGTCACCGGCAAGGCGCCCAGCACCCTCAAGGTCGGCGTGGACATCACCCACACCTACCGCGGTGACCTGGTCATCGACCTCGTCGCCCCGGACGGCTCGACGTACCGTCTGAAGAACTCGGGCTTCGACTCCGCGGACGACGTCAAGGAGACCTACACGGTCAACGCCTCGTCCGAGACGGCCAACGGCACCTGGAAGCTCAAGGTCCAGGACGTCTACTCGGGCGACACGGGCAAGATCAACAGCTTCAAGCTGACCTTCTGAGCCCTTCGCACCACCTGAACCATCAGCACCCCTCACCGGGTCCTCCCCGGTGACCACTGCCCGGCAGGGAGTTCATTCCCCTGCCGGGCAGTTCCACGTCCGCCCGCGCCCGTCAGCGCATCAGCACGCCCGCGCCGTCCCCCGCCGCCTCCGCGGGCAGCGCCACCAGGCCGAGTTCCGCGCCGGTCGCCAGCAGCGGGTGGGTGGGCAGCACCCGCACCGTGTAGCCGTACGGACCGGTGCGGTCGAGGGCGAGCGGGCCCTCGTAGATCCAGCGGCCCTCCAGGTCCTGACCACCGACCGGCTTCAGCGGGAAGGTCCGGGCGTCCGAGATCCCGTCGGCGACGTCCACCCGGCCGGCCACCGCCTGCACCTCGACGTCGGACGGTTCCAGCACGCCGAGGGCCACCCTGACCCGCAGCGTCAGCGACGAACCCAGCTCGGCCGAACCGTCCGCGGCGGTGGGCGCCGCCGCCTCCACGTGATCGACGGCGACCCGCGGCCAGGCCGCCCGGATCCGGGCCTTCCAGTCGGCGAGCCGGCGCGCCGTCCCGGGCTCGTCCAGCGCCCGCCGGGCGCACGCGGCCGGCGCGTACAGCCGCTCCACGTACTCGCCCACCATCCGGTCCGCCAGCACCTTGGGGCCCAGCGTGCCCAGGGTGCGGCGGACCATCTCGATCCAGCGCCCCGGGAGCCCGGCGCCGTCCCGGTCGTAGAAGCGCGGCGCGATCCGGTCCTCGATCAGCCCGTAGAGGGCGCCCGCCTCCAGGTCGTCGCGGCGGTCCTCGTCCGGGGCCGCCCCGTCGGCCGTCGGGATCGCCCAGCCGAAGTCCGGCTCGTACCACTCGTCCCACCAGCCGTCGAGGACCGAGAGGTTGAGACAGCCGTTGAGCGCGGCCTTCATGCCACTGGTGCCGCACGCCTCCAGCGGGCGCAGCGGATTGTTCAGCCAGACGTCGCAGCCCGGGTAGAGCTTCTGCGCCATGGCCATCCCGTAGTCCGGCAGGAACACGATGCGGTGGCGCACCCGGGGGTCGTCGGAGAACCGCACCAGCTCCTGCACCAGCCGCTTCCCGCCGTCGTCGGCGGGGTGGGCCTTGCCCGCGACGACGATCTGGACCGGACGGGTCGGATGGAGCAGCAGCTCCCGCAGCCGGTCGCGGTCGCGCAGCATCAGCGTCAGCCGCTTGTACGAGGGGACCCGGCGGGCGAAGCCGATCGTCAGCACGTCCGGGTCCAGCACGTCGTCGGTCCAGCCGAGTTCGGCCGGCTCCGCGCCCCGGCTCAGCCACGAGGCGCGCAGCCGCTCGCGGACCTCGGTGACCAGCCGGGCGCGCAGGGTCCGCCGCAGTTCCCAGAGTTCGCGGTCCGGGACGCCGGTGGCCGGGTCGCGGTGTCCGGGCGCGCCGCCGCCGGGGTCGCACAGCCGGAGGATCTCCGGTGCGACCCAGGTGGGGGCGTGGACGCCGTTGGTCACCGAGGTGATGGGCACCTCGGCCGGGTCGAAGCCCGGCCACAGTCCGGAGAACATCTCCCGGCTGACCGCGCCGTGCAGGGTGGAGACGCCGTTGGCCCGCTGGGCGAGCCGCAGCCCCATCACCGCCATGTTGAAGAGTCCGGGCTCGCCGCCCGGGTAGGTCTCCGTGCCCAGTTGCAGGACGCGTTCGACGGCCACGCCCGGCAGTTCGCCGTCGTCGCCGAAGTGCCGGGCGACGAGTTCGCGGTCGAAGCGGTCGATCCCGGCGGGCACCGGGGTGTGGGTGGTGAAGACCGTGCCCGCCCGTACGGACTCCACCGCGGAGTCGAAGTCCAGTCCGGTGCCGGAGAGTTCACGGATGCGTTCGAGTCCGAGGAAGCCGGCGTGCCCCTCGTTGGTGTGGAACACCTCGGGCTCCGGGTGGCCGGTGAGGCGGCAGTACGTGCGCACCGCCCGCACGCCGCCGATGCCCAGGAGCATCTCCTGGAGCAGCCGGTGCTCGCTGCCGCCGCCGTAGAGCCGGTCGGTCACCTCGCGTTCGCCCGGCGCGTTCTCCTCCACGTCGGAGTCGAGCATCAGCAGCGGTACGCGGCCCACCAGGGCCTGCCAGATGTGGGCGTGCAGAGAGCGGCCGCCGGGCAGGGCCAGCACCACCCGGCTGGGGGTGCCGTCGGCCTCGCGCACCAGGCTGACCGGCAGCTCGTTGGGGTCGAGCACCGGGTAGTGCTCCTGCTGCCAGCCGTCGCGCGACAGGCTCTGGCGGAAGTAGCCGTGCCGGTAGAGCAGGCCGACGCCGACGAGGGGGACGCCGAGGTCGCTGGCGGCCTTGAGGTGGTCGCCGGCCAGGATGCCGAGGCCGCCGGAGTACTGGGGCAGGGCCGCGGTGACTCCGAACTCGGGCGAGAAGTAGGCGACGGCGGACGGGAGCCGGGCTCCCTCCTCCAGCCGCTCCTGGTACCACCTGGGGCCCTCCAGGTAGGCGCGGAGGTCCTCGGACGCCTCCGTCAGCCGGTGCAGGAACTGTTCGTCGCGGGCCAGCTCGGCGAGCCGTCCGGCGGACACGGCACCGAGCATCCGCACGGGGTCGCACTCCGCCGTCCGCCGGGTCTCCGGGTCGACGGCCTGGAAGAGTTCGCGGGTCTCGGCGTGCCAGGACCAGCGCAGGTTGCGGGCGAGATCGCTGAGCGGTCGAAGGGGGTCGGGGAGGACGGGGCGCACGGTGAAACGACGGATGGCCTTCACGTGTCCCACCTTTACAGGGCACATGCGGATACCGGTGGACGCACCACGGTGTGCGGCGTTCCGTCACTCCCGGCGGCCGTGGCGGCCGGGCGGCCCCGCGGCGCCGGGGCGCGCCCGGCGCATTCAGGTCGTCACACATACGCCCGAGCCGTTCACGAATCACCGGATCGGCCCATCGGGCGCGGCGGGAGGACGCCTCGGGAGCGCCTCCCGGGCACGTCCGGGACGCTTGGTGGACACGTGCCGAACAACGCCCGAATGCAGCACAAATGCAGTGGGGGCACGGCGGGGCCCGGCGAAAACGCATCGGGAATTCCCGGCGCCCGTGATTCCGGCGCCCGTCCGGTCCCCCGTCGTGGCGCACATTCGCTCCCCCCGTCTTTCGAGTGCCATTCGAGTGAATGCGGGCGGGGGCGGCCACGCCCACGCACCGTCAGCCGTCCGCGGAACGGTTAGAAAGGACGGAAACCATCGGTCGCGGTGCGCACATTCCGCCCTCCGCCACTGTGTCGCGCCCCCGTTCGGTCCGAACCCCCAGGTGATTCCATTGATCGGTCGCATTCCCGTCCTCGACGTCGGCCCTCTCGTCGATTGCGGCAGAAGGCCCGCCAAGGCCGTCGCAGGTGAGACCTTCCGGGTCACCGCGACCGTCTTCCGCGAGGGCCATGACGCCGTGGCCGCCAATGTGGTGCTGCTGGACCCGAACGGCCGCCCGGGGCCGTGGACGCCGATGCGCGAACTGGCGCCCGGCACGGACCGCTGGGGCGCCGACGTCACCCCCGGGTCCGAGGGCCGCTGGACGTACGCGGTCGAGGCGTGGAGCGATCCGGTCACCACCTGGCGGCAGCTGGCCGGGATCAAGATCCCGGCGGGGATCGACACCGCGCTCGTCCTCGCGGAGGGCGCCGAACTGTACGAGCGGGCCGCCTCCGGCGTGCCCAAGCGGGACGGGCGCGAGGCGGTGCTGGCCGCCGTCGACGCGCTGCGCGACACCTCCCGCCCGGCCGCCGCCCGGCTGGCCGCGGCGCTCGCCCCCGAGGCGCGGGCCGCGCTCGACCGCCACCCGCTGCGCGAACTGGTCAGCACGTCGCCCGCGCTCCCGCTGCTGGTCGAGCGCAGGCGGGCCCTGTTCGGCTCCTGGTACGAGCTGTTCCCCCGTTCGGAAGGCGCCAGGATCGAACCGGCCGCGGCGACGGAGGACGGGAGAGCGGAGGACGGGGCCGGGGCGCCGCGGGAGCGGATCGTCAGCGGCACCTTCCGCACCGCCGCCGAACGGCTGCCCGCGGTCGCCGCGATGGGCTTCGACGTGGTCTATCTCCCGCCCGTCCACCCCATCGGCACCACCCACCGCAAGGGCCCCAACAACTCGCTCTCGGCCGCCCCCCACGACGTGGGCGTGCCGTGGGCCATCGGCTCGGCCGAGGGCGGCCACGACGCCGTCCACCCCGATCTGGGCACGCTCGACGACTTCGACCATTTCGTCGCGACCGCCCGCCGGCTGCGCATGGAGATCGCACTCGATTTCGCGCTGCAGTGTTCTCCCGACCACCCCTGGGTGGAGAAACACCCGGAATGGTTCCACCATCGCGCGGACGGCTCGATCGCCTATGCCGAGAACCCTCCGAAGAAATACCAGGACATCTACCCGATCGCCTTCGACAAGGACCTGGGCGGACTGGTCCGGGAGACCGTGCGCATCCTCCGTTTCTGGATGGCTCACGGAATCCGGATCTTCCGCGTCGACAATCCGCACACCAAACCGGTGGTCTTCTGGGAGAAGGTCATCGCCGAGATCAACGGGGCCGACCCGGACGTCATCTTCCTGGCCGAGGCGTTCACCCGCCCCGCGATGATGAAGACGCTCGCCGCCGTCGGATTCCAGCAGTCGTACACGTATTTCACCTGGCGCACCACCAAGCAGGAAATCACCGACTACGTAACGGAGTTGTCGGGGGAAACCGCCGCCTACATGCGGCCCAACTTCTTCGTGAACACCCCGGACATCCTGCCGGGCCACCTCCAGGACGGGGGCCGTCCGGCCTTCGAGGCGCGCGCCGTCCTCGCGGCGACGCTCTCCCCGTCCTGGGGGATGTACGCGGGGTACGAGCTGTGCGAGAACGCCCCGCTGCACCCCGGCGGCGAGGAGTACCTGGACTCGGAGAAGTACCAGATCCGGATCAGGGACTGGGAGTCGGCGGAGCGCGAGGGCCGTTCGCTGGCCCCGCTGATCACCTCGCTCAACCGCATCAGGCGCCGCAATCCGGCGTTGCAGCAGCTGCGCGACGTGCACTTCCACTCCACCGACAACGACGCGTTGATCGCGTACAGCAAGCGTTCCGGTTCGAACACCGTTCTGGTGGTCGTCAACCTCGACCCGCACCACACCCACGAGGCCACGGTCTCGTTGGACATGCCGCGACTCGGCCTCGACCGGCACGAGCGCGTGCCGGTGCGCGACGAGCTCACCGGCGACACCTATCACTGGGGCAGGACCTTCTACGTGCGTCTGGAGCCCGGCGTCACGCCCGCGCACGTCGTCGTCCTGCGACCGTCCCCGCCGACCGGAGGGTCACCCACACCATGATCGTCAACGAGCCCGTTCCCGATAAGTTCGAGGACACCCCGGCCAAGGACCGCGATCCCGACTGGTTCAAGCGCGCCGTTTTCTACGAGGTTCTCGTCCGGTCCTTCCAGGACTCCAACGGCGACGGCATCGGCGACCTCAAGGGCATCACCGCCAAGCTGGACTACCTGCAATGGCTGGGTGTCGACTGTCTCTGGCTGCCGCCGTTCTTCAAGTCTCCGCTGCGCGACGGCGGTTACGACGTGTCCGACTACACGGCCGTGCTGCCGGAGTTCGGCGACCTGGCCGACTTCGTCGAGTTCGTCGACGCCGCGCACCAGCGCGGGATGCGCGTGATCATCGACTTCGTCATGAACCACACGAGCGACCAGCACGAGTGGTTCCAGCAGTCCCGCACCGACCCGGACGGTCCGTACGGCGACTACTACGTCTGGGCCGACGACGACAAGCAGTTCCCGGACGCCCGGATCATCTTCGTGGACACCGAGACGTCCAACTGGACCTTCGACCCGGTGCGCAAGCAGTACTACTGGCACCGGTTCTTCTCCCACCAGCCCGACCTCAACTACGAGAACCCGGCGGTGCAGGAGGAGATCCTGGCCGCGCTGCGCTTCTGGCTGGACCTCGGCATCGACGGCTTCCGGGTGGACGCCGTGCCGTACCTGTACCAGCGGGAGGGCACCAACTGCGAGAACCTCCCGGAGACGCACTCCTTCCTCAAGCGGGTCCGCAAGGAGATCGACGCGCACTACCCGGACACCGTGCTGCTGGCCGAGGCCAACCAGTGGCCGGAGGACGTCGTCGACTACTTCGGCGACTTCCGCTCCGGGGGCGACGAGTGCCACATGGCGTTCCACTTCCCCGTGATGCCGCGGATCTTCATGGCCGTGCGGCGCGAGAGCCGTTACCCGGTCTCCGAGATCCTGGCGAAGACCCCGGAGATCCCGCAGAACTGCCAGTGGGGCATCTTCCTGCGCAACCACGACGAGCTGACCCTCGAAATGGTCACGGACGAAGAGCGCGACTACATGTACGCGGAGTACGCCAAGGACCCGCGGATGCGGGCCAACATCGGCATCCGCCGCCGGCTCGCCCCCCTGCTGGACAACGACCGCAACCAGATCGAACTGTTCACCGCGCTGCTGCTGTCGCTGCCCGGCTCCCCGATCCTCTACTACGGGGACGAGATCGGGATGGGCGACAACATCTGGCTGGGCGACCGCGACGCCGTGCGCACCCCGATGCAGTGGACGCCCGACCGCAACGCCGGTTTCTCCTCCAGCGATCCGGGGCGGCTCTACCTCCCCACGATCATGGATCCGGTCTACGGCTACCAGGTCACCAACGTCGAGGCGTCGATGGCGTCGCCGTCGTCGCTGCTGCACTGGACACGGCGGATGATCGAGATCCGCAAGCAGAACCCCGCCTTCGGCCTCGGTTCGTACAACGAGCTGCCGTCGTCGAACCCGGCCGTGCTCGCCTTCACCCGTGAGCACGGGGACGACCTGGTGCTGTGCGTGCACAACTTCTCGCGGTTCGCGCAGCCGACGGAGCTCGACCTGCGGTCGTTCGACGGGCGTCATCCGGTGGAGCTGATCGGTGGGGTGCGCTTCCCCGCGGTCGGACAGCTGCCCTATCTGCTGACGCTCGCGGGACACGGCTTCTACTGGTTCCGGCTGCGCAAGGACGCGCCGCCGAGCTGATCCGGCGCCACGTCGCAGCACCGCGACCGCGGGGCGGTTCCCGCCGCCCCGCACCGGGCACTCCCCGTGCCGAAGCCCCCCGCCGGACCCTGCCGGGGCCCGTCCGCTTCGCTCCCCGAGTCGAGTCCGTACGGACCATCCTGACCCGACACGTCCCGCGCAGCCGGACAGCAAATGCCGCAATCCGGGACACTCTGCGCATTCCAGTGGTGTGCCCGGGGAAAGGACGCGACACCATGTCGGAGGCTGTATCCACCCGGGTCGCCCCGGCCCACAGCACGGGCCTCCTCCCGTCACTCGCCCCCCTGCTGCACGAATGGCTGCCCCGGCAGCGCTGGTTCGCGGGCAAGGGGGAGCCGGTCACCGGCTTCTCACTGGTGTCGGCGACCGAGATGCTGCCGGTGGACGGCACCGGCACCGGGCTGCTCCACCTGCTGGTCCGGGCCCATCAGCCGACCATGTCCGCGCAGCCGCCGGACGACTGCTACCAACTGCTGCTCGGGGTACGGTCCGTGCTGCCGCCCCGGCTGGCGCCCGCGCTCGTCGGGCACGTGACGACCGGCCCGCTCGCCGGCCGCACCGTGTACGAGGGACTGCGCGACCCGCGCCTGGCCGAACTCCTGCTGGAACGGTTCCGTACCCCCGGCACCCTCGGCGCCCTGCGCTTCGACCGGGGCGACTCCCCCATCGCCGCCGGGCTGACGCCACGGGTCCTGGACACCGAGCAGTCCAACACCTCGCTCGTCTACGGCGACGCCTTCATCCTCAAGATCTTCCGCCGGGTCTTCCCCGGCACCAACCCCGACCTGGAACTGCCGCTCGCGCTCGCGCGCCAGGGCTGCGGGCGGGTGCCCGCCCCCGTCGCCTGGTTCGAGGCCGCGGGCCCCGAGCCGCTCACCCTCGGCGTGCTCCAGCCGTTCCTGAGCGGCGCGCGGGACGGCTGGCAGCTCGCCCTGCGGTCCCTCGCCGAGGGCCGGGACTTCACCGACGAGGCCCGTGCCCTGGGCCGGGCCACCGCCGAGGTGCACACCGCGCTCGCCGCCGCCCTGCCGACGCCCGCCCCGCAACGCTCCCTGAGCGAGCACCTGGCCGCCGCGATGGTGCGGCGCCTGGAGGCCGCGGCCCGGTCGGTACCGGCGCTCGTGCCGTACGTCCCGGGGCTGCGCGGCGCCTTCGACGCGGTGGCCGCGCCGGGGGACCGGGGGCGCGAGCGGGCCTTCCAGCGGGTGCACGGCGACCTCCACCTCGGCCAGACCCTGTGCGCCGCCGACGGCTTCTGGTCGCTGATCGACTTCGAGGGCGAACCGGCCAGGCCGCTGCCCGAGCGCCGCCGCCCCCAGCTCCCGGTGCGCGACGTCGCCGGCATGCTCCGCTCCTTCGACTACGCGGCCCGCTCGCACCGCCCGTGGAACGACGCGTGGGCGGCCCGCTGCCGGACCGCCTACTGCGAGGGGTACGCGGACGCCTCGGGCACCGACCCGCGCGGCGAACCGGAACTGCTGCGCGCCCACGAGACCGACAAGGCGGTGTACGAGGTGCTGTACGAGGCGCACCACCGGCCCGACTGGCTGCCGGTCCCGATGGCCGCGATCCACCGGCTGGCCTCCGGCGCCGACTGAGCCCCGGCGGCCCCTCCCGCCCCTTCCGTTCCGCAGCACCCCCCACCCATCGAGCCGCACCCACCGAGGAGGCCGTCCCCGTGACCGCCCGCAAGCCGTCCCGCAAGACGCCCGCCCCCACCGACGCCGCCCCGCCCCCACCGCTGCCACCGGCCGGGACCGCGCCGCCCAGGGCACCGGCCGGGACGGCTCCCCCGGGCTCCCCGACGGCGGAACCGGCCGCCCGGCCCCGGCGGAAGAAGCCGGCCGCCGCGCACGCCGGCGCCGAGCCGCCGCACCCCCGCCAGGAGCCCGGCACCCACGGGGTGCGGCCGGCGCTCCCCCTCGACCCCGACGACCGGGCCCGGCTGCTGGCCGGCGCGCACCACGCCCCGCACGATCTGCTCGGCGCCCACCCGGTCCGGGGCGGGGTGGTCCTGCGGGTGCTGCGTCCGTACGCGCGCGGCGTGACGGTGCTCGGCAAGGGGCTGCGGGCGCGGTTGCACGACGACGGGGACGGGTTCTTCTCCGGGCTGCTGCCGATGCCCGCGCTGCCCGAGTACCGGCTCCTGGTCGGCTACGAGGACACCGAGACCGAGACGCAGGACCCGTACCGCTTCCTGCCCGCGCTCGGCGAGTTCGATCTGCACCTGATCGGCGAGGGGCGGCACGAGGAGCTGTGGACCGCCCTGGGCGCCCGGCCCATGGAGCACCAGGGGGTGGCGGGCACCCGGTTCACCGTCTGGGCGCCCGACGCCCGCGGGGTGCGGGTCGCCGGGGACTTCAACTACTGGGACGGCACCGGTTTCCCGATGCGTTCGCTGGGTTCCTCCGGGGTGTGGGAGCTGTTCCTGCCCGGGATCGGCGAGGGCGCGCTCTACAAGTTCGACATCTGCCGCCCGGACGGTTCGCACACGGTGCGCGCCGATCCCATGGCCCGGCGGGCCGAGGTGCCGCCCTCCACCGCGTCGATCGTGACGGACCGGCACCACGTGTGGCAGGACGGGGAGTGGATGGCGCACCGCGGGGACGTACCGGTGCACGAGGCGCCGTTCTCCGTGTACGAGGTGCACCTGCCGTCCTGGCGACCTGGCCTGACGTATCGTCAACTCGCTTCCCAGCTGCCCGCGTACGTGAAGGAGCTGGGGTTCACGCACGTGGAGCTGATGCCGGTCGCCGAGCATCCCTTCGGCGGTTCCTGGGGCTACCAGGTCACCGGTTTCTACGCCCCGACCTCCCGGCTGGGCTCCCCCGACGACTTCCGCTTCCTGGTCGACTCGCTGCACCGGGCGGGCATCGGCGTCCTCATGGACTGGGTGCCCGCGCACTTCCCGCGCGACGACTGGGCGCTGGCGGAGTTCGACGGCCGGCCGCTGTACGAGCACCCGGACCCGGCCCGCGCGGCGCACCCCGACTGGGGCACGCTGGAGTTCGACTACGGGCGCAAGGAGGTGCGCAACTTCCTCGTCTCCAACGCCACTTACTGGTGCGAGGAGTTCCACGTCGACGGGCTGCGGGTGGACGCGGTCGCCTCGATGCTCTACCTCGACTACTCGCGCGAGGACGGGCAGTGGACGCCGAACGAGCACGGCGGCCGGGAGAACCCGGACGCGGTGGCCTTCCTCCAGGAGATGAACGCCACCGTCTACCGGCGCAACCCCGGCGTCGTCACCATCGCCGAGGAGTCCACCGCCTGGGACGGCGTCACCCGGCCCACCGACAGCGGCGGGCTGGGCTTCGGGCTGAAGTGGAACATGGGCTGGATGCACGACTCCCTGCAGTACATGACGAAGGAGCCGGTGCACCGCAAGTACCACCACCACGAGATGACCTTCTCGATGGTGTACGCGTACAGCGAGAACTACGTGCTGCCGATCTCGCACGACGAGGTGGTGCACGGCAAGCAGGCGCTGGTCTCCAAGATGCCGGGCGACTGGTGGCAGCAGCGCGCCAACCACCGGGCCTACCTCGGCTTCATGTGGGCCCACCCGGGCAAACAACTCCTCTTCATGGGGCAGGAGTTCGCCCAGGGCGCGGAGTGGTCGGAGGGGCACGGCCCGGACTGGTGGCTGCTCGACCCCTCGTACGGGGCGGAGGCCGATCACCGGGGCGTGCGCACCCTGGTGGGCGACCTGAACGCGGTGTACGCCGCCACGCCCGCGCTGTGGCAGCGCGACACGGTCCCGGAGGGTTTCGACTGGGTGGACGGCGGAGCGGCCGAGGACAACGTCCTCGCGTTCCTGCGCTTCGACGCGCAGGGCTCGCCGCTGCTGGCCGTCAGCAACTTCTCCCCGGTGGTGCGGCACGCCTACCGCCTCGGGGTCCCGACGGTGCCCGGCGACCGGGTCGTGTGGGCGGAGGTCCTCAACACCGACGCGGCACGGTACGGCGGCGGCGACGTGTGCCATCCCGGCCCGCTGGAACCGGAGGCGGTCCCGGCCCACGGCAGGAACGCCAGCCTGTCGCTGACGCTCCCGCCGCTGGCGACGGTGTGGCTGCGGCCCGTGTGAGCACGGCCTGCACGAAGCCGGGCACTTCAGGCATAGACAGGAACGACCTCTGCCTTGGCCCCCATGCCCTGCAGCGCCAACGCGGTCTGCAACAGGGTGACCTGGGAAAAGGCGAACAGCGAGTCCGCCGTGATCGGAACGCCGTACTTCAGGCGGATGGCAAGAACGACGGTCGGCGTGGCCAGGATGTCCTCGGGCGAACTGTTCGGGCGCAGCTCGGCCACCCGCCCGAGGAACTTCTCCCGCACCTCGACGTCGTAACGCAGCGCCTCGACGGCCGTCCGCACCTGGGCGCACAGGTGGCTCAGGCTGGAGCTCCCCTTGTCGGCCTTCTTGACCATGATGAGCTGGCCCTCGGGTCCGAGGACATCGCAGATTTCGAGGCCGCCGCCGCGGAAGGTCCCCGTATGTACGTTCTTCTTGTCGAAGAGGTCGTAGCCGGGCTGCTTGGCTGCTTCCTTGTTGAACCAGTCTTCGTCGGTCGTCCTGCCCACAGGCCAGGCCGGAAGCACAACACCGGACGGACGGTTCAGCAGCTCAGTGACATCGTCCCGCAGCGCCTGGACAAATTCGGCACCGATCTCGTACCAGCTGCCCTGCCAGTAGAAGTGGTGCGCGGCTCCGCTCCGCACTTCAGCGGTGATCCAGCGGTGTCCCGGAATTGCGGGACTGAGGGGCTCCCTGCACTCCTCGTCGGCGAAGAGCTGGACGCGGACGTCCTTCAGCGTGGACAACCGACGTCCGTCGGGGCGGTCGCGGACGAACTGCCGGATGTCGCCGATGTCGACATCGTCGACGGCGATCACGCGCGATCCCCGCATGATGCGAACGGCGCGCGTCTCCGTCACATGTGCGGCGCACTCGCCCGGGTAGTTGAGGGCGAGACCCGTGGCATGCGGATCGCCGAGGTACAGGTCGAGCTGTTCGTTGAGCCGCTTCACGACAGCGGTCCTGCCCCTGCGGCTCAGTGAGCGGACCCTGGCCAGAGACTCCAGGCCCGGCAGCGGTGTGGGCTGGGTGCAGGCGTCCTCGATGACCCGCAGATCGTTCAGGAACTGCTGCGGGGAGCGTCCCAGCGGAAGGCTGATGGAGCTGTCGGTGCAGCTGACACCAAGGCTCCGCCGGCTTGCGGACGTATGCGTGAACGGCAGATCGATCGCCGTCCCAGTGATCTTGCTGACGATGGAACCGATCCATTCGGTACCGAGGTCGCGCAGGCTTCCGCCCCGAGCGGCCGAGTTCTCGTCAGTGCGGCCGCGGGTGTCCATGAGGTGGCGCCGTACCAGATTGATGCCGTCCTGATCCAGGGAGCGGAGTGCGAACTGGAGACCGAAGCCGAGATCGAGGCGAGCCGGATCGATCATGTGGTGGCCCATGCCGTATGTGACGGCGTAGACGGCCTGCTCCGTACTTACGAGCAGCAGGCCGGAGGAGGTACGTCCCGCTACCTGGACGTCGGCGCCCGTGAGCTCCGAGAGGGCATCGCACCATTCGGCGCGCTCGCGCTCGATGGAACCAGTCACGAGCAGCCCGACCACGCCCGCGTGGTCGACGGGTGAGGCGGTGAAGCCTTCCCTGTCCCTGTACCGCTTTTCCACCAGCGCATGGAGGTCGAGCCCGGGGCCCGCGGGGGCATTGAGCCGGTACAGGGAGGTCTTGCGAGTCGAGGCCTGCTTCTTGGGCGACACGGTTGCTCCTTGACTTCGACAGGGCGCCGGACGGGCTGGGCGAGGCGGACGCGTGAGTATCCGGGCGCACCGGGGCACCTCTCGCTTTCGTGAAATGCCCGACCACCAGAGCGGCATAGGCTCACAGCGAAACCATAAGGAGAGTGGCAGACTTTCGTTAGCACTGTCAACGCGCTCACACTTTCACCAGCTGCCTCGGTACGTGTACCCTCGGCGTCATGGAGGACGAGGAACCCGTTTCAACACCTGTCGTCACGGCGGCCCAGATCGCACGACTCGCCGGCGTAACCCGGGCCGCAGTCGCCAACTGGCGTCGGCGCCATGACAACTTCCCGGCGCCCGTCGGCGGAACAGCGGCCGGCCCGCTCTTCGCCCTTGAGGAGATCGAGATCTGGCTGGCCGACCAGCGCAAGGGGCGGGGCGTCTCGCCCGAGGTCGCCCTGTGGCAGGCGCTGCGTGCCTCATACGGCGACGACATGACTACTGCCCTTGCCGATGTCGGCGGGCACCTGCTCCGCGAGGAAAGCGCCACGCTCCCCGACAGCCTGCGCGGAGCCGTCGACCAACTGGCCGCCGAAAGAACCGCACGTCAGCTCTTCGAGGATCTGATCAGCCGCTACATCACCTCGGTCGGGCGCAGTGGAGCGCAGGCCCTGTCGTCCCCGCGGCTCATCCGCGCTTTCGCTCACTTCGCAGGCCCGGTCACAGGGCTCGTACACGACCCTGCATGTGGTATCGGATCGCTTCTGTTCGCGGTCGCCGGAGCCGAGGCTTCCTCCCGGACAGGGCAGGAAATCAGCACCGGTCTGCTGCATCTGGCCCAGCTGAGAGCACGCCTCGCCGGTGGCAACGAGGCCCGGCTCGAAGCGGGCGACTCCCTCCGCGAGGACCGGTACTCCGGACTGCGTGCGCAGCTCGTCGTCTGCGAACCACCTCTGGGCCAGACGGACTGGGGCCGAGAGGAACTACTGATCGACCCCCGCTGGGAGCTCGGCGCCCCACCCCGTGCCGAGGGTGACCTCGCCTGGCTTCAGCACTGCTATTCCCACACAGCGCCGGGGGGCCGTACCCTCATCGCCCTCGCACCGTCCGCCGCGTACCGCAGGAGCGGGCGCCGGATCCGTACGGAACTCGTACGCCGGGGCGCTCTCGCCTCGATCGTGGCCCTGCCTGCGGGGATGGCGACCAGCCACAACCAGCCGCTCCTGCTGTGGGAGCTCCGCCGCCCCTCCTCGGCGGAGGAGGCGGCCCCGTCCGTACGCATGATCGACCTCACGGCGAACGATCCGGACGGCCCTCTGGAGCCGACTGCCGGACAGGTCGCGCACGTGCCGTTGATCGACCTCCTGCGCGAGGAAGTGGACCTCAGCCCGTCCGCGTACGTGACTGCGGCCCGGCCCGAGTATCCGGCCGAGTATCTGGCGCTGCGCGCAGAGCTTGAGCAACAGCTGCGCGAACTGGCCGAGCTGCTTCCGAGCCTGCCCCCAGGGCCGGGAGTCGGCTCGCTAGACGATTTCGCGGCAGTGGAGGTCGGGGATCTCGTGCAGGCCGGGTTGGTGAGCACGGAGGAGAACGAGGCCGTCTCCACGAGCGATCAGCTCGACACGGACTACCTGCGCGGGTTCCTTCGCAGCGCGAGCAACACCCGCCGCAACACCTCGACAACGGGTACCCACCGAGTGGATCTCCGAGGTGCCCAGCTCCCGCAGATGGAGATAGAACAGCAACGCTGCTACGGGACCGCGTTCCGGGACCTGGGCGAGTTCGAGCGAAGACTCAAGGAAGTTGCCAAGATGGGCGACCGGGCCGCCCGCCTGGCCTACGACGGACTGACCAACGGCGCCCTGGCGCCGGACATATCGCGAGAAGGTACCGAGTGAGCAACACCAATCAGGAACGTGCCGACTTCATCTGGTCGGTGGCCGATCTGCTGCGCGGCGACTACAAGCGCTCGGAGTACGCCAAGGTCATTCTGCCGCTCACGGTGCTGCGCCGCTTCGACTGCGTGATGGAGGAGAAGGGAACCCGTCAGGCAGTACGGGACCGGAACGCCTCGTACACCGGAGACCGCAAGGACGCGGTCCTTCTCGTCACTTCCGGCCTGCCCTTCTATAACACGTCGAAGCAGAGCCTCAAGACCGTCGGCAGCGACGACAAAAGGGTCTACGAGAACCTCAAGGACTACATCAGCGGCTTCTCTCCTGCCATCACCGAGATCATCGACCGGTACGACTTCCACATCCAGCAGGACCGGCTTCAGGAAGCCGGACTGCTGTACCAGGTGATCCAGAAGTTCGCGGGCATCGACCTGAGCCCGAAGAGGGTCACCAACCACGACATGGGGTACATCTTCGAGGAACTGATCCGCAAGTTCGCGGACGCCTCGAACGAGACGGCCGGTGAGCACTTCACCCCGCGTGAAGTGGTCAAGCTGATGGTCGAGCTGCTGCTGGGACCCGACGATGCGCTGATCCGGCGCCCCGGCCAGGTCATCGACATCCTGGACCCGGCATGCGGCACGGGCGGCATGCTCGCGGCGGCCGAGGAACACATCAAGGAAATCAAGCCGGGTGCCCGGGTCAATCTCTACGGGCAGGAGATCAACGCCGAGTCGTACGCGATCTGCCGCTCCGACATGCTCCTCAAGGGACACACCCCTGACAACATCCGGCTCGGCAACACCTTCGTACGCGACTGGCACGAGGACCGTCACTTCAACTACATGCTGGCCAACCCGCCCTTCGGCGTGGAGTGGAAGAAGGCGGAGAAGGCCGTCAAGGACGAGTACGAGCTCGGCTTCAACGGAAGGTTCGGGGCGGGGCTGCCCCGCATCAACGACGGCTCCTTCCTCTTCCTCCAGCACATGCTCCACAAGATGGCCCCGCTGAAGAAGGACGAGAACGGGCAGGAGATCGGCGGGTCACGCATCGCCATCGTCTTCAACGGCTCGCCCCTCTTCACCGGAGGCGCCGGTTCCGGCGAGTCGGAGATCCGCCGATGGATCCTGGAGCGCGACTATCTGGAGGCCATCGTCGGCCTGCCGGACCAGCTCTTCTACAACACAGGCATCTCCACGTACTTCTGGATCCTGAGCAACCGCAAGCCCAAGCACCGCGAAGGCAAGGTCGTGATGATCGACGCACGCGGTGAGTGGGTGAAGCGGCGGAAGTCCCTCGGCGAGAAGCGCAAGGAGATCTCCGACGAGCAGATCGGCGGCATCAGCGCGATGTACCGCGACGCCGAGCAGATCGCCGCGGACCCTGCACACCCGGACCACGCCAAGGTGAAGATCCTCCGCAACGAGGAGTACGGATACCGCCGCATCACGGTGGACCGCCCTCTGAAACTCCGCTTCGAGATCTCGGAGGACACACTGGCCGAGCTTGCCGCGTCCGCATCGCTCCAGAAGGTGCTGGGCGACAAGTCGACGGATGCGGAGGAAGTGGCTCGCCGGCAGGCGGAGTTCGTGGCTGCGCTCAAACCGCTGATCGGACAGGTGTGGTCGAAGAAGGCCGACGCCAGGGACGCCCTGCATGCGGCCGTCGCGTCGGCCGGCCTGATCTGGCCGTCGAGTGCGGCATTCCAGAAGGCGCTGTGGGGCGCGGTGGGCGTGCGGGACCCGGAAGGCGAGGTCCAGTACACGAAGGGCAAGCAGCCCGAGCATGACCCGGACCTGCGCGACGCGGAGAACGTGCCGATGGGCCAGGACATCGACGAGTACATGGCGGAGGAAGTCACGCGGCACGTCGAGGACGCATGGGTTGCAGAATTGAAGAACCCGAAGACGAAGCTGACCGAGCGGTACAAGGTGGGCTACGAGATTCCGTTCACGCGGCACTTCTACGTGTACGAGCCGCCGCGGCCGTTGGCGGAGATCGATGCGGAGCTGAAGTCACTTGAGGCGGAGATTCAGGCGCTGCTGGGAGAGGTAACCAAATGAATGAATACGTTTCCCTGAAGCGGATCGCGCAGATCCGATACGGATTGGGGCAACCTCCCCCCCTCTCCGAACATGGCATTCCGATTTTGCGAGCAACGAATATCACCCGAGGGAAGATTACCGAACGCGGCCTCCTCCACGCCAAACTCGAAGATCTTCCACTCGACAGAGCACCTCTGCTCGACGAGGGAGAGATCCTCGTTGTACGGAGTGGGGCCTACACAGGTGATTCAGCCCGAATTACCAGCAAGTGGGCGGGAAGCGCCCCAGGATACGACCTTCGCGTAACACCTCGGTCCGTTGATTCCCAATACCTGGCGCATGCTTTCTTGAGCACTGGATTCCAAGACCAGATCAATCTGGCGAGCTCTCGCGCAGCCCAGCCTCACCTCAACGCCGAGGAACTGGGTGAGGTGGAGTTGTGGGTTCCGCCACTGCAAGAGCAGCTCCGCATCACTGCCTTCCTCGACGCCGAAACTGCCCGCATCGATCAGCTCAACTCGTTGCACAGGCAAGTGCTTGCCAAACTCGCCGAGCGCCGCCAGTCCCTCATCACCGCCGCCGTAACCGGCCAGATCGACGTGAGCACCGCCAGCGGTCGAGGTATCGATCCCACATGACAGACACTGCGCCCCCCGCCACCCCCTTCATCACCCGCGTCCGCATCGAGAACTACAAGTCCATCGCCCACTGCGACGTGCAGCTCGGCCCCTTCACCGTTCTGCTCGGGCTGAACGCCGCAGGCAAGTCGAACTTCCTCGACGCCCTGCGGTTCGTCCGCGACGCCGTGAGCCGGGGTCTTCCCGAGGCGGTCGGTGAGCGTGGCGGGCTGGTGGATGTCCTGCGGCGGGTTCCGGAGGCTGCCGAGGCGTGCACCATCGCCCTGGAGTTCCACGTTCCGGAACACTCCACCGAAACCGTCCTGACCGGACGCTACGAGATCACCTTCGGGTACGCCCCCGACTCGGAGGAGAGCTACGTCGAAGCATGGGTCCAGCGCGAGTGCTGCGAGATCGGCCCGGCCGACAGCCCCCTCGCCCGGTTCCAGGTGGAGAACAGGGACGTCTTCCAGATGGAGAACGGGGACATCGAGAAGCCCACGGCAGGGCGTACGGGCAGGGTGCGGCCGGGCGAGTTGTATCTGCCGCTCGTGAGTGCCAGCGGCGAGACCTACGGGCGCCTGCGTGACGCCCTCTCCGGCATGTTCTTCTACGAGCCCGAGCTCTGCGCGCTCCGCGACGCCAGACCTGCTGTCCGGTCGGGCGTGCTCGCTGAGGACGGTGGCCACCTCGGCGGCGTGCTGGGGCTGCTCGACCCCGTAGTGCGTGAGCGTGTCTCCGCGTACTCGGGGGCGATCGTGCCGCAGCTGACGCAGGTCAGCCCGTCCACCGAGGACGGCGACTACATCGCGGCCAAGATGACGTTGTCCGTCGGCCCCCGTGCCCGGCCCATGGAATTCCGGGCGGAATCCATGTCCGAGGGAACCATCCGGGCCATCGGCCTCCTGGCGGCGCTCTTCCAGCCTGCGGCTCGCGACGGGCGGCTGCCGCTCGTGGCCGTGGAGGAGCCGGAGCTCGCCCTCCATCCCAGCGCTGCGGGAGCTCTGTTCGATGCACTGACCGAGGCGAGCCTGCATACCCAGATCCTCGCGACGAGCCAGAGTTCCGAACTCTTCGACCGCAAGGAAGCAGACCTCGACGCCATTCGCGTGGTCGTCGTACAGGACGGTGTCACGGCCGTGGGCCCCGTGGATGACGTCAGCCGACGGATCGTCCGCGATGGTCTGGCCACGGTCGGCGACCTGTTGCGCTCCGATCAGATGGTTCCGCAGCCGCCACGAACGGAGAACTGAGTATGGGGCGGATGACCATCGCCTCCATCGTGGAGGGTGAGGGAGAGCTTTCGGCGCTACCGACCCTCCTGCGACGGCTGGCGCACGAAGCCGGGGTATGGGATGCGAACATTCCCAAGCCCTACCGGGTGGGACGCGGCCGCCTGATCAAACAGGGCGGGCCCGAAGCATCGGTCGATGCTCTGGCCGACCGCGTCCCGGCGGACGGCGCGGGCGGCGTCCTCGTCGTGCTGGACGCGGACGACGACTGCCCGACGGCCCTGGGACCGTCACTGCTGGAGCGGGCGACCGCTGCCCGCCCCGATCGGCGTACGGCCGTGGTTCTGGCCCAGCGCGAGTTCGAGGCGTGGTTCATCGCTGCCGCACCCACGCTGGGCGGCTGCCGGGGCCTGCCGCACGGACTCGAAGTGCCCGAGGACTGCGAAGCCCCTCGCGATTGCAAGGGGTGGCTCACCCACCATCGTGTGGATGGTCGGCCGTACAAACCAGTCGTCGACCAGGCCGCACTCGCCGAGGTCTTCGACATCGCGATGGCGCGTGCCAATTCATCCTCGTTCGACAAGTTCTGCCGTGACGTCCACTACCTCATGACCGGGAAGCGAGGGGTCTGACCTCCATGGTGCGCAACGACACCGAGGAAGCCTTCGAGAACGCAGTGGAGGCCGGGCTTCTGGCTCACGGCTGGCGCAAAAGCCCGGCCAAGGGGTACAAGCGCGATATCGGCATCGACACCGACGAACTCGCCGGCTTCCTCCGCGCCTCGCAGAAGGACGCCTGGCTGCGGTTGCAGGCCGAGTACGGAGAGAACGAGGCCGCAGCCACCCAGCGGTTCGCCAAGCGTGTGGCGGAGCAGATCGACAAGCGTGGCGCACTGGACGTGCTCCGGCGCGGTGTGAACGACCGCAACGTGAAAATTCGGCTCGTCTTCTTCCGGCCCGCTCACACCCTCGCAGCCGGGGCACTGGACCAGTACGACGCCAACCGTCTCACCGTTGTCCGACAGTTCCACTACTCCGCGAAGACGCCGGACAAATCCGTGGATCTCGCGCTCTTCGTCAACGGCATTCCCATCGCTTCCATCGAGCTGAAGAACCACTTCACCGGGCCCAACGTCGAGCACGCCATCCGGCAGTACCGTAAAGACCGCGACCCGAAGGAGATTTTCTTCGCCAAGCGGACCCTCGTCCACTTCGCGGTCGATCCGCAGCTGGCGTTTCTGACCACTCGCCTGGCCGGTTCGAAGACCCGTTTCCTGCCCTTCAACACCGGCACCGGCGGCCCTGGCACAACCGGTGGTGCGGGCAACCCGCCGACGGCGGTGGACGGGGCGTACCCCGTCTCGTACCTCTGGGAGCAGATCTGGCAGCGCGACAACTGGCTGGAGCTCCTTGAGCGCTACCTGCATATCGAGGACGAACAGGCGAAGGCCGGCAAGTCACCGTCCCACCGCCCCGGCAGCGCGCACACCCAGCCCTTGATCTTCCCGCGGTTCCATCAGTGGCACGCCGTGCGGGAGCTCACCGCGCACGCGGTGCTGAACGGCGCCGGGGAGAACTATCTCGTCCAGCATTCAGCCGGCTCCGGGAAGTCCAACACCATCGCCTGGCTCGCACATCGTCTCTCCTCCCTGCACACCCCGGAGGACCCGTCCCGGATCGGAACGGTCGCACGGGAGAAGGGAATGGAGACGAACCAGCCAGTCTTCGACAAGGTCGTCGTAATCACCGACCGTCGGGTACTGGACAAACAACTCCAGGACACCATCTATCAGTTCACGCATACCCCTGGCGTCGTCGTGCGGGTCGACGAGGACTCCGCGCAGCTCGCCGAGGCGCTGACCGGCACCACCGCGCGCATCGTCATCACCACCCTGCAGAAGTTCCCGTTCGTCCTGAAAAAAGTCGGCGGGCTCGGCGAGCTCCGGTATGCGGTGATCATCGACGAGGCGCACTCGTCCCAAGGCGGCGACGGTTCGGCCGCGCTCAAGAAGGCGCTCGGCGCCAACACGGTCGACGCGGACGGCGATCCCCTGACCGCTGAAGCTCTCGCCCGTGGCAAGCAGCCGAACATGTCCTTCTTCGCGTTCACCGCCACACCCAAGTCCAAGACTCTGCAACTCTTCGGAACGCCGGACCCGGCCACCGGTCAGCCCGGCCCATTCCATGTGTACTCCATGCGCCAGGCCATCGACGAGGGCTTCATCCTCGATGTACTGGGCACCTACACGACCTGGGGCACCTACTTCAAGCTGCACAACGACGCGGCCGAACAAGTCGAACAGCAGGTGGACCCGCGCAAGGCTCGTTCCAAACTCGTTCGTACGGCGCTGCTGTCCGAAGCCTCGATGGCCCAACGGGCAAAAATCATGGTGGACCACTTCCGCTCGCACAGCGCCGACAAGCTGGGCGGGCGGGCAAAGGCCATGGTCGTCACACCCAGCCGCGAACACGCGGTCCGGCTCTACCAGGAGATCCGCAAATACGTGGACGAGCGCCGGGCCACGGACTGCTCGGCACTGGTCGCGTTCTCCGGAGCACTCACGCGCGACGGCGTCGAGTACACCGAGTCGAAGCTCAACGGCTTCCCAGAGAAGGAACTGCCGGGCCGCTTCGGGTACGTACGCGTCGACGACCCGAACCCGCCGTCCGTCCCCAGGCCCGAGTACCGCATCCTCGTTGTCGCGGAGAAGTACCAGACAGGCTTCGACCAGCCGCTCCTGACGACCATGTACGTCGACAAGCCGCTCGCCAACGTGGCTGCCGTGCAGACACTCTCGCGCATCAACCGCACGCATCCGGAGAAGTCCCAGGAGGATCTGTTCGTACTGGACTTCGCCAACAAGCCCGAAGTGATCCTCGATGCGTTCCAGAAGTACTACGAGACGTCGCTGACCGAAGAGATCGACCCCAACCTGCTGTTCGACCGGCAGGACGAGGTCATGGCGTACCAGTTGCTGGTGGAAGCCGACATGGAAGCGCTCGTCAAGGCGTACTTCGGCGCATTCGACGAGGGCAGGGCCTCCGAGGACCGTGTGAAGAAGGCCCACGCCCGGCTCTACCAGTACACCGACCGGTCAGTTGATCGCTTCAACAAGCTCGCGGCGAACGAGCCGGACAAGGCTGAGGAGTTCCGGCGCGCCCTGCAGTCGTATGTCAAGGCATACGGCTGGCTTTCACACATCATCGGCTTCGAGAACCGTGAACTCGAACGGCTCTTCCAGTACGGCCGCTTCCTGCTGCGGCGGCTGCCGCGTCCGGACGGAACCGCAGCCGCCGACATAGGCGAGACCGTGCCAAGCCATATGCGAGTCAAGCAGACCGGCTCACCCGAGCTGAGGCTGGATGTCGTCGGCGCCCAGGTGCTGCCGGGACTTCCGGAGGCGGCGGGCGCGGCAGTCGAGGTTGCGGAGAAGTCTCTCGCCGAGGTCATCCAGTCCATCAATGACGAGTTGGGAGCGGAGCTGTCCACCACGGACCAGATCCTTCTCGGTCAGCTGGTGGTCTCGATCGCCGAGAACCCGGACATGCAGGAGATCGGTCTCCACCAGGACGAGGAGACGTACGGGCGCGAACTGGCCAAGGAGATGGATGACTTCGTCATCAAGCAGGCCCAGTCGAACGACGCTCTGATGGTGCGCTACTTCGACGAGGACCCGGTGAACCGCTTGTTCAGGCAGGTCGCGACCGCTCAGTCCTACAACCTGATCCGCCGACCGGCTCGACGTGAGGCAGACCGGTTGGCCACTGCCGAACGGGCGGCGGAGCTGAAGAAGAGCGGAACTCGACGGGCGGAACCCTTCACCCCGTAATCTGCACGGAGGGTCAGCACATCACCACGAGGGAGAGGCGTGCCACATGGGGGCTCGGGACCGGAGCAGGGCGCAGCAGAACAAGGCAGGGCGCTCGCGGGACGGTACCGCCTGCACGCCCCCATCGGGTCCGGAGGCATGGGCGAGGTGTGGCATGCCTATGACGAGAGTCTTGACCGTCGCGTCGCGGTCAAGATGATGCTGGCCGAGCAGCCGTCCCCGTACGTCGCCGCCGTCCAGAACGCGGCCCACCACGAAGCGTTGGAGACCCGGCGGCGGCGCTTCCTCCGTGAGGTGCGTACGACCGCCGGGCTGCACGAGCATCCGGGCCTTCCGGCGGTCTATGACACCGGGCTCGACGAGGCAACCGGGCGACTCTATGTGGTGATGCAACTGTTGAAGGGGCGTGAGGTACAGACCCTCATCGATGAGACGGACTACGACTACGAGCCCCTGCCCGTGGCTTGGGCTGCGGCCATCGGGGCGCAGATCGCCTCTGCCCTGCACGAGGTCCACCGCCACGACGTGGTGCACCGCGACATCAAGCCGGCGAATCTCATGCTCACGCCGGGCGGGGTGGTGAAGGTCCTCGACTTCGGTGTCGCGGCACTCCTCGGTTCCGGGGCGAATCCCCATCTGACGCAGGAGGGCATGACCGTAGGAACGCCGGCTTTCATGTCTCCCGAACAGAGCCTGGCGAATGCGGTCGGTCCGGCTGCGGACGTCTACGCGCTCGCCTGTGTGCTGTACCAACTACTCACCGGCCGCACTCCGTTCACTGCATCCGCCGATCAGTCCCTCGCTTGGCACCATGTGCACACGCAGCCCCCGCCGATCAGGGGAGCTCGGTCCGATGTGCCGACGGACATCGAACAACTTCTGCTCCGTATGCTGCACAAGGACTCCGAGCAACGTGTGTCCGCTGCGGCTGTCTACGAGGCGTTGCTGCCCCTGGCAAGCCAGGGGGCCCCTCTCGGGACCCCGCGCCTGCTGACGGCTGATGGTCTGGAACTCGATCCATGCACGCCTTTTACCCAGCCGTTCGGAGGGTCGGTACGTCATGGTTCCGGCGGGTTCCTGGGCTACGTGCCGACGGTGCTCGATGTTCCTGTGGAGGCGGTCCCCTCTCTCCCGCCGCTGACCGACGCAGAGGCCGAGCAGGCAACGGAGCGTGCGGAGGAGCTGGCTCTGCAGAAGCAGTTCACGCAGGCCGCGGATGTCCTGGTCGCCGCCTCCGCCAGAGCCGAGGACGACAGGTTGGTGGGATACCTGAACCTGTCCCTCGCGCACGTGAAATTCCTCGCTGGAGCACACCGGGAAGCTCTCGGTCTCTTCGAAGAGGCTGCGAACGAAATCGGCCGACGATTCGGCGCTGACGACGCAGAAGCACAGCAGTGCCGCTTCTTCGCAGCCCAGTGCCGTATGGAGCTCGGAGAAGCCTCCGCCGCCGTAGCCGCTTTCGACGCCTACGTGCAGCAGGCCCCTGACGAGCACGACAAGATGGCCGTCGACCGCTACCTGGAAGCGCTCGCACACATCATGCGTCTGGAGGCCGGGGCGGAGCGCTTCCCCCAGGCACGCACCGCTGCGATCAGGCTGCGGGAAGCGACCAGCCGGTATCGCGGACCGGACGCACTCGGACTCATCGAGATCGACGGCTTCATCGAGCGCCTGAAACGGTTCGAGTAGGCAAGGGCCATAACGGGCGCCCGAGAACGGCCGCTACGGCCGCACTCCGCCCATCGCGATTCGAGCAGACGCCGCCTCACGCCGCCTCGAAGACCTCCTCCAGTTCCTGGAGCAGCTTGCGCTTCGGGCGGGCGCCCACCATCGACTTCACGGGTTCGCCGTCGCGGAAGACCATCAGGGTCGGCATCGACAGCACCGCGTACCGGCTCGCGGTCCCCGGGTTGTGGTCGGCGTCGATCTGGACGATCTTGAGGCGCCCGGCCTGCTCGGCGGCGACGGCGGCCAGCACGGGGGCGAGTTGGCGGCACGGGCCGCACCAGTCGGCGGTGAACTCGACCAGGACGGGGAGACCGGCCCCGAGCACCTCCTCGTCGAAGGTGGTGTCGGTGATCTCGGCGACACCCTCTGCCGTGTGGATCATCTGTCATCCTCCCAGTTCACAACGTGGTTCCGGACCGCCGGGCAGCGCCGCCCCGGCCTCCAGCTCGGCTCTGGCGAGCTGTGCGCCCACCTGGGCGCGGACCGTCCGGAGCTGCTCGATGAGCGCGTCGAGCTCGTCGAGCTTGCGCCGGTAGACGGCGAGCGAGGCGGGGCAGGCGTCACCGGCCGGGTGACCGGCGCGCAGGCACTCGACGAACGGCCGGGTCTCCTCCAGCTCGAACCCGAAGTCCTGGAGGGTCCGGATCTGCTGGACCATGCGCAGGTCGTCCTCGTCGTACGCGCGGTAGCCGTTGTCGGCCCGCCGCGCGGGCAGCAGGCCGCGGGACTCGTAGTAGCGCAGCGTCCGCGTGGTCGTTCCGGCCCGTTCGGCCAGTTCCCCGATTCGCATGTCCTCGACCGTAGACCTTGACGCGGACGTCAAGGCAAAGGGCTGGAGAGTGAGTACGAGGGGCCGTCGCGGGTGTGTCCGCGACGGCCCCTCGCCGTTGTGTTCCGGGCTGTGTTCCGGTGCGCCGGCGCCCGTGTCCCCCGTGTGCCCCTGTGCCTACGCCTTCGTCACGGCGAGTTCCTCGTCGCCGGCGCGCTGCTCCGGGACGTCCGCCGCCTCGCCGTCCTGGTTGAGCATCCGCTCGTCCCAGGGGAGCGCGCCGGACAGGACCCGGTCGACCCGCTCCTTGTCGATCTCCTTGGTCCAGGTGCCGACCAGGACGGTGGCCACGGCGTTGCCCGCGAAGTTCGTCAGGGCGCGGGCCTCGCTCATGAAGCGGTCGATGCCGACGATCAGGCCGACGCCGTCGACCAGGCCGGGGCGGTGCGACTGGAGGCCGCCCGCGAGGGTGGCCAGGCCCGCGCCGGTGACCCCGGCCGCGCCCTTGGAGGCGACGATCATGAAGAGCAGCAGGGAGATCTGCTCACCGGCGCTCAGCGGGTCGCCCATCGCGTTGGCGATGAAGAGCGAGGACATCGTGAGGTAGATCGCGGTGCCGTCGAGGTTGAAGGAGTAGCCGGTCGGCACGGTGATGCCGACGACCGGCCGGCTGACGCCCAGGTGCTCCATCTTCGCGATGAGCCGCGGCAGGGCGGACTCCGAGGAGGAGGTGGAGAGGATCAGCAGGAACTCACGGCCCAGGTACTTCAGCAGGGCGAGCAGGTTGACCCCGGCGACCAGGCGCAGGATCGTGCCGAGCACCACGAAGACGAAGATCGCGCAGGTGATGTAGAAGCCGACCATGATGATCGCGAGCGACTTCAGTGCGTCGATGCCGGTCTCGCCGACCACCGCGGCCATCGCGCCGAACGCGCCGACCGGGGCCGCCCACATGATCATGGCGAGGATGCGGAAGACCAGGCGCTGGATGTGGCCGATGCCGCGCAGCACCGGTTCGCCCGCCGCGCCCATGGCCTGGAGCGCGAAGCCCGCGAGCAGTGCGATCAGCAGGGTCTGGAGCACCTCGCCCTCGGTGAAGGCGGAGACCATCGTGGTCGGGATGATGCCGAGCAGGAAGTCCACGGTGGACTCACTGGCGCCCGCCGCCTGCTTCTCCCCTGCGGCCCGTGCCGCCTCGGTGAGGTGCAGGCCCTGGCCGGGCTCCAGGAGGTTGCCGACGAGCAGGCCGATGGCGAGCGCGACGGTCGACATCACCAGGAAGTAGCCGAGGGCGAGACCGCCGACCGCGCCGACCTTGGCCGCCTTGCGCACCGAGCCGACGCCCAGCACGATCGTGCAGAAGATGATGGGCGAGATCATCATCTTGATCAGGTTCACGAAGCCGGTGCCGATCGGCTTGAGCTCGACGGCGACACCCGGGGCGACGAAGCCCACGAGGATGCCGAGCCCGACCGCCGCGATCACGGCGAGATACAGATAGTGCGTGCGGTCCCGCCTGGCGGCTGCCACTCCCACGGGGGTTCTCCTCGGCTCGTCCGGGTCACTCCCCCGTCCCTGGGGGCGCAAGGGCCTGCCCGGCGCGTCCGGCCGGAAAAACCCTTGGTGAATATCTCGCTCCCTGTGACCCCGGTCACCGTTGCGTGCATTTCGTTCACGTGTTTCCGGCCGGGCACACTGGTGGTCATGCGTCTGCCCCGTACCCGTCCCCGCAGCCTGGCCGGCCAGCTCTTCGCCATGCAGGTGGTGCTGGTGGCCGCCGTGGTGGCGGGGTGCGCGTTCTTCGCCTACGTCTCCGGCAGCGAGCAGGCGGAGGAGACCGCGGCCCGGCAGGTGCGGGCGGCCGCGCTGGCGATCGCCGGTTCGCCGTCCGTGCGGGAGGCGATCGCCGGCCCCGATCCGTCGGCCGTGCTCCAGCCGTACGCGGAGCGGGTGCGCAAGGACACCGGGATCGCCTTCGTCACGATCATGTCCCCGGACCGGGTCCGCTGGACGCATCCGGACACCGAGCGGATCGGGGAGGAGTTCCTCGGGCACACCGCGCGGGCGCTGCGCGGCGAGACGTTCTCGGAGACGTACACCGGCACGCTCGGCCCCTCGATCCGGGTCGTCACGCCGGTCCGCGACGGCGGCCGGATCGTCGGTCTGGTCAGTGCGGGCATCACGGTCGAGCGGGTCTCCTCGCAGGTGCGGGAGCAGCTCGGGGCGCTGGGGCTGGCGGCGGGCGGGGCGCTGGCGCTCGGCGGCATCGGCACCTATGTGATCAACGCCCGGCTGCGGCGGCACACGCACGGCATGAACGCCGCCGAGCTGAGCCGCCTGCACGACTACCACCAGGCCACGCTGCACGCGGTGCGCGAGGGGCTGCTGATGCTCGACGGGCGGCGCAGGATCGCGCTCATCAACGACGCGGGCCGGGAGCTGCTGGGGCTGGAGCCGGGCGCGGTCGGGCGCCGGGTCGACGAGCTGGAGCTGCCGGCGCCGCTGACCGGTGCGCTGCTCGCCTCCGAGGAGCGGGTCGACGAGCTGCATCTGACGGCGGACCGGGTGATCGTGGTCAACACCCGCCCGGTGGTGGGCGGCGAGCAGCGCGGCACCGTCGTGACCCTGCGCGACCACACGGAACTCCAGGCGCTCTCGGGCGAGCTGGACTCGGAGCGGGGCTTCACCCAGGCGTTGCGCTCGCAGGCGCACGAGGCGGCGAACCGGCTGCACACCGTCGTCTCGCTGATCGAGCTGGGCCGGGCCGACGAGGCGGTGGGCTTCGCCACCGCCGAGCTGGAGCTGGCCCAGGCGCTCACCGACCGGGTGGTGGGCGCGGTCGCCGAACCGGTGCTGGCCGCGCTGCTGCTCGGCAAGGCGGCGCAGGCCAACGAACGGGGCGTGGAACTGGTGCTCGCGGAGGACAGCCTGATCGACGACGGTTCCCTGCCCCCGGCCCTGGCGCACCGGGACCTGGTGACGATCCTCGGCAATCTGATCGACAACGCGGTGGACGCGGCCTCGGAGGCGGCGGCCGGTGCGCCGGGGTCCGGGCCCGGCCGGCGGGAAGCGGCCGGACGGCCGGGCGGCCGGGCCCGGGTCACCGTCACCGCGCTCGCCGGGGAGGACGGGCTGCTGCTGCGGGTCGCCGACACCGGGGCCGGGATCGACCCGGACGCCGCCGCGGAGGTGTTCGCCCGCGGCTGGTCGACGCACGGCGCGGGCCGGGGCATCGGGCTCGCCCTCGTCCGGCAGGCGGTGCACCGCAACGGCGGGTCGGTGACGCTGGACCGCGGGGCGGACGGCGGCGCGGAGTTCACGGTACGACTGCCCCCGGCCGCCGCACCCGTCCGGGCTTCGGCTTCGGGGCCCGTACCCGCCCCGGCACCGGCGCCCGAGGCCGCGCCCGTCACCGGGAAGAGGGTCCTCTCGTGATCCGGGTGCTGGTCGTCGAGGACGATCCCGTCGCGGCCGACGCCCATCGGCTGTACGTGGACCGGGTGCCGGGGTTCGAGGTGGCGGCCGTCGCGCACTCGCGGGCCCAGGCGGCGCGGGCGCTGGAGCGCACCCCGGTCGATCTGCTGCTGCTGGACCTGTACCTGCCCGACGGCCACGGCCTGCAACTGCTGCGCTCGCTGCGCGCGGCCGGGCACTCGGCCGACGTCATCGCGGTGACGTCGGCGCGCGATCTGGCCGTCGTCCGGGAGGGGGTCTCGCTCGGTGTCGTCCAGTACGTGCTGAAGCCGTTCACCTTCGCCACCCTGCGCGACCGGCTCGTGCGCTACGCCGAGTTCCGGGCGGCGGCCGGGGAGGCGAGCGGCCAGGACGAGGTGGACCGGGCGCTCGGCGTCCTGCGCGCACCTCAGCCGGCCCGGCTGCCGAAGGGGTTGAGCGGTCCGACGCTGGAGGCCGTCACCCGCGCCCTGCGGTCCGCGCCGGACGGCGTGACGGCGGCGGCGGCCGGTGAGGCGCTGGGGATCTCACGGATCACCGCACGCCGTTATCTGGAACACCTGGTGACGGCGGGGCGGGCGGTGCGCAGTCCCCAGTACGGCCAGATCGGGCGCCCGGAGCTGCACTACCGCTGGGTGGCCGAGAACCGCTGACGGCGGTCACCGGCCGGCCGCGCGCCGGATCTCCGCGGTGCGGGCGTCGATCGCGTCGGCCCTCCGGTAGGCCGTGTTGGCCTTCTGGAACGTGGTGCCGATGGCGGCGCCCGCCTGCTTGTAGCGGGCGGCCCTCAGGTGGCCCAGGGCCGTGCGGCAGTCGAGGGTGGAGTTGGCCGCGTCGAGGACGAAGCGCTGCCAGAGGAGCTGTCCGCGCGCCTCCGGGAAGCCGAAGTACCTACTGGCATCGACGGCGGTGCGCCCGATGCTCTCGCAGACCGGGCGGAGCCGGAACAGGTAGGAGGGCGGTTCCTTGCGTCGGACGAAGGTCCGTCCGATCGCGAGGAGCCTGCCCCGGTCCCGGCGGAACCGGTCCAGGAGTTCCTTGCCGCCGATCTCGTTCCAGGCGTCGGCCTGCCGGGCCCTGGTCGACGGGGTGGCGGTCCCGGTGCCGACCCGGGGCGACACCTGCCGGAACTCGTCCTGGACGGCGCGGTAGTCGGTGACCTTTCCCGGCATCCGGTCCTGCCGGTACGCCGCCTCGGCCCCGGAGGCGGCCAGCGCCACGACGCACAGCGCCACGAGCGGACCCCGGCGGACGGCTGACGGGCCGTCGCGCCGCGGACCGGCGGCCCGGCGCGGTCGCCGCCGGAGCGCGGGAACGCGGCGCATCGCCGACACCGCCGCGGCCACCGCGACGGCGGCGACGGTGACGGTCATCAGCGCGAAGTCCAGGGTGATGTGCAGATCGAGCCAGAACGTCAGCCGGGCGGGCTGCCAGGCGCAGGAGGAGGGTTCCAGGAGGCGCAGCCCGCCGACGCAGCCGTCGGACAGGAGCAGCACCAGCACCCCGGCCACCCCCACCAGGGCCGCGGTGTGGGCCGCGATCAGCGTGACGAGCAGACGGTGGCGGCGGGCGCGTACGGAGACGATCGCGGCGGCCGTCACCGCCGCCGCAACCAGGGCGAGGTACGTCCACGCGAGGAAGAGCAGCGCCGGAAGGCTGCCTGCCCGGGTGGCCGCCCCCGACGCCCCCGTGCCGGGCAGCACCAGCACGGTCACCACTGCGGCGCAGGCGGCCAGGCCGCAGGACAGTCCGGTCAGCAGCGCGCCGCGCAGCCGGGGCGGGCGGTGCGCGGGCGGCTCCGTCGCGCCCTCGATGTCGGCGGCGGCGGTACGCGTCCACGGCGTGGCGGCGGGGGCCCGCCCCGGTATCCAGGCCGCCAGCGGCACGAGCCACAGCCCGGCGACGGCGACGGCGGAGAGCGGCAGCGCGTTGGTGTTGAGGACCAGGGGGAAGACGACGCCGATCCCGGAGAGCATCGTGGCATGATCGGCGGCCGGTCCGGGGTACAGCTGCTCCAGCCGCTGCCGCATCCCCTCGGCCTCGTACCACCAGCCGGTCGCGAGCGGCGCGCCGCTGCCGTACCACCACCCGAACCACTGGGCCAGCGCCAGTCCGCCCGCCACCAGGCTCACCACCAGGGCGACCCGGATCGTCCGTCCCCGCCAGGCCGTGACCCAGAGCCGGGCCACCTGCGCGGTCCACCAGGTGAAGGCGGGGCCGCCGAGCAGGAAGAGCAGGAGCAGCGCGTTCCGGCTGGGGAAGAACTGCTCGATCGTGCCCTGTCCGCAGAGCAGGGTGCCCACCGCCATCCCGGCCCCCAGCCACAGCCCGGCCCGGAGCCCGGAGGGCGGGCGGCGGCCGGTCAGCACCGCGTGGATCACCGCTCGCCACAGCGTGACGCCGACCACCCCGGCGACCAGGCCCGCCGCGGCCAGGGCCACCGCCTGCGCGGTCGGCGCGGCGGACAGCTCCAGGTACGGCCGCAGGGCCAGCGACAGCTGGGAGTTGATCAGGACGGTGGCGGCCCCGGTGAGGAACATGGGCAGCGCCGGGACCGCGTACACCGGCCCGGAGTCGGTCAGCGCGCCCCGGCGGAGTTCCCACCGCGGGTGGGTGCGCCACAGCGCGGCGAAGGAGGCGAGCCGGCGGCGCGGCCCGCCCCCGGGGGCGGGCACCTCGGTGACGTGCCAGCCGCCGGAGTCCGCGCCCCAGCGCACCGCGGCGCGGTCGGCGTGGATCTCCCGGCTGCGCAGGACGTCCGAGCGCGCCAGGTACATCAGCGCCACCAGGGCGAGGAACTGGATGACGCTGCGCACCGGCACCGCCCACAGGGAGTCGCCCGAGCGGGTCTGGTGGTACAGGTACATGCCGATGCCCACCAGGTAGGGCGGCGCGACCAGGAACAGGAAGACCCGCCACAGCGCGACCGTCGCGTAGGTGAGGGTCACGTCCCCGTTGCGGATGTGGGCGAACTCGTGCAGCAGCACCGCCTTGAACGCCCCCGGGTCCCGGGCCCGGAGGGCGAGCAGCCCCCCGTACAGGCAGAGCACCGGACGGCGGTTGCGGCCGAAGACCACGGCGCCGACGGAGAGCACCGAGGGGTCGACCACGACGCGCGGCAGCCGCTCCAGCCCGGCCCGCGCGGCGACCTCCGCCAGGTCGTCGCGGACCGCGTGGCCCCCGTCGACCGCCGACAGCTCCACCACCCGCCCGCGCCGCGCCTTCCACACCGGCAGCCAGAGGAAGAGCGCGACGGCCACCAGGGCCAGGAGTCCCAGCCACAGCAGGGGGACCCACCACGACGGCGGCCGGGCGTGCGCGAGCTGGCAGTTCCGGTACGCGACCCACTGGCTGGAGCGCGTGATCAGCAGCTCCAGGTCGGACATGTGCTCGGCGTCCACGCCCGCCGCGAGGTCGCACTTGTACGACTCGGCCCCCGAGAACCACCAGAAGGCCATGTACAGCAGCATCAGGCCGCTGGTCACCAGCACCAGCACGGCCAGCAGCACGAACCGCATGGTCGTGCCCGCGCCGACCGGCCCTCCCACCGGCCGGGCCGGTGCGCCCGTCACCCGCTACTCCCGCGGGCGGTCGCCGCCGTCGGGCGGGGCGCCGTCGGCTCCACCGTCCGCCGAACCGTCCCCGTCCGCCTCCGGCTCCGGTTCCGGTCGTGCCGGGCGGAGCATCAGCCGGGCCAGCACCGCGTCCGCGAGGATCTCGGCACGCTCCCGCTCGAAGCCGCGCCCGGTGGCCGCCTCCCGCACCTGCCGGTGGACCTCGGCGAGCTGGTCGGACGTCAGCGGCGGGACGGTCGCCTCGGCGCCCGGCCGTCGCCGCATCCGGCCCAGCAGCGAGCGGACCCCGGCGGTCACCCCGCCCGCGGCGGCGCTCCCGAGCTGCTGTGCCGTCTGGTCCACCACCAGCCACACCACCGGCGTGGCGATCACCGCGATCTCACCGAGGCCGAAACCGAGCGGTTCGCGGCGGCCTCCGCGTCTCCCGAGCAGCCGCACGACGGCCGCGTCGTCGAACCGGGCCAGCCCCTCGACGACGGGTGACTCCTCCGGAGCCACCTCGGCCACCACGTCACGCACCACGTCGCGCACCCGTACCGTGCCGTGCGCCGACGCGTCAGAACTCGTTCCGATCCCCCGCATGTCTTCAGTCTCGCCCGGCCGGTGAAACCGCGAAGAGGCGTATTCCGGCCGAGGTTCTCCCGGAAAGGAATCCTCTAGGAGGTTCCTATGATTCATGGATATCGGTGGAACACACCGTAGTCATGCCACTTCTTGACTCCTACGGTGGGGCCGTGCACCCCTCACCCCCCTTCGACGCCCCCGCCGCCCGCCGGCTCCGCGAGGCCCTGGGAATGCTGCCGGGCCATGTCGCGTACGGGCTCGGCGCCCAGTACGGACTGCGGGTCGCCACCGAAACCGTGATCGCCTGGGAGCGGGGCACCGCCGTGCCGAGCGAGTACGAACTCACGGCGCTGGCCGGAGTGTTGTGGTGCTCCCCGGGCGAACTGCTCACCGGGGCCCGCACCCTGCGGGAGCACCGGATGGCCAAGGGTCTGGACCCGGCGGAGTTCGCCCGGCTGCTGGGGCTGACCGGGGACGCGTACCGGCGGATGGAGGAGTCCGGGCGCTGGCGCGGCAACGACCGGCAGTCGGCGCTGCTCAACAAGGTGCTGGGGCTGACCGCCGCCGGGTTCGTGACGGTGTCCGGCCGGGACGAGGAGCTGACCGGGCTGCTGCGCGACGCGGTGACGACGCGCTGGCAGGCCCGGGTCCGGCCGGTGGCGAAACTGGTGCCGCTGGAGCGCGGGGCGGTCCAGGACGTGCTGGAGCAACTGCACGCCGACTACCAGGCGTTGATGGTCCCGACGCTGAGCTGGAGCGGTACGGGCACGGGTGCGGAGCGGGCCGGGACGACGGGTGAGGCGGGGCGGGACTTCCTGTCCGGGGTCCTGGAGCGGTTCTGGCGGACGGCCGGGGTGCACGGGCCGCACGTCTGAAGCCCGCTCCGGCCGGCCGCCCGCCACCGCTCCCGCGACCGGTCCGGAGCCGGTCGGCCCGGCAACGGACCGGGTACCGGCCCGGACCGTTCTCAGCCGTCCGTCCTCGGGGCCACCGGGTCGAAGGAGAACAGGCTCTTCCGCTCCCCCGCGCAGTTCGTCTGCACCAGCTCGGCGCCGCGCTCCTTGCTGTACTTCTCGGCACCGACGCACAGACGGGTGTGGACGGGGCGGATCCGGTAGCCCTCGACGGGGCTGCCCGCGGGCTCGATCCGGAACTGCTCCGCCTCGTCGCGCTTGCCGCACTCCTGGTCCTGGAGCGGGGCCCCGTTCTCCCGCACCCCGTTCCAGATCCCGGTGCAGCCCGGACCGTAGACCGGGTGGTCGGTGGCGATCCGCCAGACGTCCCCGCCCAGCGGCTGGAGGGAGAAGCCGGGGATCGTCTCCTCCTCGCACGGCACCTGGTGCAGCTTCCCGGACTCGGTCCCCCGTTCCTCGGAGAGGCAGAACCCGGAGTGCACGGACCGTATCTGCACCGTCCGCCCCGCCACGGGCCCGGTCGCCCGGCGGGCGTCCGGGCCGTCGTCGTCCCGTCCGAGCAGGACGACGGTCGTCGCGACGGCGGCGGCGAGCACGACCGCCCAGAGCACCGCCGCCAGGACGAGGGGGACCCTCCGGCGGCGGGCGGGGTCCGGACCGGCGGGCGGGGCGGACGGCGGCTGTGCCGGCCCGTCCGCGGGATCGCCCCCGACTGCCCCGGCCGCCCCGCCGCCCTCCACCCGGTCGCCGCTCCCGTTCCCGGCCGCCGCGCTCCGCCGCCCGTGCACGGCGAGTTCCTTGCGCACCGCGAGCCAGTCCCCGACCTCCGCGGGTCCGCATCCGCAGGCCCGTACGAACGCGGCGAGGAGTTCCTCGCGCGGGACCGAGGTGCGCCCGAGCATGTTGGCGATCGTGGACCTCGGCAGGACGTCCCCGACGGCGTCGGCACGCTGGCTCAGTTCGCGGAAGGTCAGCCCCGACTCGTCCTTGAGCGTCCGCAGAAGGGCGACGAACTCGTCCGCGCTCCGCGCCTCCCGGGGATCCGGAGCTCTGCCCTCGACCACCATGCTTCTGTGCCCCTCCCCTGGAATCCGTGTCCGGACAGCGTTGGGACATGTCCCGGACAGGGACAAGCCTTGTTGATCCGGGTCCCGGGCTCAAGAGTTGATTCCGGCACCGGGGCGGTCCGGCACCGGTGCCTCCGTACGGCCACGTGGCCGTGGGAACGGCGAGCGGCCCTGACCGTTCACGGGGGGACAGTCAGGGCCGCCGGGTGCCGGGGGGCGACGGCGTCGTCGCGCGGGTGGGTCAGAAGACCGATTCCGCCTCGTCCATCCGGTCCTTGGGAACCGTCTTGAGCTGGGTGATGGCGTCGGCGAGCGGAACCATCCGGATGTCGTTGCCGCGCAGCGCCGTCATCCGCCCGAAGTCGCCGCGGTGGGCCGCCTCCACCGCGTGCCAGCCGAAGCGGGTGGCGAGCACCCGGTCGTACGCGGTCGGCGTGCCACCGCGCTGGACATGGCCGAGAATGACCGGTCGGGCCTCCTTGCCGAGCCGGGTCTCCAGCTCGATGGCCAGCCGGTTGCCGATGCCCTGGAAGCGCTCGTGGCCGTACTGGTCGATCTCGCCCTTCGCGTACGGCATGGAGCCCTCGGCCGGGTGCGCGCCCTCGGCGACGCAGATGACCGCGAACTTCTTGCCGCGCGCGAAGCGTTCCTCGACCATCTTGACCAGGTCGTCGACCTCGAAGCGGCGCTCGGGGAGGCAGATGCCGTGCGCGCCGCCGGCCATGCCGGACTCCAGCGCGATCCAGCCCGCGTGGCGGCCCATCACCTCGACGACCATGACCCGCTGGTGCGATTCGGCGGTGGTCTTGAGACGGTCTATGGCCTCGGTCGCGACGCCCACCGCGGTGTCGAAGCCGAAGGTGCGGTCGGTGGCGGAGATGTCGTTGTCGATGGTCTTGGGCACGCCGACGACGGGCATCCCGGCGTCCGACAGCATCCGGGCGGCGGTCAGGGTGCCCTCGCCGCCGATCGGGATGAGGGCGTCCATGCCGTAACGGCGGCTCAGCTCGGCGCAGTTCTCGGCGGCCTCGCGCAGCCGGTCGCGCTCCAGCCGGGCCGAGCCGAGGATGGTGCCGCCGCGGGCGAGGATGCCGCTGACCGCGTTGAGGTCGAGGGGGCGGAAGTGGCCGTCGAGGAGGCCCTTGAACCCGTCCTCGAAGCCGATGACCTCATCTCCGTGCCCCACCACGGCGCGGTGGACGACCGACCGGATCACTGCGTTCAGCCCTGGGCAGTCGCCGCCTGCGGTGAGAACTCCGATACGCATCGTGCTGTGTCTCCTGCTCGTTCGTGCCGGGCGCCTGGGGTCGGTCGCCGACGTTCCCCGTACCGTGGCCACGGCAATTGTTCCACGCTGGTACGGACCTGGCGCTCCCGGCGGGCCGGGGACGCCCGCACGGGTGCTCCGACGGTGCGCCGGGCCGTGCCGACGACGGGGCCCGTCGGAGCCTTTCCCGGCCCTGTGACGGGGCCGTTCGCCCGGCGGGCGGCGCCTCGCCCCCCACGGGTATCGTCAACATGTCAATACCATCCCAAACCGCAATCGGACGGGAGAGCACGCGTGACGCGCAGCGTGTACGTGACCGGGATCGACCGGGGAGACGGCCGCCAGGTCGTCGATCTGGGAGTCATGGAACTCCTGACGCGTCAGGTGGACCGGGTCGGGGTGTTCCGGCCCCTCGTCCACGACGGGCCCGATCGGCTGTTCGAACTGCTGCGGGCCCGTTACCGGCTCTCCCAGGACCCCGGTTCGGCCTACGGCCTGGACTACCACGAGGCGTCCGCGCTCCAGGCGGAGCAGGGCACCGACGAGCTGGTGGCCCGGCTCGTCGAAAGGTTTCACCAGGTCGCCCGGAAGTACGAGGTCGTGCTGGTGCTCGGCACCGACTTCGCCGAGACCCAGCTCCCCGACGAGCTGGCGCTCAACGCCCGCCTGGCCAACGAGTTCGGCGCCTCGGTGGTCGTGGTGGTCGGCGGGAAGGGCCAGGACGCCCGGTCCGTGCGGGCCGAGGCCCGCAACGCCCACCGCGCCTACGCCGGGCTGGGCTGCGACGTCATCGCGATGGTCGTGAACCGGGTGGCGTCCGAGGACCGCGACGCCATCGCGGACCGGCTGACGGCCCGGCTGCCCGTCCTCTGTTCGGTCCTGCCCGACGATCCGGCGCTCTCCGCGCCGACCGTCGCCCAGATCACCGCGGCGCTGGACGGCACGGTGCTGCTCGGTGACGACTCCGGCCTGGCCAGGGACGCGCTGGACTTCGTCTTCGGCGGCGCGATGCTGCCGAACATGCTGAACGCGCTGACGCCGGGCTGCCTGGTGGTCACCCCCGGGGACCGGGCGGACCTGGTGGTCGGCTCGCTGGCCGCGCACAGCGCCGGGACGCCGCCCATAGCCGGTGTGCTGCTGACCCTGGACGAGCGTCCCGGCGAGGAGATACTCAAGCTGGCCGCGCGACTCGCACCGGGCACCCCGGTCGTGTCGGTGGCCGGCGGCTCCTTCCCCACCGCGGCCAGGCTCTTCGCCCTGGAGGGCAAGCTGAACGCGGCGACGCCCCGCAAGGCGGAGACCGCGCTGGGCCTGTTCGAACGCCATGTGGACACCGGCGCCCTGCTGGAGCGGATCTCGGTGGCCCGCAGCGACCGCGTCACCCCGATGATGTTCGAGCACGAACTGCTGGAGCAGGCCCGCGCCGACCGGCGCCGGGTGGTGCTGCCGGAGGGCACCGAGGAACGGGTGCTGCGCGCCGCCGACGTGCTGATGCGCCGCGACGTCTGCGACCTCACCCTGCTCGGCGACCCGGACCTCATCCGCAAGAAGGCGGCCGACCTCGGCATCGACCTCGCCGAGACCCGGATCGTCGACCCGCAGACCTCCGAACTGCGCCAGGCGTTCGCCGAGCGGTACGCGCAACTGCGGGCGCACCGCGGGGTCACGGTGGAGCTGGCGTACGACGTCGTCGCGGACGTCAACTACTTCGGCACCCTGATGGTCCAGGAGGGCCTGGCGGACGGCATGGTCTCCGGCGCCGTGCACTCCACCGCGGCGACGATCCGCCCGGCGTTCGAGATCATCAAGACCAAGAAGGAGGGCGCCTCGATCGTCTCCTCCGTCTTCTTCATGTGCCTGGCCGACAAGGTGCTGGTGTACGGCGACTGCGCGGTCAATCCGGACCCGGACGCGGAGCAGCTCGCCGACATCGCGGTGCAGTCGGCCGCCACCGCCGCCCGCTTCGGCGTGGAGCCGCGGATCGCGATGCTGTCGTACTCGACGGGCACCTCCGGTTCGGGTGCCGACGTCGACAAGGTGCGCGCGGCCACGGACCGGGTCCGGGCGGGCCGGCCGGACCTCAGGATCGAGGGCCCGATCCAGTACGACGCCGCGGTGGAGCCGAGCGTCGCCGCGACGAAGCTGCCCGGTTCCGAGGTGGCGGGGCAGGCGACGGTGCTGATCTTCCCGGACCTGAACACCGGCAACAACACCTACAAGGCCGTGCAGCGTTCGGCGGGCGCGGTGGCCGTCGGACCGGTCCTCCAGGGGCTACGGAAGCCCGTCAACGACCTGTCCCGCGGCGCGCTCGTCCAGGACATCGTCAACACCGTGGCCATCACGGCGATCCAGGCGCAGGGCGAGGAGTGAACGGATGACCATCCCGACCACAGAGGGTTCCGGCACGGCGGGCGCCTGCCGCGTACTGGTCCTCAACTCCGGCTCCTCGTCGGTGAAGTACCAGCTGCTGGACATGAACGACCGCTCCCGGCTCGCGGTGGGACTGGTCGAGCGGATCGGCGAGGAGACCTCCCGGCTGGTGCACACCCCGCTGCTGGGCGGGGGTGCCGAGCAGCGCGAGCGCGTCGGTCCGATCGCCGATCACGAGGCGGCGCTGAAGGCGGCGGCCGAGGAGCTGGCCGCCGACGGGCTGGGGCTGGACTCCCCGGAGCTGGCGGCGATCGGCCACCGGGTGGTGCACGGCGGGCTGCGGTTCACCGAGCCCGTGGTGATCGACGACGAGGTGCTGAAGGAGATCGAGCGCCTGGTGCCGGTGGCCCCGCTGCACAATCCGGCGAACCTCACCGGCATCCGCACCGCGCGGGCCCTGCGGCCGGACCTCCCGCAGGTGGCGGTCTTCGACACGGCCTTCCACACGACGATGCCGGAGTACGCGGCGCGGTACGCGATCGACACGGAGACCGCCGACGCGCACCGCATCCGGCGCTACGGCTTCCACGGCACCTCGCACGCGTACGTCTCGCGCAAGGCGGCCGAGCTGCTGGGGCGCACCCCCGAGGAGGTCAACGTCATCGTGCTGCACCTGGGCAACGGCGCCTCGGCGTCGGCGGTGGCCGGGGGCCGGTGCGTGGAGACCTCGATGGGGCTGACCCCGCTGGAGGGGCTGGTGATGGGGACCCGTTCCGGGGACGTCGATCCCGCCGTCACCTTCCACCTCGAGCGGGTCGCGGGCATGTCGACGGACGAGATCGACGTCCTGCTCAACAAGAGGAGCGGTCTGGTCGGGCTCTGCGGCGACAACGACATGCGGGAGATCCGGCGCCGGGTCGACGAGGGCGACGAGCGGGCGGCGCTGGCGTTCGACATCTACGTGCACCGGCTGAAGAAGTACATCGGCGCCTATTCGGCGGTCCTCGGCCGGGTGGACGCGGTGGTGTTCACGGCGGGGGTCGGGGAGAACTCGGCGCCGGTGCGACAGGCTGCCATCGCCGGTCTGGAGGAGCTCGGGCTGGTGGTGGACGCGGATCTGAACGAGGCGCGGTCCGGCGGGCCCCGGCTGATCTCGCCGGACTACGCGCGGGTCGCGGTCGCCGTGGTGCCGACGGACGAGGAGCTGGAGATCGCCGACCAGACCTTCGCACTCGTCGGACAGGCCCACAACTGAGCACCCCCGCGCCCCTTTGTACCTTCCACCAGACGGAATATTCCGTAGCGAAACAAACCGATAGGATCCGCCCCATGCGCCGTTCCAAAATCGTCTGCACACTCGGTCCCGCCGTCGACTCCCACGAGCAGCTGGTCGCTCTGATCGAGGCCGGCATGAGCGTGGCCCGCTTCAACTTCAGTCACGGCAGCCACGAGGAGCACCAGGCCCGGTACGACCGGGTCCGCCGGGCCGCCGCCGAGACCGGCCGGGCGATCGGCGTGCTCGCCGACCTCCAGGGGCCGAAGATCCGCCTGGCGAAGTTCGCCGAGGGCCCCGTCGAGCTGGTCCGCGGGGACGAGTTCACCATCACCGCGGAGGACGTCCCCGGCGACAAGTCGATCTGCGGCACGACCTACAAGGGGCTGCCCGGCGACGTCGCCAAGGGCGACCCGATCCTGATCAACGACGGCAACGTCGAGCTGAAGGTCGTCGCGGTCGAGGGCCCCCGGGTGCGGACGATCGTCATCGAGGGCGGCGTCATCTCCGACCACAAGGGCATCAACCTGCCCGGCGCGGCGGTCAACGTCCCGGCCCTGTCCGAGAAGGACGTCGACGACCTGCGGTTCGCCCTGCGGATGGGCTGCGACCTGGTGGCGCTGTCCTTCGTGCGGGACGCCGACGACGTCAAGGACGTCCACCGGGTGATGGACGAGGAGGGCCGCCGGGTCCCCGTCATCGCCAAGGTCGAGAAGCCGCAGGCGGTCGAGCACATGCAGGAGGTCGTCATGGCCTTCGACGGTGTGATGGTGGCCCGCGGCGACCTGGCCGTGGAGTATCCGCTGGAGAAGGTCCCGATGGTGCAGAAGCGCCTGGTGGAGCTCTGCCGCCGGAACGCCAAGCCGGTGATCGTGGCGACCCAGATGATGGAGTCGATGATCACCAACTCGCGGCCGACCCGCGCCGAGGCGTCCGACGTCGCCAACGCGATCCTGGACGGCGCGGACGCGGTCATGCTGTCGGCCGAGTCCAGCGTGGGCGCGTACCCGATCGAGACGGTCAAGACGATGTCGAAGATCGTCGTCGCCGCCGAGCAGGAGCTGCTCTCCAAGGGGCTCCAGCCGCTGGTGCCGGGCAAGAAGCCGCGCACCCAGGGCGGTTCGGTGGCCCGCGCGGCCTGCGAGATCGCGGACTTCCTGAACGGCAAGGCGCTGGTCGCCTTCACCAAGTCCGGCGACACGGCCCGCCGGCTCTCCCGCTACCGCGCGCAGCAGCCCATCCTGGCCTTCACCACGGACGAGTCCACCCGCAACCAGCTCGCGCTGAGCTGGGGCGTCGAGGCCCATGTGGTGCCGCACGTGGACAACACGGACGCGATGGTCGACCTGGTCGACGGCGAGCTGCTGAAGCTGGGCCGTTACAACGAGGGCGACACCATGGTCATCACGGCCGGTTCGCCCCCCGGCATCCCCGGCACGACGAACATGGTCAGGGTGCACCACGTCGGCGGCGGCGAGCGCGGCTGACCCGGCCCGTACCCCCGTACGGCGCGGCTGTGGGCCGCACTCCCCCGAGGAGTGCGGCCCACAGTGCCGTGCGGGGTTACGGTTTCTAGCCGTTCCCGCCGGTGAAGTAGTTGTGCAGCCCCGGGATGGTGAGGGTGCCGCCGAACTGACCGGCCTGGACCACCTTGACCTTGGTGAAGATGGCCAGGGGCACGTTCAGCGGGGGCGGTGCCTGGGGGCTGAACGTCACCGGGATCAGGCCGAAGAGATTGCCCTTCAGCTCCTCGGTGTACATCGTGACCTCGCCGTCGCGGATGGTGGACTTGGAGCCCTTCCGCGCCTCCACATGGGCCGTCGTGCCGTTCGGGCCGACGGTCTTCTGGTGGAGGTCGTCGATGTCGATGGAACTGGCGGTGAACTTCAGCACCTTCTTGACGGTGCCGCCGTACGTCTTCACCTCGACGATGCCCTTGTAGTCCAGCCCCTTGAGGGTGAGCGCCGAACTCTCCAGGATCCACGGGTCGTCCGGGAGCAGCGGGATGCCCGTCTCCAGGTCGGCCGCGGCCAGCGCCTCGGCGTCGAGGGTCGGACAGGGGAAGGGCTGCTTGGCGCCGTCCGGGATGTCCTCGTCCTTCTTGGCGTCGAGGCCCTTGACGCTCTCGTCGAGCTCCTCGACCGGCTTGCCCGCCTTGCCCGCGGCCTCGCGGATGGCGTCGGCGGTCCTGCCGGCCGTCTCGTCCGCCGTCTTCTTCGCGGTGTCGGCGGGCTTCTCGGCGCTCTGCGAAGGCTTCGGGGACTCGGTGCTCCCGGTCGGGGCCGGGTCCGCCTCCTCCTTGTCCGGTCCGTCGAAGAGGTCCCGCAGCGCGTCGCCGATGCCCAGCGGGTCGAGCGGGTTCCTCGACTGCGTCGGGGCGGGCGATTCGCTCGGCGTGACGGCGGGCGCCCCGGCCTTCGTCTCCGGCTTCGCCGCCTCGTCCGCGGACGGGGTGGCCGAGGGCTTCGGGGCCGTCGGGTCGCCCTTTCCGGCACCGGAGTCGGTGGCGGACGGGGACGGTGACCTGGTCTGCGAGGCGGACGGCGAGGGCGACTCGCTCGGCTCGTCGGAGCGGGTCACGCAGGGGCCGGGAGCGAACGGGATCTCCGGGTTGTCGTCGGCCATCGCGAGCTTGGGGGTGAGACCCATGCCCACGAGGACGGCCGTCGGCATCGCGGCGAGCGCGAACGCCTTGCCGACCGGTATGTGCAGCTTCGTCAGCAACGGCTTCCTGGGGGCCGCGTGACGCGGCCCGCCCCTCGGCCGGAGGTCCTCCCCGGTCGAGTTCAGCTGCGTCTCGTCACCCCGCACGATTCCTCCCGCCGTCGACGTCGACTGTCGTGTCGTACTGCTCCGGCTGCTGGGACACCGCCGCCGTGGTGTGGAACTCGGGGCCGGGCTCCTGTGCGCCCCGGCCGTTCCCGGCCGTCTCGAAGTCCACCGCGCCGGCGGACTCGGGCTCGGGCTTCGGCTCGCCCGGGGCCCACGAGACGGAGAGCGCGCCGCCCAGCATGGAGAACAGGAAGCCGATCAGGAAGCCGCCGAGGTTGGCCACCGGAATCGAGATCAGTGCCAGCAGGATCGCGGCGATGCCGGCGAACACCCGCACGATGTGGTGGAACCACATCGTGAGCCCCAGCGTGATCAGCAGGACCCCGATGATCAGGGACCCGGCCCCGGCGGTCGTGGACATCGCCAGCGTGACGTTGCCGAGGTGCATGTTGGCGTACGGGAAATACGCGATGGGAAGGCCACCCACCATGGTGAACAGGCCCGCCCAGAACGGCCGATTACCCCGCCAGACACGGAATGCGCGCCAGAAGACGCGAAGGTAATGGTCGTTCTGCCCTGTGGACTCGGGGCTCATGGAAAACAGCTCCCTGGAACCGGTACCGCTGTGAGAAGTGAAAGGGTGGGCGGCCGGGGCCCCGCGAGGAGACCCCGGCCACCCGGCGGGTGCCTAGTAGCACTCCTTGACGCCACTGTGCAGCCGCAGGCTCAGGTTGCTGAGCTTGAACGTACCGGCCGTGGTCGCCCACGCCGTCTGCTTCACGTTCTTCAGCGTCACCGACTCGGCGCGCTGCGCGAAGCCGTTCGGGTTGACCCGGTCCTCGGTCTTCGGCTGGATGCCGGGCTTGCCGACGTTACCGGCCGCGACACCGATGTCGATGTTCTTGAACGACGCGTCCGCGTCGAGCTCGGCGACATCGAGGTACAGGTTGGTCGCCCGGACCGGCTTGGCCGGGTCCGTACCCGCCTTCAGCTGCAGCGTGACGGTGCCGAGGCCGAACGGCAGGCCCGGCGTGACCACCGACTGGCACATGTTGGTGATCGTGGCCTTGCTGAAGCCGGACACGGCCACCGCGTGCGCCGCGTCGCCGCCCTTGAGGTCCTTGCCGACAGCGACGCTGCCGTACTGGACGAAGTCCTCACCGACGAGCTTGTCCGTGCTCACCTTGAAGCTCTGGCCGGACACGCTGAAGGACGCCGCGAGGGCACCCTGCGCGAGACCGACACCCACCGCCGCGGTCGCGACGACGCTCGGCACCATGACCAGAGCGAAACGCTTCCATCTGGTGCCGCCACGAACCTGGGAACTCATATTTTTCCTCCTTCTCGGACGTACATCTCCGGTCCGGGCCTCGGCCCGTCCTGGGATGGGAGAAGTGCTACGTCCTCGGGAAGGAGAGCGCCTGCGTACGGAGGCACGAACCGCGCCCGAATCACCGGCGATCACCCCCGAGCGACAACCACTGGTCACGCGTGCGCGCAACCCGTATCGGACAGGCCCTGCCGGACGACAGGAACCCCCCTGTCCGGAGCCGGCCACAGCTGCCGCCGACCCACTCGGTGGGGACCCAACGGGGCCGCCGCACCGACTGGCGGTCGGGCTGACGTTATTGGACCGAGCCCGGCCGATCGTGGTGCATTCCCGCCCGCGACACAAGGGGGTTCGTTACTCGCTAGTAACGGCCTGATAACCAACGCTCGACCGACCGAGACCGGGCCACCACACAGGGTGGCCCCGAATCGGCGGACGAAAGGGCGGATCGGGGCCTCAAAGGGGACAGATCCCGGGCTTCGATTTACTCCGAGTAACAGCCTCTGCCTTTATCAAGATTTGGTAAAGCAGAGGTGTCTCTTATCGCCCGATCGCGAAAACGGCCGCGGCAACCGGCGGGCGCCGCGGCCGTGTTGTCACATCAGAACAAGACCCGCGCCAGCGCCGTACGCGCGGCCACGACCCGCGGGTCGTCCGGACCGATCACTTCGAACAGTTCCAGCAGCCGCACCCGCGCGGCGTCCCGGTCGTCGCCGAAGGTGCGGCGCACCGTCTCGACGAGCCGGCCGAAGGCGTCCTCGACGTGACCGCCGACCAGATCCAGGTCGGCCGCCGCGAGCTGCGCGGCGACGTCGGCCGGCCCCTCGGCCGCGTCCTTGCGGACCTGCTGCGCGTCCATGTCCTTGACCCGGGAGAGGAGTTCGGCCTGGGCGAGGCCGAGCTTGGCCTCCGCGTTGGCCGGGTCGTCGGACAGGACGTTGCGGTACGCCTGGACGGCGCCGGCGAAGTCATTGGCGTCCAGCGCCTGCGCGGCGGCTTCGAGCAGGGCGTCGTACGGGCCGGCGGGCGCCTCGGCCGGGGCCCGGTCGGTGTCCTCGGCGGCGTCCTGGTCGACCACGATCCCGGTGAGCCCGAACCGCTCCTCGCCGACCTGGATCAGCTGGTCCAGCGTCTGCCGGATCTGGGCCTCGGGGGCCACGCCCTGGAAGAGCGGGAGGGCCTGGCCGGCGACGACGGCGAAGACCGCGGGGATGCCCTGGATGCCGAACTGCTGCATCAGCATCTGGTTGGCGTCGACATCGATCTTGGCCAGCACGAAGCGGCCGTTGTACTCACGGGCCAGTCGCTCCAGGAGCGGGCCCAGCTGCTTGCACGGCTCGCACCACTCGGCCCAGAAGTCGATGACGACCGGGACTTCGGCGGAACGCTGCAGGACATCGCTCTCGAAGCCCGCCTCGTCGACATCGATCACCAGGGCGGAGGGGGACACGGCACCGCCACCGCCCTGCCGGGCCGACTCGGCGCGGGCCTGCTCCGCTTTCGCCTTGGCCTCACCGGCCGCCTTCACCGCGGCGAGGTCGACGACGCCGCTCATGGACATGTTCCTAGGCTGCATGCGTACATCCTCCCCCCTTGGCACGCCGATCCGAAAAGCGAGACGGGAACCGCGCCCGTCCACCACCCCCGCCGGTGTGCGGGGGACGTGCGGACGGACACGGTCCGAGGGCCCCTGAAAGACCCGTTGGACCCCTGAAAGGTCCGTTTCGGCGCCGGGTCCCCACCCGGTGCCTGTGGTTGTCATTCGGTCGCGGCGTCACGACGGCATGACCGTCGCTCTTACGCTACGACCCGTAGCGTAACTTCCCCGTACCCCTCGCGCACAAGTGCGCCCGGTGATCTGTCTCACGGCTCCGGGGACCGGTCGGTTCTACTTACTGACCGGTATGGTCACGGCATGCCGAGCCGCCCCCACCCCGAACCCCCGCGAACGGGACGCCCTCGCAGCGTCGCGGCCGACGAGGCCATCCTGGAGGCGACCAGGGCCTCCCTGGTCGACCTCGGCTGGTCGAAGCTGACGATGAGCGACGTGGCGACGCGGGCCGGGGTCGCCAAGACCACCCTGTACCGACGGTGGGCGGGCAAGAACGAACTGGTCGTGGACGCCGTCGCGGTGCTCTTCGACGAACTGGAACTGCCCGACCTGGGCAGCCTGTCGGCCGATGTGCAGTCGGTGGTGCTCCAGTTCGCCGCGCTGCTGGAGCGGCCGGAGACCCGGACGGCGCTGATGGCGGTGGTCGCGGAGTCGACCCGCGACGAGGCGCTGCGGACCCGGATACGCGACTCGATCGTGGACCGGCAGAAGCGGCTGGTGCTCCAGGGGCGCCGACGGGCCCAGGAGCGCGGGGAACTGCCCCGGGAGCAGGACGAGGACGTGGCGGCGACCACCGCCGACCTGATCTTCGACGTGATCGCCGGGGCGGTGGTGCACCGGGTCCTGGTGAGCGCGGAGCCCGTGGACGCGGACTGGGCCCGTCGCTTCACCGTGCTGCTGCTCGCGGGGCTGGGCGCGGCGGCCGCCGTCTGAGGACCGCCCCGGGAGCGGGGCCCCGCCGCCCCGCCGCTCCCGGGAACCCGTCCGTCCGTCAGAAGCCGGGCGGCTCCGTGTAGATGCCCCACTCGTCGCGCAGGACGCCGCAGATCTCGCCGAGCGTGGCCTCGGCCCGCACCGCGTCGAGCATCGGCGCGATCATGTTGGAGCCGTCGCGGGCGGCGGCCAGCATCGCGTCCAGGGCCGCCTTCACCCGGGCGTCGTCGCGGGCGTCCTTGCGGCCGCCCAGCACCCGGACCTGCTCGCGCTCGACCTCGTGGCTGACCCGGAGGATCTCCAGGTCGCCGGTGACCGAGCCGTGGTGGACGTTGACGCCGACGACCCGCTTCTCGCCCTTCTCCAGCGCCTGCTGGTAGCGGAAGGCGGACTCGGCGATCTCGCCGGTGAACCAGCCGTCCTCGATGCCGCGCAGGATGCCGGAGGTGATGGGCCCGATCGGGTGCTGACCGTCCGGGTGCGCCCGGGTGCCGCGCTCCTTGATCTGCTCGAAGATCTTCTCGGCGTCGGCCTCGATCCGGTCGGTGAGCTGCTCGACGTACCAGGAACCGCCCAGCGGGTCGGCCACGTTGGCGACGCCGGTCTCCTCCATCAGCACCTGCTGGGTACGCAGCGCGATCTCGGCGGCCTGCTCGGAGGGGAGCGCGAGGGTCTCGTCGAGGGCGTTGGTGTGCAGCGAGTTGGTGCCGCCGAGGACCGCGGAGAGCGCCTCGACGGCGGTCCGCACGACGTTGTTGTACGGCTGCTGGGCGGTGAGCGAGACGCCGGCGGTCTGGGTGTGGAAGCGGAGCCACTGCGCCTTGTCGGTCTTCGCCCCGTAGACCTCCTTCATCCAGCGGGCCCAGATCCGGCGGGCGGCGCGGAACTTGGCGATCTCCTCGAAGAAGTCGAGGTGCGCGTCGAAGAAGAAGGAGAGGCCGGGCGCGAAGGTGTCGACGTCCAGGCCGCGGGAGAGGCCGAGTTCCACGTAGCCGAAGCCGTCGGCCAGGGTGTACGCGAGCTCCTGCGCGGCCGTCGCACCGGCCTCGCGGATGTGGTAGCCGGAGACCGAGAGCGGCTTGTAGGCGGGGATGTCGCGGGCGCAGTGCTCCATCAGGTCGCCGATGAGGCGCAGATGGGGCTCGGGCTGGAAGAGCCACTCCTTCTGCGCGATGTACTCCTTGAAGATGTCGGTCTGGAGCGTGCCGTTGAGCACCCCCGGGTCGACGCCCTGGCGCTCGGCGGCGACCAGGTACATGCAGAAGACCGGGACGGCGGGACCGCTGATCGTCATGGACGTGGTGACGTCGCCGAGCGGAATGTCCTTGAAGAGGATCTCCATGTCGGCGGCGGAGTCGATGGCCACGCCGCAGTGCCCGACCTCGCCGAGCGAGCGGGGGTCGTCGGAGTCGCGGCCCATCAGGGTCGGCATGTCGAAGGCGACGCTGAGCCCGCCGCCGCCGGCGGCCAGGATCATCTTGTAGCGCTCGTTGGTCTGCTCGGCGTTGCCGAAGCCGGCGAACTGGCGGATGGTCCAGGTGCGGCCCCGGTAGCCGGTCGGGTGCAGTCCCCGGGTGAAGGGGTACTCGCCGGGCCAGCCGATCCGCTCGAACCCCTCGTACGCGTCGCCGGGGCGGGGCCCGTAGACGGGCTCCACCGGGTCCCCGGAGAGCGTGGTGAAGTCCGCGTCACGCTTGCGGGCCTTGTCGTAACGGGCCTGCCAGCGGCGGCGGCCCTCCTCGATCGCGTCAGCGTCCATGTCTTCGAATTTACTAGGACGTCCTAGTAAATGTCGATGGCAAACCGCCCGGTGCTCGGCACGGGGCGGTTCGGGTGGTGCGGTGCGGACCGGCGCGGACCGGCGGCCTCTCAGGCCTTGGCGGTCGCCGGGGCGGCGGTGGCGAGCAGCGGCTCGACCTCGCGGACCACCTTGCGCTCGACGAAGAACGCGGCCGTCGGGATGGTGCCGGAGATCAGGACCCAGAGCAGCTTGCCCATCGGCCACTTCGCCTTGGAACCGAGGTCGAAGGCGAAGATCAGGTAGACGATGTAGAGCACACCGTGGACCTGGGAGACGACGAGCGTCAGGCCCTCGCCCTTGTCGAAGCCGTATTTGAAGATCATGCAGACGCAGAGGATGAGCAGCATGACGGCGGTGACGTAGGCCATCACCCGATAGCGGGTCAGCACGCTGGGTTTCATGGAACCGAGCGTAACCGCACGTCCGGGGCGATCTTGCAGCGGGCCGGGCCCTCGAAACGCCGTTCCATTTCCCGCCCCGGCGCCCCTCCCCCGCGCCTACGCCTCCTCGAAGTCGTGGGCCGCGACCCGCAGCGGGCGCAGCATGGCGAAGATCTCGGCACACTCCTCGGCGTCGTACACCCCGAGTCCGAACTCCATGTCGACGAGGTCCTTCGTCGCCGCCTCGACGACCTCGCGGCCCCTGTCCGTGATGGAGGCGAGGGTTCCGCGGCCGTCGTTGGGGTTGGGGCGCTTGGCGACCAGTCCGGAGCGCACCAGCCGGTCCACGGTGTTGGTGACGGAGGTGGGGTGGACCATCAGCCGCTCCCCGATCTTGGACATCGGCAGCTCACCGGCCTTGGAGAAGGTGAGCAGCACCAGCGCCTCGTACCGGGCGAAGGTCAGTCCGTACGGCTTGACGACCGCGTCGACCTCGGCGAGCAGGATCTGCTGGGCGCGCATGATCGAGGTGATCGCCCCCATCGAGGGCACCGGGCCCCAGCGCTGCTGCCAGAGTTCGTCGGCGCGGGCGATGGGATCGAAGGGAAGACTGAGCGGCTTCGGCACGGCATCGACCTTACCCATTGGTCACATGCTGGTCAGCCCCGTCTCGGACTTCGGTACCGCGCACTTGTTCCCCGGATCGCGGGCGGGTGGCGCGGACCTCGCGGATCACCAGCAGCGTGCACAGGGTGCCCACCGCCCCCGAGGCGGCGACGACCTGGTGGACCGGGAAGAACTCCGCGGCCAGCCCGGCGAGGGCCATCCCCAGGCCCTGGACCGTCATCAGCCCGGCGGTGAGCAGGGTCATCGCCCGGCCCCGCAGTGCCTCGGGCACCGCGTCGAGAAACCACTGGTCGAGCCCGATGATGTACGCCGCCCCCACCCCGGTCAGCACCAGGGCGGCGAGGGTGAGCACCATGCCGGGACGGGACGCGTACAGCAGCAGGGGGAGCAGTCCGAGGGCGGCCACGGGCAGCACGGTCCGGGAGCGGGCGCGGGGGCCGAGGACGGACCCCGCCCAGAGCTCCGACCCGATGTGGCCGACGGCCATCGTGCACATCATCAGCCCCAGCGCCGCGGGCCCGGCGTCGATGGCGTCGGCGTAGGGCGCGGCCAGGGCCTCCGGCGCGACCACGAAGAAGGCGGGCACCCAGAAGAGCAGCAGCAGCGCCCGGATCCGGCGGTCGGCGAGGACCGCGCGGGTGCCGGAGAGGGAATCCCCCAGCAGCGTCCCGCCGCCCCCGTCCGTCGCGGCCGACCGGGCCGGCCGGGCCCGGGTCCCGAAGCGGAGCAGCAGCGCCGAGCAGCAGAACGTGCCGACGGCGACCGCGATCGCCCCGCGCGGCGTCAGGGCGGCCAGCAGCAGTCCGCCGGCCCCGAAACCGATGAGCAGGGCGGACTGGGAGACGATCCGCAGCAGCGAGCGGCCCAGGACGTAGAGGTCGCCCTCGCCGAGGATCTCGGTGAGCGCCGCGGCCCGGGTCCCGGTGAACACCGGCGCGACCGCCGCCACGACGCACCGCAGCGCGAGGAGCCCTCCGACGGGGGTGCCGGGCAGCACCATCACCGCGACGCAGCAGGCACAGACCAGGTCGCAGACGACGAGGACGCGGCGGGCGGGGTACCGGTCGGCGATCCCGGCGAAGAGGGTGCCGCCGACCGCGTAGGGGAGGAGGCCCAGCGCGAAGGTGAGGGCGGAGAGCAGCGGGGAGCCGGTGAGGTCGTAGACGAGGACGGTGAGGGCGAGTTCGCTGACGGAGACGCCGAGCAGCGAGAGCAGGTGCGCCGTGAAGACGGCCCGGAACTCCCGTACCCGGAACACCGCCCGGTACCCGCCGCCCGTCTCGTTCCCGGAGCCCCGCGTCCGGCTCGGGTCGTGCGGCTCGCGGGGCTCCGGGGCGGGTGCCGGAGGCTTCGGCCCTGGGGCGGGAGGGGTGCGGGTCGTGCCCGCCTGTGTACGGTCGTCGCTCGGCATGGACGCAGCGTGGCCGAGCGCCCGGCCCCTCCGTAGACTTTCGGTTCAGGCCGAATCTTCCCGGAGCCCCCGTGCCCTTCCATCTGCATTTCGACGAGAGCGACCTGCTCCGCTGCCGCTTCGCGCTCTCCCCGCTCTGGGAGACGCAGGAAGCCGTGCGCACGCTCTCCCGGCGGGGCCGGCACGGTTACCACCTGCCGTGGCTGCGGCGGATCGAGAAGACCGCCGCCGGGCTGGACCTGGAACCGCTGTGGCGGCTGATGCCCGAGGGCGGGCACAACCCCGACTTCCTCTGCCCGCCCCCGATCGGCCCGCTGGCCGGCTTCGAGGAGGAGATCGCCGCCGTCCGCGCGGTCGACCCGGCGGTGGCCGCGGACGACATGGCCCTGGCCCTCGCCGACATGCCCGGCGGCACCGGTTCCCCGGCCGGGCGCCGGATGCTGGCCGATCCGGCGCGTACCGTCCAGGAGCTGGCGGACCTGCTGGAACGGGCCTGGCAGCTGATGATCGAGCCGCACTGGCCGCGGCTGCGCGCCCTGCTGGAGGCCGACATCGCCTACCACTCGCGGCGGCTGGCCGAGGTCGGCTTCGAGCGGCTGCTGGGCGAGCTGAGCCCGCAACTGCGCTGGACCGGTTCGACGCTCACGGTGACCGGCACCCGCGGGAACCACACCCGGGTGCTCGGCGGGGAGGGGCTGGTCCTGATGCCCAGCGTCTTCGTCTGGCCCGATGTCGTCGGCGGCTACGAGCCGCCCTGGCTGCCCGCGGTGATCTATCCGGCCCGCGGCATCGGCGGGCTCTGGACGGAGGCCGCGGACCGCACCCCCGACGCGCTGGCCCGGCTGCTCGGGCGGGCCCGCGCCGACGTCCTGTGCGCGCTCGACGAACCGGCCGGGACCACGGCGCTTGCGCACCGGCTCTCGCTCGCGCCCTCGTCCGTGTCGGAGCACCTGTCGGTACTGCGCGCGGCGGGGCTGCTCACCTCACGCCGGTACGGCCACCAGGTGCTGTACGAGCGCACTCCCCTGGGCATCGCGCTGACGGCCGGGGCCCCGTGAGAGGCCCGCGCGCGTGCGCGGGTTCACGGGGCCCCGGGAACCGGACCGGTTCACTGCGCCAGGTAGCGCTCGACCGTCTCCACCTTGGTGGTCAGGCCGTCGGTGACGCCGGGGCGGATGTCGGCCTTCAGTACGAGGGAGACGCGCCCGGCACGGGCCTCGACGGCGGCGACGGCCCGCTTCACCACGTCCATGACCTCGTCCCATTCGCCCTCGATGGAGGTGAACATGGCGTCCGTGCGGTTGGGCAGACCGGATTCGCGGACGACGCGGACGGCGTCGGCGACGTACTCGCCGACGTCCTCGCCCACGCCCAGCGGGCTGACCGAGAAGGCGACGATCATGCGCTGACCACGCCTTCGCGGCGGGCGCGGGCGGCGATGACGCCGTCGGCCTCGTAGCGCTTGAGCAGCTTGTCGCCGTACAGGCCGCCGAACGGCACCACCGCCAGCAGGAAGAAGAGCGCGACGCGCTTCAGCGGCCACTTGGTCTTGGCCCAGACGTCGAGCAGCAGGACGGCGTAGATCACGAAGAGCACGCCGTGCAGGATGCCGAGCGGCATCATCAGGAAGTCGATGTCCGAGACCCGGCTGAGGACCGAGCCGAAGATGATCAGTGCCGGGAAGGAGAGCGCCTCGGGAATCGAGATGAGGCGCAGCCGGTGCAGGGCGGTAGCGGTCTTGATGTCCACGGGGGCACCTTCGGTGGGAGGGTCGTGACAGCTTGTGAACGCGGGCACAAGCTCGCCCCATTGTGGCATCGGCGCGGAGGGTGCCCGGCGGCGGGGGCGGGTCCGGGACGGATGTGCGGTTCGGGGCGTCCCCGGGGGGCCGGCCTCGTACCGGGCCCCGTGCCCCGGGCCGTATCGTCCCGATCGCGTACGGATACCGTCCCGGATGCGTATCAGGGTTCCCTCGGGGGCCGGATCCTGCCCGGGACCCTGTCCCGGCCCGGGGCCCGCCGGTTAACGTCGGGTCCGTGGCAATGTTCCGACTCCAAGGCAGCAGAACGCTCGCCGTCGATCTGGCCGGTGACGCCGTCAAGGCGAAGAACGGCTCGATGGTCGCCTACGACGGCCGGATGACGTTCAAGAAGATGACCGGCGGCGGTGACGGTCTGCGCGGGATGGTGACCCGTCGGCTGACCGGTGAGCAGATGGCCGTGATGCAGGTGACCGGCGAGGGCACCTGCTACTTCGCGGACCGGGCGAGCGAGATCACCCTCGTCTCGCTGCACGGCGACAAGCTCCACGTCGAGGCGAGCAATCTGCTGTGCACCGACTCCTCGCTGCGCACCGGCACCACCTTCACCGGGCTGCGCGGCGGGGCGAGCGGCAACGGCCTGTTCACCACCACCGTCGAGGGCACCGGGCAGGTGGCGATCATGTCGGACGGCGCGGCGGTGGCGCTGCGGGTCTCCGGGCAGTACCCGCTGTGCGTCGACCCCGGCGCCTACGTCGCCCACCAGGGCGACCTGCGCCAGCAGTTCCAGACGGGGGTCGGCTTCCGGACGCTGATCGGCGAGAGCTCCGGGGAGTCCTTCCAGATCCGGTTCGAGGGCGAGGGCGTCGTCTACGTCCAGCCGAGCGAGCGGAACACCATCGGGGGCGATGTCTGATGCCGTTCCGCGAGATCAACTCAAGGATGGTCGAGGCGACGGTGGTCCCCGGCCAGAAGCTGTTCAGCCAGCGCGGGGCGATGCTCGCCCACCGCGGCGAGGTGTCGTTCACCCCGAACATCCAGGGCGGCCAGGGCGGCGTGCTGTCGATGATCGGCCGGCGGGTGGCGGGCGAGGCGACCCCACTGATGACGGTCGAGGGCAACGGCACGGTGATGTTCGGCCACGGCGGCCACCACATCCAGGTGATCAACCTGTCCGGCGACACCCTGTACGTGGAGGCCGACCGGCTGCTCGCCTTCGACGGGACGCTCCAGCAGGGCACCATGTTCATGGGTTCGCAGGGCGGCGTGATGGGCATGGTGCGCGGCCAGGTGACCGGCCAGGGGCTGTTCACCACCACCCTCAAGGGGCACGGCGCGGTCGCCGTGATGGCCCACGGCGGGGTGATCGAGCTGCCGATCGTCCCGGGCCGCTCGGTGCACGTGGACCCGCAGGCGTACGTCGCGCACCACGGCGAGGTGCGCAACAAGCTCTCCACCGCGCTCGGCTGGCGCGACATGGTGGGGCGCGGCTCCGGCGAGGCGTTCCAGCTGGAGCTGAGCGGCAGCGGCGCGGTGTACGTCCAGGCCTCGGAGGAGAAGCTGTGAGCACGCCCGTGATCTTCGATCCGATGACGCTGCCGTCGGACGACAACGTCAACGCGTACACCTTCTGCGTGGAGCTCAAGGGGAGCCAGTGGTTCCTGCAGAAGGGCAAGATGATCGCCTACTACGGGCGGATCGAGTTCGACGGCGTGGGCAACGGCCGCTTCGACCGGCTGCTCCGCACGAGCTTCCACTCGCCGCTGCACGCGGGCGACTGGGTGGTGGCCGAGGGCAGCGGCAAGATGCTGCTCGCGGACCGGGCCTTCGACGTGAACTCCTACGACCTGGACGACGGGAACCTGACGATCCGGTCCGGCAACCTGCTCGCCTACCAGCCGACGCTGGCGCTGAAGCAGTCGATCGTGCCGGGTTTCCTGACCCTGATCGGCACGGGGAAGTTCGTGGCCGCCTCCAACGGTCCGGTGGTCTTCATGGAGCCGCCGCTGCGGGTCGATCCGCAGGCCCTGGTGGGCTGGGCGGACTGTCCCTCGCCGTGCCACCACTACGACCACGGCTACCTGACGGGCGTGATCGGCGGCCTGCGGGCGCTGACCGGCATCGGGGGCACCTCGGGCGAGGAGCACCAGTTCGAGTTCGTCGGGGCGGGCACGGTGCTGCTCCAGTCGACCGAGGTGCTGATGGCCGAGCAGGCGACGGGGGCGGTGCCGGGCGAGCCCGGGGTGCCCGGCGGCGGGGGCCCGGGCCGCCCCGGCGTGCCGCCCCGGGCGCCCGGCGGTTCGGGTCAACCTGGCGCCTCACCCCGATTGCCCGGCCAGCTGGGGGATCTCCAGCGTCGCTTCGGTTTGTGAACGGTAGTCTGCGGAGCGTGACGTCGAACGTCTGCGCCCCGGCCCTCCTCCGGCGGGTACCGACCGTCACACCCCTCACTTCGTCCGGCTTTCAACTTCTTAGGTAGAATCCACATTATGGAGACCGAGACGGCCACCCGTTGGCTGAGCGATGCGGAGCAGTGCGCCTGGCGCACCCACCTGGACGTCAGCAGGCTGCTGATGCACCAGCTGGAGAAGGACCTCCAGCCGTTCGGACTGACCAACAACGACTACGAGATCCTGGTCAACCTCTCGGAGTCGGAGGACCAGCGCATGCGGATGAGCGACCTCGCCGCCGCGACGCTGCAGTCCAAGAGCAGGCTCTCGCACCAGATCACCCGGATGGAGAACGCCGGGCTGGTCCGCCGGGAGAACTGCGAGTCCGACCGGCGCGGTCTGTTCGCGGTCCTGACCGAGGACGGCGCGGAGACGATGCGGAAGGTGGCCCCGCACCACGTGGCCTCCGTCCGCAAGCACTTCATGGACCTGCTGACGCCGGAGGCGCTGGCGAACCTGCACGCGGCGCTGACGCCGGTCGCGGAACACCTGCGCGGACGCCGCGGCAAGATCTGACCGCACGGGGCCGGACGGCGTCCGGCCCCGTGCGGCGGTGCGCCCGTACGTGGTGCTCAGCCGGCGGCCGGCAGCCGGAGCGTGAACCGGGCGCCGCCCTCCGGCGCGCCGTCGGCCGTCAGCCCACCGCCGTGCCGGACGGCGACGTCCCGGGCGATGGCCAGACCGAGGCCCGCGCCGCCGTCGTCCCGGGTGCGGGCGTCGTCGAGGCGGACGAAGCGTTCGAAGATCCGCTCGCGCTCGTCCGCCGGGATCCCCGCCCCGTCGTCGGTGACCTCGACGAGCACGTCGCCCCGCTCCGACGCCCGCACCGATACCGTCACCGCGTCCCGCGCGTGGCGCTCGGCGTTGTCCAGCAGATTGCCGATCACCCGCGCCAACTGCCCGCGCGATCCGGTCACTTCGAGACCTCCGGAGTCCGGCACGGACACCGTCACCGGGATGCGGTCGCCGACCCGCTGGGAGACCTCCTCGCGCACCAGCGTCCCCAGGTCCAGCGTCGAACGCCCCGGCCGCTCCCCCGCGTCCAGCCGGGCCAGCAGCAGCAGATCCGCGGCCAGCGCCTGGAGCCGTACGGTGTCGGCGACCGCGCCCGGCACGTCCAGCAGCTCCGGATGGGCGGCGCCCACCTCCAACTGGGTGCGCAGGGAGGCGATCGGGCTGCGCAGTTCGTGCGAGGCGTCCGCGACGAACCGGCGCTGGCGGTCCACCGACGCCTCCAGGGCCGTCAGGGTCTCGTTGGTGGTGCGGGCCAGCCGGGCGATCTCGTCGCGCGAGTCGGGCTCGGGCACCCGGCGGCCCAGGTCCTCGGACGCGGTGATCGCGGCCATCTCGCGCCGGATGTCCTCGACCGGGCGCAGCGCCCGCCGGGTCACCAGCCAGGTCACCCCGGCGACGACGGACAGCAGCACCGGCAGCCCGATCAGCATCGCGCCGCGCACGGTCCCCACGGCCTCCTGCTCGGCGGCCAGCGGGGCGCCCGCGTGGACGGTCAGGGTCGCCCCCCGGGACGTGGTCGCCCGGACGGACGCGAAGCGGTAGTCGGCGCTCTCGCCGTCGACGGTGGCGGTGCCGTTGGTGAAGTCCGGTTCGTCCGGGTCGACTTCGCCGCGGTCCGGGTCGCCCCCGCCGTCGTCGGCCAGGTCGTCGTCGTCCCCGTCGTCGGAGCCGGAGCCCCGTCCCGGGGCGGCGGACGGGACCGGCGCCACCCGGTCCGTGCCGGTACCGGAGATCGCCTCCAGGTCCTTGGACACGGCGACCACGCGCCCGTCCCCGTCGACCACCTGGACCGGGTGGTCCTCCTCGTCGCGCATCTCCAGCCGGTCGTGGGGCACGTCGAGGGCCAGTTGGCCGGCCACCTCGCGGGCCACCACCTCGGCCTGGAGCCCCGCCTGCCCGGTGAGGTTGGCGCGCAGCACCAGGAGCACGGCGATCCCGGCGCCGATCAGCGCGAGGGCGACCACCACCGTGGCGCCCAGCGCGGCCCGGGCCCGTACCGACCTCACGGCGCCTCCAGCCGGTAGCCCGCCCCGCGCACGGTGCGGATGGCGGACGCGCCGAGCTTGCGCCGCAGCGTGCTCACGTACACCTCGACGATGTTCGGGTCGCCGTCGTAGGCGAAGTCCCAGACGTGCTCCAGGATGTCCGCCTTGCTCACCACCTGCCCGGACCGCAGCACGAGCTGTTCCAGCACCGCGAACTCCTTGGTGGTGAGGGCGATCTCGGTGCCGCCGAGGTGGACGCGGCGGGCCGCGGTGTCCATGCGCAGGGAACCGGCCTCGATCACCGGGGAGGCGCCGTGCCCGCCCCGGCGCCGCAGCAGAGCCCGGATCCTCGCCACGAGCACGACGTACGAGAACGGCTTGGTCAGGTAGTCGTCGGCCCCGGTGTCCAGGCCCTCCGCCTCGTCGTACTCCCCGTCCTTCGCCGTCAGCATCAGGATCGGCGTCTCGTGACCGGCGGCGCGCAGGGCGGCGCAGATCCGGTAGCCGTTCATCCCGGGCAGCATGATGTCGAGGACGACGAGGTCGTACACCCCCTCGGAGGCCCGGTGCAGTCCTTCGAGTCCGTCGTGCACGACGTCCACGGCGAAGCCCTCGGCGGTGAGCCCGGCGGCCAGGGACGTCGCCAGCCGCTTCTCGTCCTCCACGATCAACAGACGCATGGGCCCAGGGTCGCAAACCGAAGCTGAAGACGGCTTCAGCCGGCTTCAGGCTGCGTTCAGCATCACCCCGGCAGTGTGGTTCCCGTCGAGACCGGAGCACCCGATCGGGAGGAACCCCATGAAGCGCAAGATCGTCATCGCCGCAGTCGCCGCCGCCGTGCTGGTCGGCGGCGGTACCGCCGGCGCGGTCGCCTTCGCCGACGACGACCACGACCGCGAGGTGCGCAGCAGCGTGGCGGCCGACGGCACCGCCCGCGTCTCCGTGCAGGACGCCGTCGCCGCCGCCCTGAAGGCCGTCCCGGGCACGGTCACCGGGGCCGAACTGGACGACGAGGACGGCGGTCTGGTCTGGGAGCTCGACGTGTACGGCTCCGACAAGGTCTGGCACGACGTGACGGTGGACGCGGGCAACGGCAAGGTGCTCGGCAAGCACACCGACGATGACGACGACCGCGACCGGCACGCCCCCCGGTCGGCCGCCGGGTCGCTGGACTCGGCGACCGCCGCCGCGCTGAAGGCCGCCCCCGGGACCGTGACCTCCGTCGACCTGGACGGCGACCGCGACGACCGCGGTACGGCGCACTGGGAGGTCGAGGTCCGGGGCGAGGACGGCAAGGAGCACGAGCTGGACGTCGACGCGAGGACGGGCAAGGTCACCGCGGACCGTTCGGACGACGACGGGCACGCCGGGGCCGACGGCAGGCACGACGACCGGCACGAGGACGACCGCGACGGCGACTGACGGGCCCCGCCCGCCGGGGGAACGTCAGGGCACCAGGCCCGACAGGACCGTGCCGTCCTCGAAGGACAGGAAGACGACGTTTCCCCGCACGACGAGCGAGACGGTCGCCGGATCGACCTCGTCGTCCCACCCGGCCATGGGGTCGCTGGTCCAGTCCGGCTCCCCCTCGGTGTCCATGTCGATGCCGTCCAGCTTCGACTCGCCCACGACGAAGGCCCGGTCCCCGATCAGGACCGACGGACCCACCATCTCCAGGCCCTCGCCGCCCTCGTAGGTCGCCCAGTACTGCCGCCCGTCGGCCACGCCGAACGCGTACGTGCCGGTCCGGCTGCCGACCACGGCCTTGCCGTCGTCCGAGAGCGCGGGCCGGTAGACGATGTCCACCCCGGCGGCGACCGAACGGCGGTCCCGCAGGTCGGTCGCGTCGGTCACCGTCAGCCCGTCGGAACCGGCGCACAGCAGCACCCTCTTCCTCAGGACCGGCATGCGGCAGGAGATGTGCCCGGCCCCGACGGCGCTCAGCCGGCTGCCGTCCGCGCCCTTCAGGACGGTGACGCCGTCCCCGGCCACGACGAGCCGGCCGTCGGAGAAGGCCAGGGCGGCCCCGTCGCCCGGGTCGGCCCACTCCTCGTCCCACGTGACCGCGTGCTTGCCGGTGAGTTCCCGGGCGACGATCCGCGCGCCGCCCGTTCCGGCGGCCTTCAGCGCGTAGTAGAGGACCGTGCCGGACGGGACGGAGTCGGTCACCCGGGCGCCGTCCGGCAGCGGCTCCCGCCACCGCTCGGCCCCGTCGGCCAGGGCGCGCGCCACCAGGGCGCCGTCCTCGAAGGCGTACACGGTGGTGCCGACGACGGCGGCCACCGAGGACGGGGCGGTTCCCGCCCTCCCCGGCGGGGACTGCCAGCGCCGCTTCCCGGTCGCCGCCTCCAGCGCGGTGACGCGCGGCGAGCCGCCGCAGACCAGGGCCGTGTCCGCGAGGACGCATTTCGCCGGGCCGCCCTTGATCCGGACCTTCCACGGCTTCCAGCCCGCCGGACGGGCCGCGAGCTCCGTGGCCGCCTTCCCGAAATCCCCGGTGCGCCCGGCGTCCCCGCCGGGGTGGACGGCCGGGTACGCCGCGGTCCGGACGGCGCCGGACGCGGAGGCGGCCGGCCCTCCCGCGCCCCCGGTGCCGCCCGTCCCGCCGTCGCCCCCGCCGTCGAGGAGCCCCGGCAGCAGCACCGCGCCGAGCGCCACGCACACCACGGCGGCGGCCGCCGCCAGGCCGACGCGCAGCCCCCTCCCCCGCCGCCCCTCGCCCGGCACGGCCACCGGGACGACGGGGGTGGGGGCGAGCGCCGGATCGCCGGGGGCCGGGGGGCCGGACGGCGGCGGAGCGGCGGCCGGGACCACCGCGGCCCCGGCGGCGGTGCGCGCCCGCGCCGCGTACCCGGCGAGCTGCCCCCGTACCGCATCCGTCCAGGGGAACGGCCTCGCCGCGCCCCCGGATCCGTCGCTTCCCGGCCCGTCGCTCCTCGGGTCGTCCGGCAGGAGCATCCCGGCGAGCCGCTGCGGGGTCGGGCGGGCCCCGGCGTCACTGCGCAGACACTCCTCGATCACCGCCCGCAACCTCGGTGGCACGCCGGACAGTTCGGCCTCGCCCTGCGCGATCCGGAAGATCACGGCCGCCATGTCGGAGTCGTCGAACGGGCCCCGCCCGGTCGCCGCGAAGGCGAGCACCGCCCCGAGGCAGAACACGTCGGAGGCCGGCACCAGCGAGCGCGATCCGTTGACGTGCTCGGGCGAGATGTAGCCGGGGCTGCCCACGACCACACCGGTCCGGGTGAGCTGGGTGGCATCGAACGCCTGGGCGATCCCGAAGTCGATCACCTTGGGCCCGTCGGCGCCGAGCAGCACGTTGCCGGGCTTGAGGTCGCGGTGCAGCACGCGCACCGCGTGCATGTCGGCGAGCGCACGGGCCAGTGCGGCACCCATCGCCCGGACCACCGGCTCGGGCAGCGGTCCGCCGCGGGTCACCGCCTCGGCCAGCGAGGGGCCGGGGACGTACTCGGTCGCCAGCCAGGGCGGCCGGCCGTTCGCGTCGCCGCCGACGAGGGCCGCGGTGTGCACGCTGCGCACGGCGCCCGCCGCGTCGATCTCGCGGCGGAAGCGGATCCGGAAGCCCTCGTCGAGGTCGAGGTCGGCGCGGATGGTCTTCAGCGCGACCAGGCCGTCCGCCGGCCCCGTGCCGCCCGCGGGCCTGGCCAGGTACACCTCGCCCATGCCGCCCGCGCCCAGCAGTCCGAGCAGCTGGTACGGGCCGATCAGCCGGGCCCGGCCGGCCGGAAGCGGCTCGATCACTGTGCGATCCCCTCGTCCGTGCGGTGATTCACCCGGGCAGCGGTACGGAGAGCGTGGTGCCGTCGTCGTACACGACGTGCACGACGCCGCCGGCCGGCAGCACCTGCGGGTCGAGCAGTTCGTTCTCCAGGAAGACGCCTTCGGTCACGGAGTCGTACTCCTGTTCCAGGCTCGGGCCCGGGGCGCCCGGCAGCCGGGTCCTGGCCGGCGAGCCCAGGGCGCCGCCGGAGCGGACCGGGACCGTGTACAGCGTCGTGCTGTCCGCCCAGACCAGCGTGTCGGCCACGATCATGGGGGCGGAGACCGGGTTGCTCAGGCCCTGTTCCGTCTTCCCCCCGATCGGGTACGCGGCCAGCTTCCGGCCGTCGGCCAGGCTCGCGACGACGAGCTGCTCGGAGACGTCCGGCCCGGACGCGTCTCCGCCCCTGCGGAACACCGCCACCCGGTCGTCGAGCGCGACCAGCTCGGCATCGGCGACCAGTTCGGGGTCGATCGGCAGCCGCCCCCGCGATTCGAGCGTCCCGGCCGCGAACCGCAGCATGACCATGTCCTCGCCGAAGCCGGACGGGTCGTCGTTCGTGATGTACGTCGCGCAGAAGGCCGAACCGCCCCGCAGCCGCAGGTCCCCGCAGCCGGAGTTCGGCCGGCCGCCGGCCCCCTGCACGGCCTCCCCGCCGGCCGTGCCCAGCAGGGTGCCGTCCTTCGGCCGGAACGCCTTCGGCGCCTCCTCGCCGATCGCGTAGACCGCCTCGCCGTCGGTGGCGACCGGCCAGAAGTTGCCCTTCTGCGCGTTGGAGATGTCCTGCGGGGCGAGCGGCTCGTGCCACTTCTCGGTGCCGGTCCTCAGGTCGTACGCGGCGAGCTGCGCACCGTCGGGCTCCGAGGTGGTGGCGGCGAAGACCAGGCCGTCGAGGACGAGCGGGGCACTGCTCAGTTCGTGCGCGCCGCCGGACCGGGTCTCCCAGCGCACCGCCCCGGTCCTGGCGTCCAGCGACTGCAGCCGGCCGCCCGCGGCGAGCAGGACGGAGTCGTCGTGCACGGTGGGGCGGGTGGCGGAGGCCGGCATGAAGAACTGGCCCCGCGGTCCCCAGCCCGCGCCCCGGGACGTCTGCCCGGTGTCGAACGTCCACAGCCGGTGGCCGTCGGCCGCCGACAGTCCCTCGTACGTGCCGTCGACGAGCCGGCAGGCGATCACGTCGCGGCCCGCTGAGCAGCCGATCGGCTTGCCGGAGAACTTGCCCTTCCAGGACTTCTTCCACCCCGCCGGGCGGACGTCGCGGCCGTAGGGGACGGTGCCCGAGGCGTCCGGGCCGCCGTTCTCGCCCACGCCCGCGACGATCCGGGGGCCCTCGGCCCGGCCGCCGCCGGAAGCCGCCCCGTCGGAAGTGTTGTTCCTGTCCCGCCAGGCCAGGACGCCCCCGGTGGCCGCGCCCGCCACGATCAGCGCGGCCAGCGCGATGGCCAGGGTGCGCCGGGAGCGGCGCCGGGGCGGGGCGGCGAGGCCGGGGCCCCGGGTGGGCGCGATGTGCAGTCCGGGGGTGAAGTCCGTTCCCTGGGTGGGAAGTTGGTGGGGCGCGGGGCTGCTTCCCGCAGCCATCTCGGTCGGGGTGTATCCCGGCAGCAGCGGGCCGTCCAGGGCCACGACCCGGGCCAGTTCCCGCTCGTGCTCGGCGATCTGCCGCGCCACTTCCTGCGGCCACCGGTCGGCGGCGCCGGGGTCGAGCAGTTCCGCGAGCGCGGCGGCGCCCGGCCGGTCGGCGGGTTCGGCCACCAGGCAGCGTTCCAGTACGGCCCGCAGCGCGTCCGGAACGCCGTCGAGGTCGGCCTCGACGTACTTGACCCGGTAGAGCACGGCGGCGACCGGGCCGTCCCCGAAGGGCTCGCGGCCCGTGACGGCGAAGCAGAGCAGGGAGGCGAGGCAGAAGACGTCGGACGCGGACACGACGCGTCCGCTGCCCGCCACGTGCTCCGGGGACATGAAGGAGGGGCTGCCGACCATGCGGCTGGTGGTGGTGAGCGCGGTCGCGGCGGCGTCCCGGGCGATCCCGAAGTCGATGAGGCGCGGCCCGTCCGCCGCGAGCATCACGTTGCCGGGCTTCACGTCGCGGTGGACGATCCCGGCCCCGTGGACGGCGGCCAGCGCCCGGGCCAGCCCGGCGCCGAGCATCCGCACCTCGGCCTCGGCCATGGCACCGGCCCGGCGGACGGCGGCGGACAGGGTGGGGCCCGCCACGTACCCGGTGGCGAGCCAGGGGACCCCGGCGTCGGCGTCCCCGTCGAGCAGCGGGGCGAGGTGGGGGTCGGCGACGGACCGGGCGACGTCGATCTCGCGGCGGAAACGGGTACGGAAGCCGGGGTTCTGGGCCACGTCGCGGCGGACCGTCTTGACGGCGACGGGCTCGCCGCCGTCGTCCCGGACGCCGAGGAAGACCTCCCCCATGCCGCCCGCGCCGAGCCGGGCCCGTATCGCATAGGGCCCGATCCGTTCCGGCGAGTCCTCCCGCAGCGGACCCAGCATGCGCCACTCCCCCCGTCGTAGCCATGGACCGTCGGACACCCCGTGCCCTCGTCCGGCGGTCATCCTGCCACGGGCATGTCACCGGTCACAGCTGCGGGCACCGGGAGACGTCCTCCGCCCGGCGCCCGACCGGCAATCGCCCGGAAATCGCACCGGGCCGCCTGGACCGCGCCGTCACGCGGAACGGTCCCGGTCGCGGCCCGCACGCCACGACCGGGACCGTCCGCCCGTGTCACCTCCGGAACCGTTTCCCGGCCCGCCTCGGGTCCCGCGCCCGAGTCCGCCTCCCGGTTCACGCCCGGTCCGCGCCCCCGGTCCCGCGTCCCGTTTCCCGCGCGCCGCTCACGCCTCGCCGGTGAGTCCCGCCACCAGTTCGTCCGCCGCCGCGTACGGGTCGAGGCCGCCCGCCACGATCCGCTCGGCGAGCGCCCCGATGTGGCGGTCGCCGTGCAGGTCGCCGATGCGCTCGCGCAGCCGGGTGACGGCGATGGTCTCGACCTCGCGGGCCGCACGGGCCGTGCGCCGCTCGGCGAGCACCCCGTGCTCCTCCATCCACGCCCGGTGCTTCTCCAGCGCCTCGACGACCTCGTCGATGCCCTCGCCCCGGGCGGCGACCGTCTTCACGATCGGCGGGCGCCAGTCGCCGGGACCGCGCGCCTCGCCGAGGCCCAGCATGTGGTTGAGCTCGCGCGCGGTGGCGTCCGCGCCGTCCCGGTCGGCCTTGTTGACCACGTACACGTCGCCGATCTCCAGGATTCCGGCCTTCGCCGCCTGGATGCCGTCGCCCATGCCGGGCGCCAGCAGGACGACGGAGGTGTCGGCCTGGGAGGCGATCTCCACCTCCGACTGGCCGACGCCGACCGTCTCCACCAGGATCACGTCGCAGCCCGCCGCGTCCAGCACCCGGATCGCCTGCGGCGCCGACCAGGCGAGGCCGCCCAGATGGCCGCGGGTGGCCATGGAGCGGATGTAGACGCCCGGGTCGGAGGCGTGCTCCGACATCCGGACCCGGTCGCCGAGGAGCGCCCCGCCGGAGAAGGGCGAGGACGGGTCGACGGCCAGGACGCCGACCCGCTTGCCGGCCCGCCGGTACGCCGCGACGAGCGCCGACGTCGACGTCGACTTGCCGACCCCGGGCGAACCGGTCAGCCCGACGACGTACGCGTTGCCCGTCAGCGGCGCCAGGGCCGCCATCACCTCGCGCAGCTGCGGCGACGCCCCCTCGACCAGGGAGATCAGCCGGGCCACGGCCCGCGGCCGGCCCGCGCGTGCCTGCTCGACCAGGGTGGGGACGTCCACCATCACCGCTCCGTTCACTCGCTGCGTGCTGCGTGCTCTACGTGTACCGCGTCCTGCTCGCCCGGAGTACCGGCGGGGCGCCGCCGGGGTGCTACTTGCCCGGGACCCGGATGATCAGCGCGTCGCCCTGGCCGCCGCCGCCGCACAGCGCCGCCGCGCCGGTGCCGCCGCCGCGCCGCTTCAGCTCCAGCGCCAGGTGCAGCACCAGACGGGCGCCGGACATGCCGATCGGGTGGCCGAGCGCGATGGCGCCGCCGTTGACGTTCACCTTCTCCGGGGTGACGCCCAGGTCCTTCATGGACTGGACGGCGACGGCGGCGAACGCCTCGTTGATCTCGATCAGGTCGAGGTCCTCGACCTGGATGCCGGCCTTCTTCACGGCGTGCGCGATCGCGTTGGACGGCTGCGACTGGAGCGAGTTGTCCGGGCCCGCCACGTTGCCGTGGGCGCCGATCTCGGCGATCCAGTCCAGGCCCAGCTCCTCGGCCTTGGCCCGGCTCATCACGACGACCGCGGCCGCACCGTCGGAGATCTGCGAGGAGGTGCCCGCGGTGATCGTGCCGTCCTTGGCGAACGCGGGGCGCAGCCTGCCGAGGGACTCGACGGTGGTCTCCGGGCGGATGCCCTCGTCCTTGGCGAAGAGGACCGGCTCGCCCTTGCGCTGCGGGATCTCGACCGGGGTGATCTCGGCCTCGAAGATGCCGTTCTTCTGGGCGGCGGCGGCGCGCTGGTGGGAGAGCGCGGCGATCTCGTCCTGGTCGGCGCGGGTCAGGCCCAGGCGGGCGTTGTGCTTCTCGGTGGACTCGCCCATCGCGATGTTCTCGTAGGCGTCGGTCAGGCCGTCGTGCGCCATCGAGTCGAGCATCTCGATCGCGCCGTACTTGTGGCCCTCGCGGGACTTCGGGAGCAGGTGCGGGGCGTTCGTCATGGACTCCTGGCCGCCGGCGACGACGACGTCGAACTCCCCGGCGCGGATCAGCTGGTCGGCGAGCGCGATCGCGTCGAGCCCGGACAGGCACACCTTGTTGACGGTGAGCGCGGGAACGTTCATCGGGATGCCGGCCTTGACCGCGGCCTGGCGGGCCGGAATCTGGCCCGCGCCGGCCTGGAGCACCTGGCCCATGATCACGTACTCGACCTGGTCGCCGCCGATGCCGGCCCGGTCCAGCGCGGCCTTGATGGCGATGCCGCCCAGGTCGGCCCCGGAGAAGCTCTTCAACGAGCCGAGCAGACGTCCCATGGGCGTACGCGCGCCCGCGACGATCACTGAGGTGTTACCGGTCGTTCCAGACATGAGGCGCAGCCCCTTGGGATGAGAAGTGAACGAGGGTTTACTCGAATGTACTGAGCGGTACCGCGCCCGTCATCCGGCAGCGGGTGTGATGGCGCGCACGTTGCGTAACCATCCGTGTGGCGCTGCACTGGTGGCATGCTGACGCGAATCGACCACATCGGGATCGCCTGTTTCAACCTTGACGAGACCGTCGAGTTCTACCGCTCGACCTACGGCTTCGAGGTGTACCACTCCGAGGTCAACGAGGAGCAGGGCGTGCGCGAGGCCATGCTCAGGATCAACGGTACGTCCGACGGCGGCGCCTCCTACCTCCAGCTCCTGGAGCCGACCCGGGAGGACTCCGCCGTGGGCAAATGGCTGGCCAAGAACGGGGAAGGGGTCCATCACATCGCCTTCGGCACCGCGGACGTCGACGCGGACGCGGCGGACATCCGGGAGAAGGGTGTCAGGGTGCTGTACGACGAGCCCAGGAAGGGTTCCATGGGGTCCCGGATCACCTTCCTGCACCCCAAGGACTGCCACGGTGTCCTCACCGAACTGGTCACGTCCGCAGCGGAGCACTGACCCCCGGATACCCGGCCCGGTAGAGTGGGCGGTTCCGGGCCGGGGCCGGGCCGGGGCCGCGCCACGTCCCCAGCCGTTGATCTGTCACCATTCCCCGGGAGGCCGTTCACCGGCGAACGCTACTCGTAGGCGAGTTGCGACCAGGGTTGGGGTCTCCCCTGCTCGAACAAAGTCGAGAGCTCGGGGAAGGATGGGACCGCGCAGTGCGGGGCTACGAACGCCAGGAGAGCCACCGGGCTGAAGACGACCATCTCTCGCGGTTCGAGGCCGAGATGGACCGGCTGAAGACCGACCGGGAGAAGGCCGTCCAGCACGCCGAGGACCTCGGTTACCAGGTCGAGGTCTTGCGCGCCAAGCTGCACGAGGCTCGGCGCAATCTCGCGACCCGTCCCGCCTACGACAGCGCGGACATCGGCTATCAGGCCGAGCAGTTGCTCCGTAACGCCCAGATCCAGGCGGAGCAGCTGCGGACCGACGCCGAGCGGGAGCTGCGGGACGCCCGCGCGCAGACGCAGCGCATCCTTCAGGAGCACGCCGAGCACCAGGCGCGGCTCCAGGCCGAGCTGCACAACGAGGCGGTGCAGCGGCGTCAGCAGCTCGACCAGGAACTGGCGGAGCGCCGCCGGACCGTCGAGTCCCACGTCAACGAGAACGTCGCCTGGGCCGAGCAGCTCAGGGCCCGGACGGAGGCCCAGGCCCGCCGGCTGCTGGAGGAGTCGCGGGCGGAGGCCGAGCAGGCCCTGGCGACCGCGCGCGCCGAGGCGGAACGGGTCGCGGAGGAGACCCGCCAGCGGCTCGGCTCCGAGGCGGAGTCGGCCCGTGCCGAGGCCGAGGCGCTCCTGCTGCGCGCCCGCAAGGACGCCGAGCGGATGCTGAACGCGGCCTCCAGCCAGGCGCAGGAGGCCACCAGCCACGCCGAGCGGCTGCGCACGACCACGACGGCCGAGACCGAGCAGGCCCGCCAGCAGACCGCCGAGCTGAGCCGGGCCGCCGAGCAGCGCATGCAGGAGGCCGAGACCCAGCTGCGCGAGGCCCGGCTGACGGCCGAGAAGGTCACCGCCGAGGCGAAGGAGGCCGCGGCCAAGCGGCTGGCCTCCGCCGAGTCGGAGAACGAGCAGCGCACGCGTACGGCCAGGTCCGAGATCGCGCGGCTGGTCGGCGAGGCCACCAAGGAGGCCGAGGCCCTGAAGGCGGAGGCCGAGCAGGCCCTCGCCGACGCCCGTGCCGAGGCGGACCGGCTGAAGTCCGAGGCGACCGAGAAGGCCCGCACGGCCGCCGCCGAGGACACCGCGGCCCAGCTCGCCAAGGCCGCCAGGGCCGCCGAGGAGGTGCTGTCCAAGGCGTCCGAGGACGCGAAGTCCACCACCAGGTCGGCCGCCGAGGAGGCCGAGCGGATCCGCCGCGAGGCGGAGGCCGAGGCGGACCGGCTGCGCGGCGAGGCCGCCGAGCAGGCCGATCAGCTCAAGGGCGCGGCCAAGGACGACACCAAGGAGTACCGCGCCAAGACGGTCGAGCTGCAGGAGGAGGCGCGCAGGCTGCGCGGCGAGGCCGAGCAGCTGCGTTCCGAGGCGGTCGCCGAGGGCGAGCGGATCCGGGGCGAGGCGCGCCGCGAGGCCGTCCAGCAGCTGGAGGAGGGCGCGAAGACCGCCGAGGAGCTGCTCGCCAAGGCGAAGGCCGACGCGGAGGAGCTGCGCGGCGCCGCGGGCACCGAGAGCGAGCGGGTCCGCACCGAGGCCGCCGAGCGCGCCGCCGCGCTGCGCAAGCAGGCCGAGGAGGCGCTGGAGCGCGCCCGTGCCGAGGCCGAGCAGCTGCGCGCGGAAGCCGAGGAGCAGGCCGGTTCGACCACCGAGGCGGCCGAGCGGGCGGCGGCGGAGCTGCGCGAGGAGACCGAGCGCGCGGTCGCGGCCCGGCAGGCGGAGGCGGCCGAGGAGCTGTCCCGGCTGCACACGGAGGCCGAGACCAGGGTCGCCGGCGCCGAGCAGGAGCTGACGGACGCGCGCGCCGAGGCGGAGCGCATCCGGCGCGAGGCGAACGAGGAGTCCGAGCGGCTGCGCACGGAGGCCGCCGAGCGGGCGCGGGCGCTGCGGGAGCAGGCCGAGACCGAGGCGGAGCGGCTGCGCGACGAGGCCGCGTCGGACGCCTCGCAGTCGCGGGCCGAGGGCGAGTCGGTGGCCGTGCGGCTGCGCACGGAGGCCGCCGCCGAGGCGGAGCGGCTCAAGTCGGAGGCGCAGGAGAGCGCCGACCGGCTGCGTTCCGAGGCCGCCGCCGCCGCGGAGCGGGTGGGTGCGGAGGCCGCGGAGGCGCTGGCCGCCGCCCAGGAGGAGGCCAAGCGGCGCCGCCGGGAGTCCGAGGAGACCCTCGACGCGGCGCGCACCGAGGCGAACCAGGAGCGCGAGCGGGCCCGCGAGCAGAGCGAGGAGCTCCTCGCCTCCGCCCGCAAGCGGGTCGAGGACGCCCAGGCCGAGGCCCAGCGGCTGGTCGAGGAGGCGGACGGCCGGGCGACCGAGCTGGTCTCCGCGGCCGAGCAGACCGCCCAGCAGGTGCGGGACTCGGTCAGCGGGCTCCAGGAGCAGGCCGAGGCGGAGATCGCCGGGCTGCGTTCGACCGCCGAGCACGTCGCGGAGCGCACGAAGGCCGAGGCGCAGGAGGAGGCGGACCGGGTCCGCACCGACGCGTACGCGGAGCGGGAGCGGGCCGGCGAGGACGCGGCGCGGGCCCGTCGGGAGGCGCAGGAGGCGTCGGAGGCCGCGAAGGAGCTGGCCGAGCGGACCGTGGCCGACGCGGCCGCCGAGGCGGAGCGGCTGCGCGCGGACACCGCGGAGTACGTCCAGCGGATGCGCACCGAGGCGTCCGACGCGCTGGCCTCCGCGGAGCAGGACGCGGCGCGCAGCCGTGCCGAGGCCCGCGAGGACGCCAACCGGATGCGTTCGGACGCGGCGACCCAGGCCGACCGGCTGGTGGGCGAGGCGACGGACGAGGCCGAGCGGATCCGTACGGAGTCGACGCGGCAGGCGACCACCCTGGTCGAGGAGGCCACCCGGCAGGCGGCCTCGCTGGTCGAGGAGGCCACGCAGCAGGCGGCCCGGACGACGGGCGAGGCCGCGGACGAGGCCGAGCGGCTGCGGGCCGAGGCGGCGGCCGCCGTCGGGGCGGCGCAGGAGCACGCGGCCCGTACCCGTGAGGAGTCCGAGCGGCTGCGCGCGGACGCCGAGGCGGCGGCCGAGCAGATGCGCGCGGAGGCCCGTCAGGAGGCGGACCGGCTGCTCGACGAGGCGCGGGAGGCCGCGGCCAAGCGCCGGGCCGACGCGGCGGAGCAGGCCGACCAGCTCATCGACAAGGCCCGGGAGGAGGCGCTGCGCACCGCCACCGAGGCCGAGAAGCAGGCCGACACGATGGTCGGCGTGGCCCGCAAGGAGGCCACGCGGATCACCTCGGAGGCGACCGTCGAGGGCAATTCCCTGGTGGAGCGGGCCCGTACGGACGCGGACGAGCTGCTGGTCGGCGCGCGCCGGGACGCCACGGCGATCCGGGAGCGGGCCGAGGAGCTGCGGGCCCGGATCGAGGGCGAGATCGAGGAGCTGCACGACCGGGCCCGGCGGGAGACCGCCGAGCAGATGAAGACGGCGGGCGAGCGCGTCGACAACCTGATGAAGGCGGCGACCGAGCAGCGCGACGAGGCGGAGGCCAAGGCCAAGGAGCTGCTGGCGGACGCCAACTCGGAGGCCAGCAAGGTCCGGATCGCCGCGGTGAAGCGGGCCGAGTCGCTGCTGAAGGAAGCCGAGCAGAAGAAGTCCACGGTGGTCCGCGAGGCCGAGAAGCTGCGGGCCGAGGCCGAGGCCGAGGCGAAGCGCATGGTGGACGAGGGGCAGCGCGAGCTCGATCTGCTGGTGCGGCGCCGGGCGGACATCAACACCGAGATCTCCCGTGTCCAGGACGTGCTGGAGGCGCTGGAGTCCTTCGAGACGCCGACGGGTGGCAAGGGCGGGGGCGGCTCCTCCGGGGGCGTCAAAGCCGGGGCCTCCGCAGGCACTCGATCGGGTGGCAAGTCGTCCGAGGGGTAGTCGCCTTGCCGTTTCCCGTGCTTCGTCAGGAACGTTCAACCCTCCGAGTGGCAAGAGTTGCGGGGGTTAGCCACTCAAAAGGAGGGTCATTCTCCAGATCAAAAGGGCATCCACTCGATGACACGCCGTCCGGGCCCCTAGGATTCCCTCTAACACCTCACCGGTCTCATTCGACAGGAACCCCATGAGCGACCCTTCCTCCCCCTTCGGCTTCGAGCTCGTGCGACGTGGATACGACCGCGGTCAGGTGGATGACCGCATTACCAAGCTCGTCGCCGACCGTGATAGTGCTCTCGCCCGCATCACCTCTCTGGAAAAGCGCATCGAGGAGCTCCACCTCGAAACCCAGAACGCCCAGGCCCAGGTGAACGACGCGGAGCCGTCGTACGCCGGTCTCGGCGCGCGGGTGGAGAAGATCCTCCGCCTGGCCGAGGAGGAGGCGAAGGACCTGCGCGAGGAGGCCCGTCGCGCCGCCGAGCAGCACCGCGAGCTGGCCGAGTCCGCCGCCCAGCAGGTGCGCAACGACGCCGAGACGTTCGCCGCCGAGCGCAAGGCGAAGGCCGAGGACGAGGGCGTCCGCATCATCGAGAAGGCCAAGGGGGAGGCCAGTTCGCTGCGTACGGATGCCCAGAAGGACGCCGCGCAGAAGCGCGAGGAGGCCGACGCCCTCTTCGAGGAGACCCGCGCCAAGGCCGCCCAGGCCGCCGCGGACTTCGAGACCAACCTGGCCAAGCGCCGCGACCAGTCGGAGCGCGACCTCGCGTCCCGTCAGGCCAAGGCCGAGAAGCGGCTCGCCGAGATCGAGCACCGCGCCGAGCAGCTCCGCCTGGAGGCCGAGAAGCTCCGTACGGACGCCGAGCGCCGGGCCCGTCAGACGGTGGAGACCGCGCAGCGCCAGTCCGAGGACATCGTGGCCGACGCGAACGCGAAGGCCGACCGGATCCGCAGCGAATCGGAGCGCGAGCTGGCGGCGCTCACCAACCGCCGCGACTCGATCAACGCGCAGCTCACCAACGTCCGCGAGATGCTGGCGACGCTGACCGGCGCCGCGGTGGCCGCCGCCGGCTCTCCCGCCGACGACGAGCCGGTCACCCGTGGTGTCCCGGCCCAGCAGTCCCACTGACCCGGACGCCCCGGCGGCGGGTCCGCACGTGTGAGTGAGGGCGTCGAAGATTCCGGCCGGCCCTCGGCCGGGATCTTCGGCGCCCTCTTCGTGTGCCCGGCGCCGCCCCTGTGGCGCCGGGCGCGCGGCCGTTCTAGCGTGAACGCATGATCGAGCTCGACGGCCTCACCAAACGCTTCGGCAACAAGGTTGCCGTCGACCGGCTCTCGTTCCGGGTCAGGCCCGGGATGGTGACGGGTTTTCTGGGACCCAACGGGGCGGGCAAGTCCACGACGATGCGGATGATGCTCGATCTCGACAACCCGACCGGTGGTTCGGTCCGCATCGACGGCAAGCACTACCGCGAGCTGGCGGAGCCCCTCAAGTACATCGGGGCGCTGCTGGACGCGAAGTCGATGCACGGCGGGCGCAGCGCGTACAACAACCTGCTCTGTCTCGCGCAGAGCAACCGCATCCCGGAGAGCCGGGTGGCGGAGGTGCTGGACACCGTGGGGCTGACCGCGGTGGCGCGGAAGAAGTCGAAGGGCTTCTCGCTCGGCATGAGCCAGCGGCTCGGCATCGCGGCGGCGCTGCTCGGCGACCCCCAGGTGCTGCTCTTCGACGAGCCGGTCAACGGCCTCGACCCCGAGGGCATCCACTGGATCCGCAACCTGATGAAGACGCTCGCCGTGGAGGGCCGCACGATCTTCGTCTCCAGCCATCTGATGAGCGAGATGGCGCTCACCGCCGACCACCTGATCGTGATCGGCCAGGGCCGGCTGCTCGCCGACACGTCGATGGCCGACTTCATCCACCGCAACTCCCGCAGCTACGTGCGGCTGCGCTCCCCGCAGCGGGAACGGCTGCTGGACGTGCTGCACGAGGAGGGGCTGATCGTGGTCGAGTCGGGCGGCGGCACGCTGGAGATCGACGGCGCCACCACCGAGGCGCTGGGCGAGCTCGCCGCGCGGCACCAGATCGTGCTGCACGAGCTGAGTTCCCAGCGGGCCTCCCTGGAGGACGCGTTCATGCGGATGACGGCGGAGTCCGTGGAGTACCACGCGCACGCGGACCACAGCCCCGCGCCACCGCCCGCGGATCCGCGCTGGGGCGATCGGTGGGACCGGCGGACCGGTGGCGGCCCCGCCGGGGCCGACGGCGGGGAGGGGTGACGACGATGGCATCGGTACCCGCGGTCCTGGCCTCCGAGTGGACCAAGATCCGTACGGTCTCCTCGACCGTCTGGACGCTGATCTCCGCGTTCGTCGTCACCGTCGCGATGAGCGCGGCGCTCTGCGCCCTGATGAACGCCCAGTTCGACGACCTCCCCGCGATGGAGCGGGCCACCTTCGATCCGACCCTCATCAGCTTCTCCGGCATGGTCCTCGGCCAGTTGGCCATGGTGGTCTTCGGCGTGCTGGTGATCGGTACGGAGTACAGCTCGGGCATGATCCGGACCTCGCTGGCGGCGGTGCCCCAGCGCGGTTCGTTCCTGTTCAGCAAGGTCGTGGTGGCCGGTCTGCTGGCCCTGGCGGTGGGCATCGCGACCAGCTTCGCCTCGTTCTTCCTCGGCCAGGCCCTGCTGGGCGGGCACCGCACCGGCATCGGCGCGGACAACGTCCTGCGCGCGGTGGTCGGCGGCGGCCTGTACATGGGGCTGATCGGGATCTTCTCCATGGGTGTGGCGACGATGCTGCGCAGTTCCATGCTGTCGCTCGGCATCCTGATGCCGTTCTTCTTCCTGGTCTCCCAGATCCTGTCGGTGGTACCGGGGGCGAAGAAGGTCGCCCGGTACTTCCCCGACCAGGCCGGTTCCAAGATCATGCAGGTGGTCCCGGACGCGATGAACAGCGATCCGGCGCCGTACGGGCCGTGGGGCGGGCTCGGCATCCTGGTCGCCTGGGTGGCGGCGGCGCTGCTCGGCGGCTACCTCGTGCTCAAGAAGCGGGACGCCTGACGGGGGGCCGGGGCCGTCGGTACGGGGCCGGCTGCCGCCGGTCCGCCGGGCCCGCGGGGAGACAAGCCTTCCGGAACGACTTGGCCGGAACCGTCAGGGGCTGGTTATCCTCCTAACTCTTACGGGGGTGTGCGGCCGCTCGGTCCGGCCCCGACGACAGACGTGAGTCGATGGGGCTGAAGCATGATCGAGGCAGTCGGCCTGACCAAGCGCTATGGCGCGAAGACGGCCGTGCACAACCTTTCCTTCCAGGTGCGGCCGGGCGCCGTCACCGGCTTCCTCGGTCCCAACGGGTCGGGCAAGTCCACCACCATGCGCATGATGCTGGGCCTGGACCGGCCGACCTCCGGTCACGTCACGATCGGCGGCCACCCCTACCGCAGTCTGCCGAACGCGCCGCGGCTGGTGGGCGCGCTGCTGGACGCGAAGGCCGTGCACGGCGGCCGCAGCGCCCGCAACCACCTTCTCTCGCTCGCCCAGCTGGCCGGCATCCCGGCCCCCCGGGTCGACGAGGTGCTCGGTGTCGTCGGCCTCCAGGAAGTGGCGCGCAAGCGGTCCAAGGGCTTCTCGCTCGGCATGGGCCAGCGGCTCGGCATCGCGGCGGCGCTGCTCGGCGACCCCCAGGTGCTGCTCTTCGACGAGCCGGTCAACGGCCTCGACCCCGAGGGCATCCTCTGGGTCCGCAACCTGATGAAGATGCTGGCGGCCGAGGGCCGCACGGTCTTCGTCTCCAGCCATCTGATGAGCGAGATGGCGCTCACCGCCGACCACCTGATCGTGATCGGCCGCGGGCAGCTGCTCGCCGACATGAGCGTCACGGACTTCATCTCCGCCAACTCGGCCGACTTCGCCCGGGTGAGGGTTCCGGACGGGGCCGCCGAGCACCGCGAGAAGCTGACCGCCACGCTCACCGGGGCGGGCGGGCAGGTCATGCCCGAGCCGGACGGGGCCCTGCGGGTCACCGGGCTTCCGCTGCCCCGGATCAGCGACCTGGCGCACGGGGCGGACGTCCGGCTGTGGGAACTCTCGCCGCACCAGGCGTCGCTGGAGGAGGCGTACATGCGGATGACGCAGGGCGTCGTGGACTACCGTTCGACGGCGGACGAGCGGGCCGGCCTCCAGGAACCGGTGCCCGACGGGTACGGGGGCGTGCAGCCGCCGGTCCCGCAGGCCCCCCAGCCCAACTGGTACGCCCCGCCGCCGCCCGGACAGAACCCTTACGCGCAGCCCCCGGCCGCTCCCGCGGACCTGACCAAGCACGACACCAGCGAGGACGCCCGATGACCACGCCGCCGCCCCCGCAGGCACCGTACCGGGAGCAGGACCTGTCGGCCGCGCTCGGCCCCTACACCTCGCCCATCCCGGTGCGCGCCGCGACCCTCCGCGACGCGCTCGCCTCCGAGTGGACCAAGATCCGTTCGGTGCGCTCCACGATCTGGACGCTCGGCGTCATGGTCGTACTGCTGGTCGGGATCGGGCTGCTGACCGCGGTCGCGGTCAACGCGGCCGATGCCGACATGGGCTCGATGCCGGTGCTCAGCCTCGGCTTCTACGGGGTGCTGCTCGGCTCGCTCTGCGTGATCACGCTCGGCGTGCTGACCATCGCCTCGGAGTACGGCACGGGCATGATCCGTACGACGCTGACCGCCTGCCCCAGCCGGGCCCGGGTGCTGTGTGCGAAGGCGATCGTCTTCTTCCTGCTGACCTTCGTCATCACGACCGTGACCACCGCCCTGGTCGCGGCGGCGCAGACCGCCATCGTCGGCGGCGGGACGCCCTCCGGCGACGACTGGCTGCGCGCGACGGTCGGTGTCGGTCTCTACATGGCGACGCTGGGCCTGTTCTCGCTCGCGGTCGGCGCCCTCATCCGGCACTCCGCCGGGGCGATCACGATCATGATCGGCCTGGTGCTGCTGCCCCTCGTGCTGGGCATGTTCATGTTCTCGGAGTCGCTCTCCGGCCTGCGGATGAAGCTCTTCGAGTACTCGATCCCCAACCAGCTCAGCGCGTTCTACTCGGCCCCGGTGACCGATTCGGGGCCGTCCGGCTGGGACCCGCTGTGGATCATGCTCGGCGTCTCGGCCGTGGCGCTGTTCTGCGCCTGCCTCGCCATGGACCGCCGGGACGTCTGACCGGTTCCGCCCCACCCCCGCGACGGGGCGTCATCAGTAACGGGGCGCGTTCCTGGACCGCTGCACCTGCGTGGTGCGGCGGTCCTTCGCGTTCCAGCAGGCCTTGTGCCAGTGTCTGCGGTCGTCGATGCCGGCGTACTCGGACCAGGCCACCAGATGCGGGACGCCGGACGGGATCTCCTGGTCGCAGCCGGGGCAGCGGTAGTGCTTGCCCACCGCGCTCGCCCCGCTCACCGGGCGGACCGACCACTGCTCGCCCCGCCACTCCTCCGTGCGTCCGCCGCCGCCGTACCGGGCTCCCGGTTCCGCCGCGCTGTCGTGGGAACTCTCGCCGCCTCGGGAGCGGTTTCGGCGCGGGGACACGTGACACCTCACAAAACAGGCCGGGCAGTTCCCGTCCAAGCGTAGGGCCATCCGGCCGATGGCGGTGCCCGGTGCCCTCCCCGGCGTCACCCCCGAAGGGGGTGAGTTACCGGAAAATCGCAACAACCTGCCTCCGGCCCGTGCCCTTGGCACGTGTCAGGCGTTGATGCCTGTAGGGGAGAGCCGCGTCGGCCGCAAGGAGGCAATTGGCGATGCGTGTGGGAACGTTCGTACTGGCAGCCCAGTTTCCGGGGCAGGGGCCGGGGGAAGCGCTGCACCGCGCGGTCCGGTCCGCCGAGGTCGCGGAGGAAACCGGGCTCGACTCGGTCTGGCTGGCGGAACATCACTTCGTGCCGTACGGGGTCTGCCCGTCCGCCGCCACCCTGGCCGCGCTGCTGCTCGGCCGCACCCGCAGGATCCGGGTGGGCACGGCGGTCAGCGTGCTGCCCACCCAGCACCCGGTCGCGCTCGGCGAACAGGCCGCGCTGCTCCACCTCACCAGCGGCGGCCGGTTCACCCTCGGCGTCGGCCGGGGCGGGCCGTGGGTCGACCTGGAGGTGTTCGGGAGCGGCCTTGCGGCGTACGAGAAGGGCTTCCCGGAGTCCCTGGGACTGCTGCTCGACTGGCTGCGCGAGCCGCGGGTGGCCGGACGCGGGGAGCGGTACGGCTTCCGCGAGGTCGCGGTGGTCCCCCGGGCCGACGAACTGGCCGACGAGAACGGCGACGGTCTCGGCGGCCCCGAGGTGATCGTCGCGTGCACCTCGCCGAAGACGGTGCGGCTCGCGGCGGAGAACGGGCTGCCGATGCTGCTCGGGATGCACTGCGCGGACGAGGAGAAGGCCGACATGGTCGCCCTGTGGCGCTCCACCGCCCTCGCCGCGGGCCGTTCGCCCGAGAGCGTCCGCACCGCCGGGCACGTCTCCGCCGGGGTGGTCCAGATCGCCGACCGGCACGAGGACGCCGTGGAGACGCTCGTGAAGACGATGCCCGGCTGGCTGCGCCAGGGGCTGGACGCCCATGTGACGGTCGACGGACGGCACCGGGTGATGCGCGATCCGGTCGCGTACACGGAATTCCTGTGCGGCCTTCATCCGGTGGGCCCGCCCCGGCTCGCCGCCGACCGGCTCGCCGCCACCGCCGAGCGGACGGGCATCACTCGCTTCGCGCTCCTGGCGGAGGGCTCGGGGGATCTGGCGGCCACGGAGGAGAACGTGGCGCGGCTGGGCACCGAAGTGCTCCCGCTGCTCTCATGACACCCCGCCAGGAGCACGCGCACCCCCGCTCCGGAACCGGCCGGAACCCCTCCGGTCCGGGACGGCGGGCGGAAGCCCCCGGGCCCCGTACGGCCGCGCCGGGCCGGACGGGGCCCGGCGCGTGTCGCGGAAGCGACGTCGCCCGCCCGCGGGCGGGCCGGGGGCGGACGGGACTTCCGGAACACGCCCTAACAGTCCCGCAACTCGGGGGACTGGTTGAGCAGTTGGCCCCGCACCGAGGTGAAGCGGGCCAGCCGCTCGTCGGCCGAGGCGTCCAGCGGGAACACCGCGACGCGGTGGCAGTTCTGGAATGCCAGACGCACCCCGAAGTGCCGTTGGAGCGCGCCGCGGATCGCGTCACTCGCGAGTGCGCGCAGCAGCTGACCACGTGCCTGCTCGTCCGGCGGGGGCGTCTGGTTGTCGGCGAACTCTCCGCCGTCCACCTTCAGCTGGGCCACCAGAGAGCTGATCATCTCCCATGCGTAGGGCAGGGAGGTCCGGACGCAGTCGACGAAGTCCGCTTCGTCGACCTCGCCTCGCTCGGCCTGTTCCAACAGCGCCGGTGAGACGTCGAGCGACATGGGTTCTCCTCTCGCGACCCCGACGCCTTGGCCGGGGCCTTACGGGCAGGGAAGGAGGACGGCGACGCAGCGTACACGGACGGCGACCTCCTGCTTACACGGTACGGGCGCAGTCCTGGCCGCACCAGGAGATTGGGAACACAACCGGCCATCGACGAACGGGCCCAAAGAGGGGCAAGCCCCGTCGCGGGCCGTCAACGTGTGGGCGGAGTGATGGGGGTGACGGGGGAGAATCGCGTGGAGCACCCCTCGTCGAGTAGCGTTGCCGACCATGCGTCTCGTCATCGCCCGCTGTTCCGTGGACTACGCCGGCCGGCTCACGGCCCACCTGCCCTCCGCTCCCCGTCTGATCCTGGTGAAGGCGGACGGGAGCGTGTCGATCCACGCCGACGACAGGGCGTACAAACCCCTCAACTGGATGTCACCGCCCTGCACCCTGAAGGAGGGCACCGGCGACACCGCGGACGTCTGGACCGTGGTGAACAAGGCGGGCGAGAAACTCATCATCACGATGGAGGAGATCCTCCACGACTCGTCCCACGAACTGGGCGTCGACCCGGGCCTCATCAAGGACGGCGTCGAAGCGCACCTCCAGGAACTCCTCGCTGACCGGATCGAGACCCTCGGCGAGGGCTACACCCTGATCCGCCGTGAGTACTTCACCGCCATCGGTCCGGTGGACATCCTGTGCCGGGACGCCGACGGGGGGACCGTCGCCGTGGAGCTGAAGCGGCGCGGCGACATCGACGGAGTGGAGCAGCTGACCCGTTATCTGGATCTGCTCAACCGCGATCCCCATCTCGCCCCGGTGAAGGGCGTCTTCGCGGCCCAGGAGATCAAGCCGCAGGCCCGGGTGCTGGCGACGGACCGCGGGATCGACTGCGTCGTCCTGGACTACGACGCGCTGCGCGGCATCGAGGACGACAAGCTGCGGCTGTTCTGACCCCGCAGGTCCCTCTCCCCCGACCGTCTCCCCGGACGCCGGACGCGTGCATCGCGTCCGGCGTCCGCCCGTTGCGGGGTGGGTTCAGGCCGCCACCGGGCCGCCGTCCGGGCCCGCCGCGGCCGAGGCCGACGAGGAGGAGGGTCCGCTCGCCGAGTCGGAGGTGTCGGGCGAGGTCGGCTCGGGTTCGGTGGCCGTGTCCGTCGGTTCCGGGGTCTCGGTCTCCGTGGGGGTCGGGCTGGGGCTCTCCGACTTCGTCGGGGAGGAGGACTTGGTGGGGCTCGACGACTTGGTGGGCCGGTCCGAGGACGGTTCGTCGCTGGTGGGCCGGTCCGAGGACGGGGTGTCGCTGGGCCCCGTCGATCCGGTGGACGGCGAGCCGCTCCCGCTCGGCGTGATCTCGCTGCCGGACGGGCCGGGGGTCGCCCCGTCGCCGCCGGAGGCGGTGGAGCCGGCGGTCGAGTCGCCCGACGGGTCGCCCGCCGGGTCCTCCTGCGCGTCGCCGTCCTGTTCGCCGGACGACTGCTCGCTCGTGACGCCCCGGTTGCCCGGTGCCTCGTCGCTGCCGGACGTCAGGCCCAGCACCACGACGGTGCCGAGCACCCCGGCCAGGAGCACGCCCGCGGCCGTCGCGACCAGGTTGCGCCGGGCGAGGCCCAGTACCCCGAGCCGGCCGCCCCGCGCGGCGGGCGCGGCGGGGGCGCTCTGCCGCGTCATCACCGTGGTGGGGCCCTCGTCGGGCCGCGACGGCGACAGCGGCTGCGTCGTGGCCGCCATCGGGCGGGCGGGCGGCTGCGCCTGTTCCACCGGCTCCGCGAACGGCACGTCCTCGCCCACCTGTGCGAGGGCGCCGGGCAGCGGTCCGCCGGAACGGTCGGCGACCAGGGCGAGCGCGCGCCGTCCGGCCACCGCGCCCGACTTGTCGGCGAGCGCCCCGCGCATGCCGATCGAGGTCTCCAGCTCGGCGCGGGCCCGGTCCGGGTTGCCGGAGAGGAGCGCGAGGACGCCCAGTTCGTGGTGGAAGTACGCCTCCTCGGCGACCTCCCCGGCGATCCTGGCCGCCTCCTGGCCGATCCGCAGCGCCCGCTCCCAGGCCCCCCAGTGCAGTCCCGCCGCGAAGGCCGGGGCGGCGCTGCGGGCCAGCAGCACGGCCGCACTGGTCTGTCCCGCGCCGTCACCGGGCACCAGCTGTGCCATCGCCGCGACGACGGCGTCGGCCTCGGCCGCCGCCCGCTCGGGGGTGACGGAGGGGTGCCCGGCCCACCAGGCGTAGTGCTGGGCCGCGGTCCGGGCCCGGTCGGTGGCGTCCTCGCCGTATCCGGCGGCCTCCAGCTGGGCGAGGACCCCGGCGGCCAGCCGGTAGCGGGGACCGGCCGGGGAGAGCAGTCCGCAGCCGGCCAGCTCGCCCAGCGCGGCGTCCGCGTGGGTGTCGCCGACGAGCGCCGGCAGATGGGCCTGGTGCGGCACCTCGCCGCCGAGCGCCACGGCGAAGCGCAGGGTGTCGCGGGCCGGCTCGCTCAGCCGTGAGGCGAGCAGGGCGGCGGGGGCCGCGCCGTCGCCGAGACTGGGCAGCGGTACGCGGGTTCCGTCGTGCCCGAAGAGCGGGCCCGCGGGCCGGTCCCCGCCGCCGTACGCGTCGTACGCCTCGGGGGCGGCGCCCAGCAGGTCCCGCTGGCGCAGCAGGGCGCCCGCCTGGACGAAGCGCAGCGGCAGTCCCTCGGACTCGAACCAGAGGTCGCCCGCCCAGTTCCGCTCCTCCTCGGTGAGGGGGCGTTCGACGACCTGCTCCAGCAGCTCGACCGAGGCCTCGCGGCCGAGACCGGCGAGGAGGACCTCTTCGAGGTACGGGTCCGCGCCGGGGGCGGCGACGTCCGGAGTCGTCGCGAACAGGAAGGCGCACTCGGGGGTGGCGTCGAGCAGTTCCTCCAGCGCGGCCCCGCCGATTTCCAGGTCGTCGACCAGGACGACGGCGCCGATGCGCCGGACCTCTTCGAGCAGGGCGGCCCGGTCGGGGCGGTACAGCGGCGCCTCGTTCACGGCCTCGAAGAGCCCGTGCAGCAGGTCGGTGGTGGTCCTGCGGTGGCCGGAGAGCCGTACGACTCCGTCCGGCGCCAGGCCCGCGCAGTCGGCGGCGACGGCGTCCAGCAGGGCGGTGCGGCCCGATCCGGCCGATCCGACGAGCCGCACCGAGCGGCCCCGGGACATCAGGCGCACCAGTCGTTCGCGTTCCTCGGCGCGCTCCAGGAGCGGGAGCTGCGGGGCGGGCGGCCCCGGCGGCACGGGCGGGGCGAGGGCGCGTTCGTGGTCGGCGCGTGCGGCCTCGGTGCGCCGGACCGGGGCGGCGGGCTGCTCCCCCGGCGGGCACAGTTCGACCTCGCTGCCGTCGACCGGGTTGACGGTGAGGAGGTAGTCGCCCGATATGAGGCGGACGAAGCGGGCCTGTTGCGGCGTTTGCCGACCGAAATCCGGAGCGCCGGGGGCGCCCTTGGCCGAGCGGCCCCGGGAGTCCTGGGAACGGCCGCGGTCCGGTCCGTCACCGGGCCCGTCGTGGTCCCGGCCGAACTCTTCCGGCTCCCGGTGTGTCGGGTCCATCGTCAAAGCCCCCAGACGCGTCGTGCACGATTGCCCCTCCGGCCTCGCACGCCCCGCTGTCGCTTCCGGTCCGGTTTCCGCCGGGTGGGTTCGTCAATGGGCGGACGGCCGAACCCTAGACCGTCGGCCGGGGTCCCCGCACAGTCGGGGGGTGGTGCCGCCCGAAGCGCGTGCTCTCATGCGGATTGCGCGCTTTCGTTCGCAACGCCCCCGGACCGGGCGCGGCGCGGGAGTCCGTACGGCCGTGCACGGGGCGGCGGGCGGCCGCGGAGCCGGGCGGCGCGCACCGGATCCCCGGCGCCGGGCGGTCCCGTCCGGCGCGGGCTCACCGCGCACGGCGGTGAACGCTGCGCCCGATGCGGGGTCCACGCAGGTCCTACACGCGCGGCAGCGAGTCCGCAGCGATTCCGCCCTCGATGGCCAGAATGCGATGCAGCCGGGTTGCCACCAGCAGGCGCTGCATCTGCGGCGGCACCCCGCGGAGCACCAGTCGTCGGCCGGCGCGTCCGGCGCGGCGGTGTGCGCCCATGATGACGCCGAGCCCGGTGGCGTCCCAGGAATCCAGCTCGGTCAGATCGAGCACCAGATCGCCGACTCCGTCGTCGAGGGCCGAGTGCAGGGCCGTACGGGCGTCCGCCGCGCTTCGGACGTCGAGGCGGCCCCCGACGACCAGCTCGGCGTGGTCGCCCCTGATGTGCATATGCGCTCCCCGGAATGCTCCGTAGCAAGGTTCGTCTGTCTGTTCCGTCTCTCCCACAACTGACTGCGTCGGAGACGGAGAGGTTGCCGTCTGTAAGCGAACCGATACCGAATTCACCCTGTGGAGTGACCCAGGCCCGGCCAGGATCCGCGTGGATCTGCGGTCTCCGGAAGACGCCCCCCGGTCCCCCGGGTCCGATCGACGGCGGATCGGACGTCCGGGGGACCGAAAACGATCAGTACGTGTAGAAGCCCTGCCCGCTCTTGCGGCCGATGTCACCTGCGTCCACCATCCGGCGCATCAGCTCCGGCGCGGCGAACTTCTCGTCCTGGGACTCGGTGTAGATGTTGCTCGTGGCGTGCAGCAGGATGTCGACGCCGGTCAGGTCCGCCGTGGCGAGCGGGCCCATGGCGTGGCCGAAGCCCAGCTTGCAGGCGATGTCGATGTCCTCGGCCGAGGCGACGCCCGACTCGTACAGCTTGGCGGCCTCGACGACGAGCGCCGAGATCAGCCGGGTGGTGACGAAGCCCGCGACGTCGCGGTTGACGACGATGCAGGTCTTGCCGACCGACTCGGCGAACTCCCGCGCGGTGGCGAGGGTTTCGTCGCTGGTCTTGTAGCCGCGGACGAGCTCGCAGAGCTGCATCATCGGGACCGGCGAGAAGAAGTGCACGCCGACGACGCGCTCGGGGCGCTCCGTCACGGCCGCGATCTTGGTGATCGGGATGGCGGAGGTGTTGGAGGCGAGCACGGTGTCCTCGCGGACGATCTTGTCGAGCGCCCGGAAGATCTCGTGCTTGACCTCCAGCTTCTCGAAGACGGCCTCGACGACGACGTCCGCGTCGGCGACCGCGTCGAGGTCGGTGGTGGTGGTGATGCGGGCGAGCGCGGCCTCGGCGTCGTCCGCCGCCAGCTTGCCCTTGGAGACGAACTTGTCGTACGAGGCCTTGATGCCGTCGCGTCCGCGGGTCAGGGCCTCGTCGGTGACGTCGCGCAGCACCACGTCCCAGCCCGCCTGGGCGGAGACCTGCGCGATGCCGGACCCCATGAGTCCGGCTCCGATGACGGCGAGCTTCCTGGCCACGTCTGCACCCCTTGGTTTCTGCCCGCCTCTGCAGCTGGTCCCTGCACGGCCGGTCTCAACGGTTCTTCACATGCTCTCCGGCGGAGATTAGTACCCGTGAGGGGCGCTGGGGCCCCGAAGAGATGCGCGTCACGTCTCAAATGACGGACATCACACCGGGACCCGTCATCCGGCGGCGCGCCGGGCGTAGTTGAGGACCTTTTCGCCGAGGAGATCCTCGATCTCGTCGAGCAGGACGAGGGCGTCGCGGGAGACCTCGGCCGCCTTGCGCCCGGCCAGCATCTCCTGGCCGATGTGACCGACCAGGGCCCCCTCGATCCAGGCGAGCTGACCGCCGACCAGTCCCGGCAGCGGATCGTCCGCCGCCGCGCCGGTCTCCTCGCGCAGGGTGGTGACGACGGCGTCCAGCACCTCGGCCTGGAGGCGGGCGAGACGGGCCTGGAGGGTGGGCGCCTCCTCGATGACCCGCATGAAGTCGGCGTAGCCGTCCATCAGTCCGAGCTCCGGCGAGACCGCGACGACCAGGGCCCGCAGCTCCCGCAGGACCGCCTCGGCCGCCGACTCCCCCTTGTCGCGGGCGCGGACGAACCGGGCCACCCGCCGGGTGACGCCCTTCGTCCGGTCGAGGAAGAGGTCCTCCTTGGCGGGGAAGTAGTTGTACACCGTGTTCACGGAGACGTTCGCCAGCTCGGCGATCTCGGCGACGGTCACCGGCACGAAGCCGCGCTCCAGGAACAGCCCGGTCGCGAGGTCCGAGATGTGCTGCCTGGCCTGGCGCTTCTTGCGCTCCCTGAGTCCCTCGGTCATCTCCCCATCGTAGGTGTCGGGCATGAGCCGATAAAAAATTGGCGTCATTGCATTTTTGGGGTCTCTCTGTTTTTGTGGTCACCATGCCAATCATCAGCGCGACCGGGCTCGCCCGGTCCTTCGACAGCAGGAGCGGGCCGGTGCACGCCGTGCGGTCCGTCGACCTGACGGTCGCGGCCGGCGAGATCGTCGGCCTCCTCGGCCCCAACGGGGCGGGCAAGACCACCACCCTGCGGATGCTCACCACGCTGCTCGCCCCGACCGGCGGCACGGCCGCCGTCGCCGGGCACGACCTGGCCGGTGACCCGGCCGGGGTCCGTGCGGCGTGCGGATACGTCGCCCAGTCCGGCGGCGTCGACCCGCACCTCACCGTCCGGGAGGAGCTGATCACCCAGGGACGGCTGTACCGGCTGGGCAAACGGGAGGCGACCGCACGGGCCGCGGAACTGGCGCACGGGCTCGGTCTCGACGGGCTGCTCGACCGGAGGGCCGTCACGCTCTCCGGCGGTCAACGGCGGCGCCTGGACATCGCGATGGCCCTCACCCACCGCCCGTCCGTCCTCTTCCTCGACGAGCCCACCACCGGACTCGACCCGGCCGGCCGCGCCGACCTGTGGGAGCTGGTGCGCGGACTGCGCGACGACTCCGGCACGACGGTCGTCCTCACCACCCACTACCTCGACGAGGCCGACGCGCTCGCCGACCGGCTGATCGTGATCGACCGGGGAGCGGTGGCGGCCGAGGGCACCCCGGCCGCGCTGCGGACCGAGTACACCGGCTCCCCCGCCGCCTCCCTCCAGGACACCTTCCTCGCGATCACCGGCCGCGCCCCCGCGCCCGCCGACGCCGCGCCCCTCTCCGTCTAGGACCGCCGATGCTCCTGCACGACACCGCGCTCGTCCTCGGGCGGTACGCCCGCCAGACCCTGCGCTCCCGTTTCCAGATGCTCTTCGGCGTCCTGATGCCGCTGCTGTACCTGCTCTTCTTCGGCCCGCTCCTGAGCGGTCTGCCGCTCGGTCCGACCGGTGACTCCTGGCAGGTCCTGGTCCCCGGGCTGCTGCTCCAACTCGTCCTGTTCGGCGCCTCGTTCTCCGGGTTCTCGATCATCGTCGAGAAGTCCTCGGGGGTGGTGGAACGGATGCGGGTGACCCCGGTCAGCAGACTGGCGCTGCTGCTGGGCCGGGTCCTGCGGGACGCCGTGCTCTTCGTGTTCCAGGCGGTGCTGCTGGTGCTGGCCGCCCTGGTCATGGGGTTGCGCGCGCCGCTGCCCGGGGTCCTGATCGGCTTCGCGTTCGTCGGGCTGCTGACGGTCGCACTGGCCTCGCTGTCCTACGCGCTGGCCATGAAGGTCGCGACGCCGCAGGAGTTCGGTCCCGTCATCAACGCGGTCACCATGCCGGTGATGCTGCTCTCCGGCCTGATGCTGCCGATGACCCTGGGACCGGCCTGGCTGGACGTCGTCTCGCGCCTCACCCCGCTGCGCCACCTCGTGGACGCGGTGCGGGACGCGTACGTGGGCGCGTACGCCACCGCGGACATGCTGTACGGGGCGCTGGTGGCGGTCGCCCTCGCGGCCGGGTCCGTGGCGCTGGGCGCCCGGGTCTTCCACCGGGCCGGGGCCTGAGCCGTGCCCCGGCCGGGCCCGTCCCGCCGGGGCGGGGCACTAGCCTGACGGCATGGTCAACCTGACACGTATCTACACGCGCACCGGCGACCGGGGCACCACGGCCCTCGGCGACATGAGCCGGACCGCCAAGACGGACCTGCGGATCTCCGCGTACGCCGACGCCAACGAGGCCAATGCCGTCATCGGCACCGCCATCGCGCTCGGACAGCTCTCCGAGGACGTCGTGAAGGTCCTCGTCCGCGTGCAGAACGACCTCTTCGACGTGGGCGCGGACCTGTCGACACCGGTCGTCGAGAACCCCGAGTACCCGCCGCTGCGGGTCGAGCAGAGCTACGTCGACAAGCTGGAGGCGGACTGCGACCACTTCCTGGAGCAGCTGGACAAGCTGCGCAGCTTCATCCTGCCGGGCGGTACGCCGGGGGCCGCGCTGCTGCACCAGGCGTGCACGGTGGTCCGGCGCGCGGAGCGGTCCACCTGGGCGGCGCTGGAGGTGCACGGCGACACGATGAACACGCTGACGGCCACGTACCTCAACCGCCTCTCCGACCTGCTGTTCATCCTCGCGCGGACGGCGAACAAGGAGCTCGGGGACGTGCTGTGGGTGCCGGGCGGCGAGCGGTAGCCCACCGGCCTCCGTCCGTCCCCGGTCCCCGGGCTCCCCGGGGACCGGGGGCCGGGGCGGGCCTCAGCGCAGCGTCTTCGGCTTCGACTCCGGCTCCGACTTCGGCCCCGGGTCCGCCTTCGGGAACAGGGTGTAGCTCCCCGCGATGACCACGTTGATCCCGATCACGAACAGCATCTTCTGCTGCCACGCCTGGAGCGTCGAGGCGTCCCCGTCCCCGCCGACGTACCAGATCGCCAGCTGGAGCAGCGCCAGCGCCGTCACCGCCGCGACGGTCCACCGCGCCGCCACCCGCCACTCGTGGGCCGCGCGCGCCATGCCGTACTTCGGCGGCTTCACCGGCGGCGGGCCGCCCGCGAAGCGGTGGGCCACCCGGGCGTCGACCCAGCGGATCGTCGAGTGGCCGAGGCCGACCGTGAAGCCGATGTAGACCGCGGCCAGCCCGTGCTTCCAGTCGGGCACCGCGCCGTTCTTCAGGTCGATCGCGGTGACCACCAGCAGCACCACCTCCAGCAGCGGCTCGCACAGCAGGACGGCTGCGCCCAGTCGTGGCTTCTTCGCCAGGTACCGCAGCGCGAGTCCCGCGGCCAGCAGCACCCAGAAGGCGACTTCGCAGAGCACGATCAGCGTGACGATCACGGCATTTCCCCTTCCGATCCCCTCCAGTCTTCCGGCCGGCCGGGGCCCGATCGTCGTCGGCGATGACGAACCCGGACTGCATCCTTCGATGTACTGGCGCCTCGGCCCCGGTAGGGAGGCCCGGGTGCGGGAGGCCGTGTTGGATGGGAGGGTGTTCTCCTTTCCCCGCCCGCACCGCCACGACGTGCTCCTGGCCACCCTCGGCCTGGCCGGCGGCGTGCTCCTGTGGCTGGTCGGGCTGCATCTCCAGGGCAACCGGTCCTTCACCGCTCCCTGGGTCTGTCTGGTGCCGCTCGTCGTCGTCTCCGGGCTCGAACTGCTGCGCAGGACCGCCCCGCAGACGGGGCTGGTGGTCGGCACGCTCGCCCTGGTCGCGGACCAGTTCACGGTCGGGAACCTGGCGACGGTCCTGATGTTCACGGACCTGGTGTACGCGGCCGTGCTGTACGGGAAGCCGTCCGCCGCCCGCCGCATCCCGGTGACCACGTTCCTGATCATGGTCGCCGTCACGATCGGCTTCCTGGCCTGGTTCCGCAACCCGCAGGCGCTGCTCATCGGTGTCGTCACCGGCATGATCTCGTTCCTGCCCGCCCTCACCGGGGTCAGCGTCCGCAACCACCGCGACGCCGCCGAGACGGCCCGGCTGCACGCCGAACAGACCACGCTGCTGGCCGAGATGGACCGGGCGCAGGCGGTGGCCGCCGAACGCGCCCGGATGGCCCGCGAGCTGCACGACGTGGTGGCCAACCACCTGTCGGCGATCGCCGTCCACTCCACCGCCGCCCTCTCCATCGACAAGCCGGCCACCTCGCGCGACGCGCTGGGCGTGATCCGGGAGAACAGCGTCGCCGGCCTCGCCGAGATGCGCCGGCTGATCAAGCTGCTGCGCACCGGCGGCTCCTCGGAACCGGCCGCCTCGCCCACCCTCGCCTCGCTGGACGCACTGGTGGAGCAGGCCCGTACGAACGCCGCTTCGAGCGGGCTGACCTGCACGTTCGAGGACACCCGGGAAAAGCGGGAGCCGCTGCCCGCGCCGGTCGAGCTGGCCGCGTACCGGATCGTCCAGGAGTCCTTGACCAATGCGCTCAAGCACGCCGCACCGGGCCCGGTCGAGGTGCGGCTCGACCGGGCCGGTCAGCTGCTCACGATCGAGGTCAGCAGTGTGATCGGGGAGCGCCCCGGGCCCCGCGCGCCCGGATCGGGGGCCGGCCTGGTGGGGATGCGGGAACGGGTGGCGCTGCTGGGCGGCACCATCGAGGCGGGACCCTCGGTCACCGGTGACGGGGCGACAATATGGCGGGTACGGGCCGAACTGCCCACGACGGAAGGAACATCGAGAACATGACGATCCGGGTGGTGGTCGCCGAGGACCAGTCGGCCGTCCGTGCCGGGCTGGTGCTCATCCTGTCCAGTGCGTCCGACATCGAGGTCGTCGGTGAGGCCCGGGACGGCGAGGAGGCGGTGCGCCTGGCCCGCGAGCTGCGCCCGGACCTGGTGCTGATGGACATTCAGATGCCGCGACTGGACGGGGTGTCGGCGACCGGGCAGGTGGTGTCCGAGCGGCTCGCGGACGTCCTGGTGCTGACCACGTTCGACCTGGACGAGTACGTCTTCGGGGCGCTGCGCGCGGGGGCGGCGGGCTTCCTGCTGAAGGACACCGACGCGCACGACCTGATCGAAGCGGTGCGCACGGTGGCGCGCGGCGAGGGGCTGATCGCCCCGGCCGTGACGCGGCGCCTGATCGCGGAGTTCGCCGGAACCGCTCCCCCGCGGCCGGCGAGGACGCCCGACCCCTCGGTGCTGGACGCGCTCACCCCGCGGGAACGGGAGGTCCTCGGCTGCCTCGGCGAGGGGTTGTCGAACGCCGAGATCGCGGTACGGCTCTCCATGGCGGAGGCGACGGTGAAGACGCACGTCAGCAGGCTGCTGGGCAAGCTGGAGCTGCGCAGCCGGGTCCAGGCGGCGGTGCTGGCACAGGAGTTGGGCGCGCGGTGAGCGAACGGTCGCGACGCGATCTTTGGTCTGGACCTCTTGACGATTGGTCCAGACCTTCCTAATCTCACCGGACACACTGCGGTGAGTACGCCATGACAAGGCGCGCTCAGGGCGGCGCAGGGTTTGCAGTCCACGGACCACCCCCGTTTGTCCGGACCTCACCCGAGGAGCACCGTTGAGCACTGAAACCCCCCTACGCCGTACCCGACTCAGATTCGGGCACGGAAGAGCCAACAGATCCAGAGCGGTCGCGGGCCTCACCGCCCTGATCCTTCCGCTCGCCGCGATGGTCGGCCTGGCCTCCCCCGCCGAGGCCGCCACTTCGGCGACCGCCTCCTTCACCAAGAAGTCCGACTGGGGCAGCGGCTTCGAGGGCCAGTGGACGGTGAAGAACACCGGCACCACCGCCCTGTCCTCCTGGACCATCGAGTGGGACTTCCCCTCCGGCACCGCGGTCGGCTCCGCCTGGGACGCCAGCGTCACCAGCTCCGGAACCCACTGGACCGCCAAGAACCTCAGCTGGAACGGCACGGTCGCCCCCGGTGCCTCCGTCAGCTTCGGCTTCAACGGCACCGGCCCCGGCGCCCCCACCGGCTGCAAGCTGAACGGCGCCTCCTGCGACGGCGGCAGCGTCCCCGGCGACAACGCCCCCTCCGCGCCGGGCACCCCCACCGCGAGCGCCGTCACCGACACCTCGGTCAAGCTGAGCTGGGCCGCCGCGACCGACGACAACGGCATCAAGAACTACGACGTCCTGCGGGACGGCGCGGTCGTCTCGACGGTCACCGGCACCACGTACTCGGACTCCGGCCTCACGGCCGGCACCGACTACTCGTACACCGTGCGGGCCCGTGACACCGCCGGCCAGACCGGCCCGGCCAGCGGCGCGGTCAAGGTGCGCACCACCGGCGGTGGCGGCACCCCGGGCACGGGCGACAAGGTCAACCTCGGCTACTTCGCCAACTGGGGCGTCTACGGGCGCAATTACCACGTCAAGAACCTGGACACCTCGGGTTCCGCCGCGAAGATCACGCACATCAACTACGCCTTCGGCAACGTCCAGGGCGGCAAGTGCACGATCGGCGACTCGTACGCCGACTACGACAAGGCGTACACCGCCGACCAGTCGGTCGACGGCGTGGCCGACACCTGGGACCAGCCGCTGCGCGGCAACTTCAACCAGCTGCGCAAGCTGAAGGCGAAGTACCCGCACATCAAGATCCTGTGGTCGTTCGGCGGCTGGACCTGGTCCGGCGGCTTCGGTGACGCCGCGAAGAACCCGGCCGCGTTCGCCGAGTCCTGCTACGGCCTGGTCGAGGACCCGCGCTGGGCCGATGTCTTCGACGGCATCGACATCGACTGGGAGTACCCCAACGCCTGCGGTCTGACCTGTGACACCAGCGGCCCGGACGCGCTGAAGGGCCTCACCTCGGCCCTGCGCGCCAAGTTCGGCAAGGACTACCTGGTGACCGCCGCCATCACCGCCGACGGCTCCGAGGGCGGCAAGATCGACGCCGCCGACTACGCCGGCGCCGCCCAGTCCCTGAACTGGTACAACGTGATGACGTACGACTTCTTCGGCGCCTGGGAGGCCAAGGGTCCGACGGCCCCGCACTCCCCGCTGACCTCCTACGACGGCATCCCGCAGGACGGCTTCAACTCCGCCGCCGCCATCGCCAAGCTGAAGGCCAAGGGCGTGCCCGCCTCCAAGCTGCTGCTCGGCATCGGCTTCTACGGCCGCGGCTGGACCGGGGTGACCCAGTCCGCCCCCGGCGGCACCGCCACCGGCCCCGCCGCCGCCACCTACGAGCCCGGCATCGAGGACTACAAGGTCCTCAAGAACAGCTGCCCCGCCACCGGCACGGTCGCCGGCACCGCCTACGCACACTGCGGCACCAACTGGTGGAGCTACGACACCCCGGCCACCATCACGTCCAAGATGACCTGGGCGAAGAACCAGGGCCTGGGAGGCGCGTTCTTCTGGGAGTTCAGCGGTGACACCGCCAACGGCGAACTCGTGGGTGCCATCCACAACGGCCTGAAGTAGTCCGTCCGGCACCGCGCGAAACCCCGCGAAGCAGCCGGGGAGACAGGTCCGCCCCCTGTCTCCCCGGCTTTCGCGTGCCCGCACTCCCCCGCCGGGCTTCCGCCCCGTCCCGGCCCCGCCGGCCGTCCCCTGTCGTCGGCCGCCACCGGGACGGCACGAGGCCCCGGCTGCGATCGCTCGCGTCCGGGGCCTCGTGGGCGATCCCTCATTCGTCGTACGGGCCGGACGGCCCGCGGTACAGGCCCTCGGGCCCTCAGGCCACGTTGACCCGCTGGCCGGGCGGGGCCGCCTCCAGCCAGGCCAGGAAACCGGTCAGCGCGTCCTCGCTCATGGCCAGCTCCAGGCGGGTCTCCCGGTGGAGACAGCCGAGCACCACGGCGTCGGACAGGAGCGCCAGCTCCTCCTCGCCCTCGGGCATCCGGCGCGCGACCACCTCGATCGCGGAACGCTCCAGACCGCGGCGCGGTCGGGGCGAGTACGAGAAGACCCGGAACCAGTCGATCCGGTCCTCGCTGTACCGGGCGACCCCGTACACCCAGCCCTTGCCCGAGAGATCGGGCTCCTCCGGAACGTTCCACCGCAGACTGCAGTCGAAGGTCCCGCCGGAGCGCTGAATCAGCCGCCGGCGCAGACCGAAGACGAAGAGTCCGATCAGAATCAGTGCGACGACCAGGGCGCCCACCCACAGCGCGAGGAACATCTCCACCGACCTCCTCGCGTCGTCGAGTAACGGATACCACCAGGAATACAACCGCACCTGCATCGCCTCAGCCGCGACACGGTCTGGAGGGGTCTCCAGCTCGGGCCGCGGCTGAGGGTAAAGCTACGTGGTCGCGGAGCGCTAGCGCACCGCCACCGCACGCAGTCGCACATCGGCGCGCCGCTCGGAAGCGGCGTCCGTGTCCGACTTCGCACGCTCCAGCGCACGCTCGGCGCGCTGGACGTCGATCTCGTCCGCCAGCTCCGCGATCTCGGCGAGCAGCGAGAGCTTGTCGTCCGCGAACGAGATGAAACCGCCGTGCACAGCGGCGACCACGGTCTGGCCGTCGCTCGTACGGATCGTCACCGGGCCCGACTCCAGCACACCCAGAAGCGGCTGGTGACCGGGCATGACGCCGATGTCGCCGGACGTGGTGCGCGCGACGACCAGGGTGGCCTCGCCGGACCAGACACTGCGGTCCGCGGCGACCAGCTCGACGTGCAGCTCAGCAGCCAAGGGTGGCTCCTCGGGTCACCACCCGGCCGTTCGAGCCGGGTGTTGGGTCAATTCTACGGGGCGTGGTGAGGGGGACGGGACACGCCCGTCCCCCTCGGTGAGCCATGGGCTCAGGAGACGCCGAGCTCCTTGGCGTTGGCCTTGAGGTCCTCGATGCCACCGCACATGAAGAACGCCTGCTCGGGGAAGTGGTCGTACTCGCCGTCGCAGATCGCGTTGAACGCGGCGATCGACTCGTCGAGCGGGACGTCCGAACCGTCCACGCCGGTGAACTGCTTGGCGACGTGGGTGTTCTGCGACAGGAAGCGCTCGACGCGACGGGCACGGTGGACAACGAGCTTGTCCTCCTCGCCCAGCTCGTCGATACCGAGGATCGCGATGATGTCCTGGAGGTCCTTGTACTTCTGGAGGATCCCCTTGACGCGCATGGCGGCCGCGTAGTGGTCCGCCGCGATGTAGCGGGGGTCCAGGATGCGGGACGTGGAGTCCAGCGGGTCCACGGCCGGGTAGATGCCCTTCTCGGAGATCGGACGGGAGAGAACCGTCGTCGCGTCGAGGTGGGCGAAGGTGGTGGCCGGGGCCGGGTCGGTCAGGTCGTCCGCGGGGACGTAGATCGCCTGCATCGAGGTGATCGAGTGACCACGGGTCGACGTGATGCGCTCCTGCAGCAGACCCATCTCGTCGGCCAGGTTCGGCTGGTAACCCACCGCGGACGGCATGCGGCCGAGCAGGGTGGACACCTCGGAGCCGGCCTGGGTGTACCGGAAGATGTTGTCGATGAAGAAGAGCACGTCCTGCTTCTGCACATCGCGGAAGTACTCCGCCATGGTCAGACCGGCCAGCGCGACGCGAAGACGCGTGCCCGGCGGCTCGTCCATCTGACCGAAGACCAGGGCGGTCTTGTCGATGACGCCCGAGTCGGCCATTTCCTCGATGAGGTCGTTGCCCTCACGGGTGCGCTCGCCGACACCGGCGAACACCGACACACCGTCGTGGTTGTTGGCCACGCGGTAGATCATTTCCTGGATCAGAACGGTCTTGCCGACACCGGCACCACCGAACAGACCGATCTTTCCACCCTTGACGTACGGGGTGAGGAGGTCGATGACCTTGACGCCGGTCTCGAACATCTCGGTCTTGGACTCGAGCTGGTCGAAGTTGGGCGCCTTGCGGTGGATCGCCCAGCGCTCGGTGACCTCGGCCTCGGCCTCGGGCTTGTTCAGGATCTCGCCGAGGGTGTTGAACACCTTGCCCTTGGTGATGTCACCGACCGGGACCGTGATGCCGGTGCCCGTGTCGGTCACCGGGGCCTGGCGGACCAGACCGTCGGTGGGCTGCATCGAGATCGCGCGGACCAGGCCGTCGCCGAGGTGCTGGGCGACTTCGAGGGTCAGCGTCTTGAGCTTGCCGTCCTCGGCCGGGTCGGCCACCTGGACGTTCAGCGCGTTGTAGATGTCCGGCATCGCGTCGACGGGGAACTCCACGTCGACGACCGGGCCGATGACCCGGGCGACGCGGCCCGTGGCAACGGCCGTCTCAACTGTCGTCGTCATTACTTGTCACTCCCCGCGGTCGCGTCGGCCAGCGCACTGGCACCACCGACGATCTCGCTGATTTCCTGGGTGATTTCGGCCTGGCGGGCCGCGTTGGCAAGCCTGGAGAGCGTCTTGATGAGCTCACCGGCGTTGTCGGTGGCCGACTTCATCGCGCGGCGGCGGGCGGCGTGCTCGGAAGCAGCGGCCTGCAGCAGCGCGTTGTAGATCCGGCTCTCGACGTATCGCGGAAGCAGGGCGTCGAGGACGTCCTCCGCCGACGGCTCGAAGTCGAACAGCGGCAGGATCTCGCCCTTGCCGCCCTCCTCCTTCGTGGCGTCGAGGCTGAGCGGCAGCATCCGGTTGTCCACCGGGTTCTGCGTCATCATCGACACGAACTCCGTGTAGACGATGTGCAGCTCGTCCACACCGCCCTCGGCGGTCTCCTGGGTGACCGCCTCGATCAGCGGGGCCGCGGCCCGCTTGGCGTCCTCGTACGTCGGGCTGTCGGTGAAGCCCGTCCACGAGTCCTCGATCTTCCGCTCGCGGAAGCCGTAGTAGGCGACGCCCTTGCGGCCGATCACGTAGGTGACGACCTCCTTGCCCTCGCCCCGGAGCCGCTCGGTCAGTCGCTCCGCGGCCTTGATGGCGTTGGAGGAGTAACCGCCGGCCAGGCCGCGGTCGCTCGTGACGAGCAGGATCGCGGCCCGTGCCGGGGACTCGGCCTCGGTGGTCAGCGGGTGCTTGGTGGTGGAGCCGGCCGCCACCGCGGTCACCGCACGGGTGAGCTCGCTGGCGTACGGCGTCGATGCCGCCACCTGGCGCTGCGCCTTGACGATGCGCGAGGCGGCGATCATCTCCATCGCCTTGGTGATCTTCTTCGTGGCGGTGACGGAGCGGATGCGGCGCTTGTAAACGCGAAGCTGAGCGCCCATCGATCAGCCCTCGCCCAGGAGCTTGCCGTCCGAGGTCTCGAACTGCTGCTTGAAGGCGGCGACGGCGTCGGCAATCGCCTGCAGCGTGTCGTCGGACATCTTGGCGCCCTCGCGGATGCTGGTGAGGAGGTCCTTGCGCTCGCGGCGCAGGTACTCCAGCAGCTCCGTCTCGAAGCGGCGGATGTCCTCGACCGGCACGTCGTCCATCTTGCCGTTGGTGCCGGCCCAGATGGAGATGACCTGCTCCTCGACCGGGAACGGGGCGTACTGCGGCTGCTTCAGCAGCTCGACCATGCGCTTACCGCGCTCCAGCGAAGCCTTCGAGGCCGCGTCCAGGTCGGAACCGAAGGCGGCGAACGCCTCCAGCTCGCGGTACTGGGCGAGGTCCACGCGCAGACGGCCGGAGACCTGGCGCATCGCCTTGTGCTGGGCGGAACCACCGACGCGGGAGACCGAGATACCGACGTTCAGGGCCGGACGCTGACCGGCGTTGAACAGGTCGGACTCCAGGAAGCACTGGCCGTCGGTGATGGAGATGACGTTGGTCGGGATGAACGCCGACACGTCGTTCGCCTTGGTCTCGACGATCGGGAGGCCCGTCATCGAACCGGCGCCCATCTCGTCGGAGAGCTTCGCGCAGCGCTCCAGCAGACGCGAGTGGAGGTAGAAGACGTCGCCCGGGTAGGCCTCACGGCCCGGCGGACGGCGCAGCAGCAGCGACACGGCGCGGTAGGCGTCGGCCTGCTTCGAGAGGTCGTCGAAGATGATCAGGACGTGCTTGCCCTGGTACATCCAGTGCTGGCCGATGGCCGAACCGGTGTACGGCGCCAGGTACTTGAAGCCGGCCGGGTCGGACGCCGGGGCGGCGACGATGGTCGTGTACTCGAGCGCACCGGCCTCTTCGAGGGCACCCCGCACGGAGGCGATGGTGGAGCCCTTCTGACCGACGGCGACGTAGATGCAGCGCACCTGCTTGTTCACGTCGCCCGAGCGCCAGTTGTCGCGCTGGTTGATGATCGTGTCGACGGCCAGGGCGGTCTTGCCCGTCTGGCGGTCGCCGATGATCAGCTGACGCTGGCCGCGGCCGATCGGCACCATGGCGTCGACGGCCTTGTAGCCGGTCTGCATCGGCTCGTGCACCGACTTGCGGACCATGACGCCAGGGGCCTGCAGCTCGAGGGCGCGGCGGCTGTCGGTCGCGATCTCGCCGAGACCGTCGATCGGGTTGCCGAGCGGGTCGACGACGCGGCCGAGGTAACCCTCGCCGACGCCGACGGAGAGCACCTCACCGGTGCGCTGCACCGGCTGGCCCTCTTCGATGCCGCTGAACTCGCCGAGGACGATCGCACCGATCTCGCGCTCCTCGAGGTTGAGGGCGAGACCGAGGGTGCCGTCCTCGAACTTCAGCAGCTCGTTCGCCATGGCCGAGGGAAGACCCTCGACCTTCGCGATGCCGTCGCCGGCAACGCTGACCGTACCGACCTCCTCGCGCGAGGCCGCGTCCGGCTTGTACGCCTGGACAAAGTTCTCCAGCGCGTCCCGGATCTCCTCCGGCCGGATCGTGAGCTCCGCCATCTGGGTTCCCTGCTCTCCTTGTTGGGCCCGAAGTTTCTTAAGGGGGTCTGGGGGCCGACCCCCAGGAATCTTCTGCAATTTCTGCACGGCCCAACCGGGCCGCTGGTCTTGCTCTGTCTTTGCTTGCTGCGGCGGTCAGCCGGCCATGCGACGGGTCGCCTCTTCGAGACGCTCCGCGATGGTGCCGTCGATGACCTCGTCGCCGACCCGCACCGCGATCCCGCCGAGGACCGTGGGGTCCACGTCGAGGTTCAGGTGCATCGGGCGGCCGTAGATCTTCGTCAGCGCGGCGCCGAGGCGCTGCTTCTGCCGATCGCTCAGCGGCACCGCCGAGGTGACCACCGCGACCATGCGTTCCCGGCGCTCCGCGGCGAGCTTGGAGAGGGACTCGAGTCCCGCTTCCAGGCTACGTCCACGCGGCTGGGTGACGAGGCGGACGATGACGCGCTCGGTGGCGGGCCGCGCCTTGCCGCCGAGCAGGCTGTGCAGCAGCTGCCCCTTTGCGGCGGTGGACGCGGACCGGTCGGTGAGCGCGGCGCGGAGCTCCTTGTCGGAGGCCACGATCCGGCCGAACCGGAACAGCTCGTCCTCGACGTCGTCGAGTTCACCGCTGCGCTGGGCGGCCGTGAGGTCGGCGAGGTTCGCCAGCTCCTCGACCGAGTCGACCAGGTCGCGCGACTGCGACCAGCGGGAGCGGACCATGCCGGAGACCAGGTCGACGGTCTCGCCGCCCACCTGCCCGCCCAGCAGTCGTCCTGCCAGCTCCGCCTTGGCCTCGCCGGCCTGCGACGGGTCGGTCAGGACCCGCCGCAGCGACACCTCGCGCTGGAGCAGCGCCGTGACGGCGGCCAGCTCCTCGGCGAGCTTCGCCGCGTCGACCGACGTGTTGTCGGTCAGCGCGTCGAGACGCTCACGTGCGGCAGCCAGTGCCTCGCGGCTCGAGCCGTTCATCGGACGGCCTCGGCCTTCGCCTCGAGCTCGTCGAGGAAACGGTCCACGGTGCCGCTCTGCCGGGCGTGGTCCTCGAGGGACTCGCCGACGAGCTTGCCGGCCAGGTCGGTGGCGAGCTTGCCCACGTCCTGACGCAGCGCGGCGGCCGCGGCCTTGCGGTCGGCCTCGATCTGGGCGTGGCCGGCAGCGATGATCTCCTCGCGCTGCCGCTGGCCTTCCGCCCGCATCTCCTGCAGGATCACGGCGCCCTGCTCCTGTGCCTCCTGGCGCAGGCGCGCGGCCTCGTGACGGGCCTCGGCGAGCTGAGCCTTGTACTGCTCGAGCACGCTCTGGGCCTCGGTCTGGGCCGCATCGGCCTTCTCAATACCGCCTTCGATTGCATCGCGGCGCTCTTCCAGAACCTTGTTGATGTTCGGGAGGAGCTTCTTGGCGAGGAAACCGAAGACGATGACAAAGGCGATGAGGCCGATGACGAGCTCGGGGATCGGCGGGACGAGCGGGTTTTCCGCTCCCTCCGATGCGAGCTGAACCAGGTGGTTCACATCAGTGCCTTCCGTCGAATGGGCTGTTCGCGACCAGGTCAGGAGGTCGGGTAAACGAACGGCATGACCAGACCGATCAGGGCGAGCGCCTCACAGAAGGCGAAGCCGAGGATCTGGTTGGCGCGGATCAGGCCGGCAGCCTCGGGCTGACGGGCGAGGGCCTGGGTGCCGTTACCGAAGATGATGCCGACGCCGACGCCGGGGCCGATGGCGGACAGGCCATAGCCGACGGAGCTGAGGGAACCGGTGACGGCGGCAAGGGTCTGGGACATGCCAGTTCTTCCTTCTCTTTCACGGACCGGCGGGGGTTGGCCACCGGACGACTGGGGGTAGGGCAGGCGCGATCAGTGGTGCTCGGCGACAGCGCCCTGGATGTAGGTGCACGCCAGGAGCACGAAGACGTACGCCTGAACGGCCTGGATGAAGAGCTCGAAAGCCGTCATCACGATGACCATCACGAACGACACACCCGCGTAGGCGATACCGATGCCGTTGAGCAGGTACCAGCTGGCGATGGTGAAGAGCAGCAGCAGCGTGTGACCCGCGAACATGTTCGCGAAGAGTCGGACCGCGTGCGTGAAGGGACGGACCAGGGTGTTCGAGAAGAACTCGATGACCATGATCAGCGGCAGGACCGGGCCGAGCGACTTGTCGTAGCCGGTCAGGTTCTTGAAGCCGCCGACGAAGCCGTGCCGCTTGAAGGTGAGGCTCATCCAGAGGATGTAGACGATCAGCGCCAGGGCGGCCGGGTACGCGATGATCGACGTCACCGGGAACTGGGCGAGCGGGATGATCGACCAGAGGTTCATCATCCACACGAAGAAGAAGATCGAGACCATCAGCGGGACGTACTTCTCGCCCTCGCGCTTGCCGAGCGTCTCGTAGACGATGCCGCGGCGGACGAAGTCGTAGCCGGCCTCGGCCACCATCTGCAGCTTGCCCGGGACGATCTTCGGCTTACGGAAGGCGGCCCAGAAGAAACCGACGATGATGACCGTACCGAGGAGCGCCAGCAGCATCGTCTTGTTGAAGTAGACGTTGCTGTTCGCGTCACCGAAGATCGGCTCGAACAGGAAAGAGTGCAAGCCGGGACCCGGGAAACCACAACCGTCGAAGATGTGGCAATCGGTCTCGAAGGCGAGCACCTGTGTCGGGTCAGCACTCACCGCGGGCTCCTTCAGCGTGGCGCATAGGTACGGCAACCTCGTTGTGTCGGCGCGGCGCACAGCCGCGGTTCGGCACTGGACTGGTGTTACGGATGTGTGAGCGGCAGTCAGGCATTGAGCCTCGCGATCGAGCAGGCGTCAGCTCACATGCCCGCGCCCGCAGTGCCGCAGTTGGAACCGGACGATAGCAGGGTCTTGAACCCTCACTTATCCCGCCCCTACCCTTCACGACTTCGAGCCCGTGTTCTTGGGCTTTTCCGCATTGTCGGACTCGGGTTCGACGTAAAGGATCTTGGCCTTCATGTGCGCGCGCGTCTGCGCGCCGATCCACACGAGGGTCAGTGCGACCAGAGTGATCGCGAACGCCTTCGGGTTGAACATCGTCGTGTCCTTGAAGGCGGCGACGAAGACGAACAACAGCAGAAGTTGCGTCGTGTAGAGCATCAGGCCCATTGCCTGGAACAGCTGGGGCAGGGACCGCGCGGTCCGCTGCAGGACCACCAGGCCGATCCCCATGAAGAGGACCACGACGAGCGTCGCGACGAGCGCGCCGATGGCTCCCTTGCCGCCCGCGACACCAGCGCTGACAGCGACGGCGACGGCGCCGGCGACAGCGGTGGGTACGGCGGTCTGGAGGAGAGTCCGGGCGTCGTTGGACGGCATGGCGGCAGCTCCGCTTGCAGGGGGTGGGCAGGGTGTCGTCATGGACGATCGTAGGCCCGGTCCGAGTCGATGCCTCGGGCCGATGGACCGCGCTACTACAAGTCCTTCGGCTCCGTCACCGGGCTTCGTGAACGGTATCACAAACTATTTGATGAGGTCTTTACCAAGAAAGTGTGCTCACAGTCACACGTGAGAGTGAATTCGCGCATGTGAGCAAGACAACTCGACGGCTTGCCTGGTATTGCCCTCTGATGACCGAATCATCAACGTGCGGATTCAGCCTTGCCTCTGTCCGAAAAACGAGTTCGATCGCCGATCGCGGTCGCTCCGTTGACGCCGGAAACGCCCACCACGACCGGGCTCCGCTCCGCCGGCGCCGGCTCCTCGCCCTGCCCCATCTCGCCCGCCACGGCCCCCTGTTGGGCCTCGGAGGCCGCTGGCAGGGGGGCCTGGGGATCGCTGTCTCCCCCGCGGCGCCGACGGCGGTAACGGGGCGGCAGGAAGCGTTCCGCCCAGTACGGCGCCTTGGGCGTGAAGCGGGGCATCAGCAGCAGTACGAGGCCCAGCGCGCTCAGCCCCATGACCACCAGGACGATCCACAGCGACGTCGAATGCACCGAATAACCGACCGTCCCGAAGGCGATCAGGGCCGACCAGAAGTACATGATCAGCACCGACCGGCTGTGCGAGTGGCCGATCTCCAGCAGCCGGTGGTGCAGATGGCCGCGGTCCGCGGCGAACGGCGACTGCCCGTTCCAGGTACGGCGCACGATCGCCAGCACCAGGTCCGCGGCCGGGATCGCGATGACCGTCAGCGGCAGCAGCAGCGGGATGAAGACCGGCAGCATCGCGTGCGTGCTCTCGCGCTCACCGCCCGCGAAGAGCTTCATCGTGTCCGGGTCGACCTGCCCCGTGATGGAGATCGCCCCGGCCGCCAGCACCAGGCCGATCAGCATCGAGCCCGAGTCGCCCATGAAGATCCGGGCCGGGTGCATGTTGTGCGGCAGGAAGCCCAGGCACATGCCCATCAGGATCGCCGTGAAGAGCGTCGCCGGGGCCGCGGCCTCGATCGTGTGCCCGTACCAGAGCCGGTACGTGTACAGGAAGAACGCGGCGGCCGCGATGCAGACGGTGCCGGCCGCGAGGCCGTCCAGCCCGTCGACGAAGTTGACCGCGTTGATGGTGATGACGACCAGGGCGACCGTGAGCAGCGTGCCCTGCCACTGGGTGAGCGCGACGGTGCCGACGCCGGGGATCGGCAGCCACAGGATCGTCAGACCCTGGATGACCATGACCGCGGCGGCGATCATCTGGGCGCCGAGCTTGATCAGGGCGTCTATCTCGAACTTGTCGTCCAGCACCCCGATCAGCCAGATCAGCGCGGCCCCGGAGAGCAGCGCCCGCGGTTCGTTGGAGAGCTGGAAAACCCAGTCGAGGTTGTGGAGGTGGGCCGCGACGATCAGCCCGGCGCACAGCCCGCCGAACATGGCGATGCCGCCGAGTCTCGGTGTCGGTTCCCGGTGGACGTCACGCGCACGGATCGCGGGCATCGCCCCGATCGCGATGGCGAACTTGCGCACCGGGCCGGTCAGCAGGTAGGTCACCGCAGCCGTGACACAGAGCGTCAGCAGGTAATCACGCACGGGCTGCCCCATAGATTTCGCCGGCCATCTCAGCCCACACCTTAGACCGTCCGGCGGTTGCGGACGGCCGCGCTGCGTCGGCCTCACGGATGAGGACACGGAGACCGGGCCGAACGGTTGCAGGGAGGCCGACCAGCGGGTTTCCGGACGGACCCGGTCCGTCCGGACGGACCGCCCTACCCCGGGTAGGGCGGATGCCTGCCGACCAGTTCCCGCACCTCGTCACGGACGTCGCCCTCCTGCCGCACCGCCGTTCCGAGGAGCACCGCGAGCCGTGCCATGTCGGTCTCGTCCATGCCCTGGGTGGTGACGGCCGCGGTCCCGAGCCGGATGCCGCGGGCGTCCCCGTAGGGCAGCGCGCAGGTGTCCAGCACCACACCCGCCGCCGCCAGCCGGGTGCGGGCGCCCGGCCCGTCGACGCCCAGCGGGGCCGGGTCGGCGACGATCAGATGGGTGTCCGTGCCACCGGTGGTGATCTCGAAGCCCTCCGCCGCCAGGCCGGCCGCCAGCACCCGCGCCCGTTCCACCACCTGGTGGGCGTACGCCGTGAACGCCGGGGTGGCCGCCTCCCCGAACGCGACGGCCTTCGCGGCGATCGTGTGCATCTGCGCGCCGCCCTGGGTGAACGGGAAGACCGCCCGGTCGATCCGCTCGGCCAGCTCCGCCCCGCACAGGATCATCCCGCCGCGCGGCCCGCGCAGCACCTTGTGCGTGGTCGCGCAGACCACATCGGCGTACGGCACCGGGCTCGGCGCCGCTCCCCCGGCGATCAGCCCCATCGGGTGCGCGGAGTCGGCGATCAGGTACGCGCCCACCTCGTCGGCGATCTCCCGGAACAGGGCGTAATCGGGATGGCGGGGGTAGGAGATCGAACCGCTCACGATCGCCTTGGGCCGGTGCGTACGGGCCAGGGCGCGCACCTGCGCGTAGTCGATCAGGCCGCTCTCGGAGTCGACGCCGTAGCCGACGAACTCGAACCAGCGGCCGGAGAAGTTGGCGGGCGAGCCGTGGGTGAGGTGTCCGCCGTACGGGAGCCCCATCGCGAGCACCGTGTCGCCGGGGCGCAGCAGGGCGGCGTAGGCGGCGAGGACCGCGGAGGAGCCGGAGTGCGCCTGGACGTTGGCGTGCTCGGCGCCGAAGAGGGCGGTGGCCCGGCGGCAGGCGATGCGTTCGGCGGCATCGGCCTGTTCGCAGCCGCCGTGGTGGCGGGCACCGGGGTAGCCCTCGGCGTACTTGTTGGCGAGCGGCGAGCCGAGGGCGGCGAGGACCGCGGGGGAGGTGAAGTTCTCGGCGGCGGTCAGCTGGAGGGTGTCCGACTGCCGGTGCAGCTCCCCCAGCAGCACGTCGGCGATCTCCGGGTCCTCCCGGAGCAGGGCCTCGAAGTCCTGCGGCAGGACGGTCCCGGGGGCGGAGGAGGGTGCGGCGGGAGTGGTGACCGGCATCGGGGAACTCCGGACCTGGAGAGGGGTGCGCTGGCGTCAGCTCCAATGTAGGCCCGTGACGGCCCTCCTGCCCGCTGTGCGGCGCCGCCGTCCCTCCGACGGCCCTGGGTACCCGGCCGGTGCGTACGGCCGCCGGAGTGGCGCGGACGGGGCGTCACGGGGGCGGGCCGGGGCGGTGCGGGGGTGTGGTCGGGTACGGCGCGGCGGCCCTCCGCCGCGGGTGCGGCGCGGGGGCGGGCGCGTCAGTGGTGTGCGGGAACGCCCGTCAGCGCGGTGACCACCGGGTCGAGTGCCTGGTTGATCTCGTCGCCGATGGACCGGAAGAAGGTGATCGGGGCCCCGTACGGGTCGTACACCTCGTCCGCCTCGGCGGTGGGGGCCAGCAGCCAGCCGCGCAGCGCGGCGGCGGCGCGGACCAGCGCGCGGGCGCGCTCGACGACGCCCTCGTCCCGCGGGTCCGGCAGGGTGGCGGGGTCTATCGCCCGGACCAGCCGGGTGAACTCCTTGAGCGTGAAGGTGCGCAGGCCCGCCGAGTGCCCCATCGAGATCACCTGGGCGCGGTGGTCACGGGTGGCGGTGAGCACCAGGTCGGCGCGGATCACGTGCTCGTCGAGGAGTTCCCGGCCGACGAAGCCGGCCGGGTCGGCGCCGAAGTCGGCGAGGACGGTCTCCGCGTTGGCCTCCATGGGTGCCCCCTCGTGCCCCCAGGTGCCCGCGCTCTCCACGATCAGCCCGCCGCCGAGCGGATCGCCGAGGCGGTCCACCAGGGCGTGCCGGGTCAGCCGCTCGGTGATCGGTGAGCGGCAGACGTTGCCGGTGCTGACGTGGAGGATGCGGAAGGTGTCGGCCCGCCCCGTTATGCCACGCCCCTCAGGGGCGGTCAATTCGCCACCTCGAGGTCGGGTACCACCTTGCGGAGTTCCTCGACGGAGAGCGCGCCGGCCCTCAGCAGCACGGGGACCTTGCCGGTCACGTCGACGATCGACGACGGCACGATGCCGGGCGTCGGGCCGCCGTCCAGGTAGACGGAGACGGAGTCCCCGAGCATCTCCTGGGCCGCGTCGCAGTCCTCGGGGGCCGGGTGGCCGGTGAGGTTGGCGCTGGAGACGCCCATCGGGCCGACCTCGGTGAGCAGCTCGATGGCGACCGGGTGCAGCGGCATCCGGACGGCGACGGTGCCGCGGGTGTCACCGAGGTCCCACTGGAGCGACGGCTGGTGCTTGGCGACGAGCGTGAGGGCGCCGGGCCAGAAGGCGTCGACGAGCTCCCATGCCTGCTCGGAGAAGTCGGTGACCAGGCCGTGCAGGGTGTTCGGGGAGCCGATCAGGACCGGGGTGGGCATGTTGCGGCCGCGTCCCTTGGCGTCCAGCAGGTCGGCGATGCCCTCGGAGCTGAAGGCGTCCGCGCCGATGCCGTACACGGTGTCGGTGGGCAGCACGACCAGTTCGCCGCGGCGGACCGCCGACGCCGCCTCGCGCAGGCCCGTCTTGCGGTCGGTCGCGTCGTTGCAGTCGTATCGCCGTGCCATCAGCCGGCCTCCTCAAGCGTGTACGGGTATGACGGGTACGGGCCGGACGCGCGGTGGTCCCCGGTCACGGCATGGCCTTGCGGGCCGTGGCGAACCTCGGCCGGTTGTTCAGGTCGGGGTGGTCGGCGGCGTCCGCCCAGCCCCGTTCCTCGGTGAAGATCCACGGCACCTGGCCGCCCTGGGTGTCGGCGTGCTCGATGACGACGAGTCCGCCGGGACGCAGCAGGCGGTGCGCGGTGCGCTCGATGCCGCGGATGGTGTCGAGGCCGTCCTCGCCGGAGAACAGGGCCATCTCCGGGTCGTGGTCGCGGGCCTCGGGCGCCACGTACTCCCACTCGGTGAGCGGGATGTACGGCGGGTTGGAGATGACCAGGTCGACCTGGCCGTCGAGCTCGGGCAGGGCGGTCAGCGCGTCCCCCTGGTGGACGGTGACCCTGGACCCCTCGGCGTTCTTCCGGGTCCACTTCAGGGCGTCGTCGGAGAGCTCGACCGCGTGCACGCGCGAGCGCGGCACCTCCTGGGCCATGGCCAGGGCGATGGCGCCCGAGCCGCTGCAGAGGTCGACGACGACCGGTTCGACGACGTCCATCGCGCGCACGGCGTCTATCGCCCAGCCGACGACCGACTCGGTCTCCGGGCGCGGCACGAAGACGCCGGGTCCGACCTGGAGTTCCAGGTAGCGGAAGAAGGCGCGGCCGGTGATGTGCTGGAGCGGTTCGCGGGCCTCGCGGCGGGCGATGGCCTCCCAGTAACGGGCGTCGAAGTCCGCGTCCGGCACCCGGTGCAGCTCGCCCCGATTGACGCCGTGCACGAACGCGGCGAGTTCCTCCGCGTCGAATCGCGGCGAGGGCACACCGGCGTCGGCCAGCCGCTGGGTGGCCTGGGCCACCTCGGCGAGCAGCAGGTTCATCGCGGTTCTCCGTACGGTGTTACGGGCGGGGCTGGCTGGTTTACGCGGCTGCGAGCTTGGCGGCCGAGTCGGCGTCGACGCATGCCTGGATCACGGCGTCCAGGTCGCCGTCGAGCACCTGGTCCAAGTTGTACGCCTTGAAGCCGACGCGGTGGTCCGAGATCCGGTTTTCCGGGAAGTTGTACGTACGGATCTTCTCGGAACGGTCGACCGTGCGCACCTGGCTGCGACGTACGTCCGAGGCTTCCTGCTCGGCGGCCTCCTGCGCGGCGGCGAGCAGCCGCGAACGCAGGATGCGCATGGCCTGCTCCTTGTTCTGGAGCTGGCTCTTCTCGTTCTGGCAGGAGGCGACGACGCCGGTCGGCAGGTGGGTGATGCGGACCGCGGAGTCGGTGGTGTTGACGGACTGGCCGCCGGGGCCCGAGGAGCGGTAGACGTCGATGCGCAGGTCGTTGGCGTGGATCTCGACGTCGACCTCCTCCGCCTCGGGCGTGACGAGGACACCGGCGGCGGAGGTGTGGATGCGGCCCTGGGACTCGGTGGAGGGCACCCGCTGCACGCGGTGCACCCCGCCCTCGTACTTCAGCCGGGCCCACACGCCCTGGCCGGGCTCGGTGGCGCCGTTGCCGCCCTTGGTCTTGACGGCGACCTGGACGTCCTTGTAGCCGCCCAGCTCGGACTCGGTGGAGTCGATGATCTCGGTCTTCCAGCCGACGCGCTCGGCGTAGCGCAGGTACATGCGCAGCAGGTCGCCGGCGAACAGGGCGGACTCGTCGCCGCCCGCGCCCGCCTTGATCTCCAGGAGCACGTCCTTGTCGTCGCTGGGGTCGCGCGGGACCAGGAGGAGGCGGAGCTTCTCGGTGAGCTCCTCGCGCTGCTTCTCCAGCTCCTTGACCTCGGCGGCGAAGTCGGGGTCGTCGGCGGCCAGCTCGCGGGCCGTCTCGATGTCGTCGCCGGTCTGCTTCCAGGAGCGGTACGTCGCGACGATCGGGGTGAGCTCCGCGTAGCGCTTGTTGAGCTTGCGCGCGTTTGCCTGGTCGGCGTGGACCGCCGGGTCCGCGAGCTGCTTCTCCAGATCGGTCTGCTCGCCGATCAGTTCCTCGACCGCCTCGAACATCTTCGGGCTCCTGGTTCCTTCATTCTGCGTGCCTGCTGGACGGCGTGGTGCCGGCCGGGCGGGGACGTGGTGGGTCCCGCGCCCCCGGCCGGAAAAAACGCCGGTCCCGATGCCCCCGGAAGAGGGCACCGAGAACCGGCGCAGTGGCTCGCTACTTGCTGGCGGAGCCGGCAGCCTTGCCGAAGCGGGCCTCGAAGCGGGCCACGCGGCCACCGGTGTCGAGGATCTTCTGCTTGCCCGTGTAGAACGGGTGGCACTCGGAGCAGACGTCGGCGCGGATGCTGCCGCCGCCGATGGTGCTCCGGGTGGTGAACGACGCGCCACAGGTGCAGCTGACCTGCGTCTCGACGTACTCGGGGTGGATGTCGCGCTTCAAGGGTTTCTCCTAGGTTCGGGAGGGCGCCGGGTCGCACGCGCGGATTGCACGTCCGTGAACCGGGGCCGACGTACCAGTCTGCCAGGACCGGCCGTATCTCCCAAAACCGGGGGCGGTCCGCAACTATTCCCGGCTTGTCCGGTCATCGTTCCCGGGCCGCGCGACCGCCCGCCCCGGCCCGTCCGGCCGTCCGCTCCCGGGGTCCGGGGTCACCGGACGACGCCGCCCGCGACGCCCTTGTCGCCCGCCGACCCCTTGGTGGCGGAGGCGGGGATCGCCCGGTCCGCCTTCAGCGCCGCCCACACCTGCCGGGCGGACTTCTCCAGCGGCACGACGCGGTTCGGGTCGGCCGGGTCGTACTGCACGGGCAGGGTCACCATGTGGACGTTCTTCGGGGCGAGGCCCTTGAGCCCGTTGGCGAAGGAGGTGAGCTCCCCGACCGAGCCGAGGTCGGAGTCGGTGGTGACGGCCTTGGTCGCGGTGTCCGCGAGGCCGAACAGCTTCTGCGGGTTCGAGAACACCCCGACGCTCCTGACCTGCTCCATCAGCGCCTTGACGAACGCCTGCTGGAGCTGGATGCGGCCGAGGTCGCTGCCGTCGCCGACGCTCTTGCGGGTACGGACGAGGCCGAGCGCCTGTTCGCCGTCCAGGGTGTGGGTGCCCGGTTCGAGGTTCAGGTGGCTCTTGGGGTCGTCGATCGCCCGGGTGGTGGTGAGCTCCACCCCGCCCAGCTCGTCGATGAGCTTCTTGAAGCCGGTGAAGTCGACTTCGAGGTAGTGGTCCATGCGGATGCCGGACATCGACTCGACGGTCTTGACCGCGCAGGCCGGGCCGCCGACCTCGTACGCCGTGTTGAACATCGCGCGCCGCTCACCGGCGACGGGCTGCCCCGTGGTGTCGCTGGTGCACTCGGGGCGGGTGATGAGGGTGTCGCGCGGGATGGAGACGACGGAGGCCGTTTCGTGGCCCTTGTTGATGTGCAGGACCATCGCGGTGTCGGAGCGTGCCGTGCCCTCGTCGGCGCCGTACGCGGAGTTGGCCCCGGACCGGGAGTCGGAGCCGAGCACGAGGATGTCCTGGGAGCCGTCGTCGACGTCGTCGGGGCGGTCCTTGCCGAGCGCCGCGTTGATGTCGACGGCCTTGAGGTTGCCGTTGAGCGTGACGTAGGCGTATCCGAGCCCGGCGCCGCCGAGGACCACGACGCCGGCCAGGCTCCAGGCCCCGATCACCGTCGCCCTGCGGCGACGGGAGGGCTTCTTCCGGCGCTTGCCGGTGGGACGTATTCGCCCGCCGCTCCCGCTCTGCTCGGCCATCCCTCTCCCTCGCTCGTCGGCGTCCGCCGGGGCCGCGCGGCCCCGGCCGCCGGACGGGTTCGCGCCGACGGCGCGCCCCGGTCACCTTTTCGCCGTCTTTGGCGACTTGTCGGTACTTGGTACGACGCGGCGGTACGAAGAAGGGTTGCACAGCCGACTGTTGGGTCCGTGTGAGGAAACACGGAGCGGTCGACACCGGTGGACAGCCGGTGACACCCCGCTCACCTGCGGTTTCTCGCCCTCTGTGGGCATCGCTGCGGCGTCCGGCGCGACGGCCGCCGTGTGGCGAAGGTCTCGGGCCGGCCGACGGGGCCGGTACGCGGAACGGGGCCGCCCCCGTCACCGAAGTGACGGGGGCGGCCCCGCGGTTCGACCGGTCCGACCGGTCCGCTGCGACGTCAGTCGTTGCCGTTGCCCGGCGCCGGCGTCGTCTTCTGGATCTGGAGCAGGAACTCCGCGTTGGACTGGGTCTTCTTCATCCGGTCCAGGAGGAGCTCGATCGCCTGCTGCTGGTCGAGCGCGTGCAGCACCCGGCGCAGCTTCCAGACGATCGCCAACTCCTCGCCGCCCAGCAGGATTTCCTCCTTGCGGGTGCTGGACGCGTCGACGTCCACCGCCGGGAAGATGCGCTTGTCCGAGAGCTTCCGGTCGAGCTTGAGCTCCATGTTGCCGGTGCCCTTGAACTCCTCGAAGATCACCTCGTCCATGCGCGAGCCGGTCTCGACGAGCGCGGTGGCCAGGATGGTCAGCGAGCCGCCGTCCTCGATGTTGCGCGCCGCACCGAAGAAGCGCTTCGGCGGGTACAGCGCGGTCGAGTCGACACCACCGGACAGGATGCGGCCGGAGGCGGGGGCGGCGAGGTTGTACGCGCGTCCCAGACGGGTGATCGAGTCCAGCAGGACGACCACGTCGTGACCCAGCTCGACGAGGCGCTTGGCGCGCTCGATGGCCAGCTCGGCGACGGTGGTGTGGTCCTCGGCGGGCCGGTCGAAGGTGGAGGAGATGACCTCGCCCTTCACCGACCGCTGCATGTCGGTGACCTCTTCCGGACGCTCGTCGACCAGGACGACCATCAGGTGGCACTCGGGGCTGTTGACCGTGATCGCGTTGGCGATCGCCTGCAGGATCATGGTCTTGCCGGTCTTCGGCGGGGCCACGATCAGACCGCGCTGGCCCTTGCCGATCGGGGCGACCAGGTCGATGATCCGCGTCGTCAGGACGTTGGAGTCGGTCTCCAGACGGAGCCGGTCCTGCGGGTAGAGCGGCGTCAGCTTCTGGAACTCCGGGCGGCCGCGGCCGCTTTCGGGCGCCATGCCGTTCACCGAGTCCAGACGCACCAGGGCGTTGAACTTCTCGCGGCGCTCGCCGTCCTTGGGCTGGCGCACCGCACCGGTGACGTGGTCGCCCTTGCGCAGGCCGTTCTTGCGGACCTGGGCGAGCGAGACGTACACGTCGTTCGGGCCCGGCAGGTAGCCGGAGGTCCGGATGAACGCGTAGTTGTCGAGGATGTCCAGGATGCCCGCGACGGGGATCAGGACGTCGTCGTCCGAGACCGCGACCTCGCCCGCGAAGTCGTCACGGCCCCGACGGCCGCGGCGGTCGCGGTAGCGGCCCCGGCGGCCGCGCCGGCCGCCCGCCTCGTCGTCGTAGCCGTCGTCCTGCGGGCCGCTGCCCTGCTGGCCCTGGCCCTGGCCCTGGCGCTGCTGGCGCTGGCCGCCCTGCTGGCCCTGGTCGTCGCCCTTGCCCCGGCGGTCGCGCTGCCGGTCGCGGCGATCCCCGCGCTCGCCGCGCTCCTGGCGGTCGCCGCGCTGGCCGCGCTCCTGGCGGTCGCCGCGACGGCCCTCGGCCGTGTCGGCGGCGGCCTCGGCGCGCTCCTCGCCCTTCGGCTCGGCCGGCGCCTCCGTCTTGGCCTCGGCGGGCTTGCTCTCCGCCTTGGTCTCCGGGCTGCCCGCCTGCGCGGTCGCACGGCGCCGACGGCGCTCGCCCGCGGGCTGGTCGTCGCTGGCCGGCTGGCCGGGGATGTCGATCTGCTGCTGGGCCGCGGCCTTCTCGGCGGGCGCTGCGGCGGAGTCGTCCCCGGTGCGCGCCTTGGAGGTGGTCCGGCGCTTCGGCTTGGTCTCGGCCTCCGCGGCGGGCGCGGCGGTCTTGGGCGCGGCGGAGCTACCGGCCTGCGCCTCCTTGATGACCTCGATCAACTGGCCCTTGCGCATCCGCGCAGTGCCCTTGATACCGAGGCCGGACGCGACCTGCTGCAGCTCGGCCAGGACCATGCCGTCAAGGCCGGTGCCGGAGCGGCGGCGCCGTGTGGTGGTGCCAGTGGCAGCACCTTCGGCGGGCGCGGCACTGTCGACGCTCTTGTCGGCAGTCACGCCCATCAGATCGGTGGTGTCGCTCACGAAGGGTCCTTCCCTGGAGCGGACGTCGGCCTTCTGGCTCGGCGACCGGTTGTGCTGTCCGACTGCGGTCTTTTTCTTGCGGACCGTGCCGGGGCGGTGGTCCGCCGGGTACGGCGGAGAGATGAAGGTGTGCAAGGGCCCGGCGCGAGGTCCCCCTGCTCGGCCCACTCCTGGACGAGCGAGGGGTGTCGTGCCGGTTCCGGAGCGTGCACGAAACTGCTCAGGCAGGCTGCTCAGGCAGTTGGGGAGGCTCCCGGAAGAATTGGTGGTCCCGGAAAGGGACACGAAGCAACGCGCCACATAGACGTCGGTTGCAGACTTGAGGTTAACACTACCGGCTCCAACAAACATTCCCCCTCTCACTCACCGGCAATCACTTCTCGGCTACGGGGCGAGCGGCAGCACACTCGCGCCCGGGGCGTCGAGGGCGAGACGGTTGGCCGCCCACCCCTCGCCCGCCAGCTGTGCGACCTTGTCGGCCGCACCGTCCTCGGCCAGTGCGAGCACCGTCGGCCCGGCACCGGAGATGACCGCGGGAACGCCCTCGGCGCGCAGTCGGTTCACGAGCTCCACGCTCTGCGGCATCGCCGGGGTGCGGTACTCCTGGTGAAGCCGGTCCTCGGTGGCGGTGAGCAGCAGCTCGGGCCGCCTGGTCAGGGCCTCGACGAGGAGTGCGGCCCGGCCGGCGTTGAAGGCGGCGTCGACGTGCGGGACCGTGCGCGGGAGCAGTCCGCGGGCGGTCTCGGTCAGGACCGGCTCACTGGGCACGAAAACCACCGGAACGATGGATTCTGCGGGGTCCATCCTGATCGCGCGCGCCGATCCGCCGTCCATCCACGCGAGGGTGAAGCCGCCGAGCAGGCAGGCCGCGACGTTGTCGGGGTGGCCCTCGATCTCGGTGGCGAGCTCCAGTAGCGCGGCCTCGTCGAGCCGGGTGTCGGCGCCGGTCGTCACGGCGCGGGCGGCGACGATCCCGGCACAGATGGCGGCCGAGGAGGAGCCCAGGCCGCGCCCGTGCGGGATGCGGTTGGCGCAGACGATTTCCAGGCCGCGGGGCTGTCCGCCGAGCAGGTCGAAGGCCGTGCGCAGGGAGCGCACGAGGAGGTGCCTCTCGTCGCGGGGCAGCGTGTCGGCGCCCTCGCCCGCGATGTCGATGTGCAGTCCGGAGTCGGCGACGCGTACGACGACGTCGTCGTAGAGCCCCAGCGACAGGCCGAAGGCGTCGAAACCCGGGCCCAGGTTGGCGCTGGTCGCGGGGACGCGCACCCGGACGGCGGCGGCTCGGAAGGCAGGACCGGCCATCGGTTGGACGACTCTCCTTGTGAGGCGGCGGGGGTGGTGAAGCGATTTCTCTGTCGGCGGGGGCCGTGGCGGCGGGGAGTGGAATTCCGGGGAACCCGACGGTCGCAACGGCCCTTGTACCGCGGCAGATGCGGCGGTACGGCTTGAGTACAGCTTATCGAAGGAAGGTTCTGTGGCGACATAGGGCGCACAGGAGGCGCACGATGCGTGTCGCACGCCTCCTATGCGCTCTCCGTCCCGAAAAGGGCGGTTGAGCTGGGTTCTTGCTCACCGGGGAACGGCTTTCCGGCAACGGTGTACGGCGTTTTCCGGCCGGTGCGCCGGGCTTTGCGGAGCGGTTCCGCGGGACCTTCGCCGGGCAGGTCCGCCGGGGCCCTTCCTCGCGGCTTTCCGGCGCCCGGAACGGGTTTTCCCGCTTTCTTCGGTGGCGCCCGGCCGGTTTTCCCGCCGGCCGGCCGCCCCGGCCCGCCGCGAACGGCTGCCGGGGGCTCCCCCGGGTCCGGCCGGCCGGAAAGGACCGCACCGGCCGGACCCGAAGGGTCCTACGCGAGGCCCAGTTTCTCGGCGGCGGTGGCCGCGTCGACGGGGACCGTGACCGGCTGCGGGGCGCCCGCGACGGCCCAGTCGGGGTCCTTGAGGCCGTTTCCGGTGACCGTGCAGACGATCTTCTGGCCCGGGTCGACCTTGCCCTCCTCGGCGGCCTTCAGCAGACCGGCCACGGACGCGGCCGACGCGGGCTCGACGAAGACGCCCTCCTGCGAGGCCAACAGCCGGTAGGCGGACAGAATCTGGCGGTCCGTCACCTCATCGATGAAACCGCCCGATTCATCCCTGGCGTTCAGTGCGTACTGCCAGGAGGCCGGGTTGCCGATCCGGATCGCGGTGGCGACGGTCGACGGGTCCTTGACGATCTCGCCGCGGACGATGGGCGCGGAGCCGGACGCCTGGAAGCCCCACATGCGCGGGGTGTGCGTGGACACGCCGTCCCCGGCGTACTCCTTGTAGCCCTTCCAGTAGGCGGTGATGTTGCCCGCGTTGCCGACCGGGAGGACGTGGATGTCCGGGGCGTCGCCGAGCGCGTCGACGATCTCGAACGCGGCGGTCTTCTGACCCTCGATGCGGACCGGGTTGACCGAATTGACCAGCGCCACCGGGTAGTTGTCCGAGAGCGAGCGGGCCAGCGTCAGGCAGTCGTCGAAATTGCCGTCCACCTGGAGGATCTTGGCGCCGTGCACGAGCGCCTGCCCCATCTTGCCGAGCGCGATCTTGCCCTGCGGCACGAGGACCGCGCAGACCATGCCGGCCCGTACCGCGTACGCGGCGGCGGAGGCGGAGGTGTTGCCGGTGGAGGCGCAGATGACCGCCTTCGCGCCCTCCTCCTTGGCCCGGGTGATGGCCATCGTCATGCCGCGGTCCTTGAAGGACCCGGTGGGGTTGGCGCCCTCGACCTTGAGGTGCACCTCGCAGCCCGTGCGCTCGGAGAGGACCTGAGCGGGGACGAGCGGCGTACCGCCCTCACGGAGCGTGACGACCGGCGTCGTGCTCGTGACCGGAAGGCGGTCCCGGTACTCCTCGATGATGCCGCGCCACTGGTGGGTGCCCTTGCTGGTCATGGGTCCTTACTCCCCTTCAACACGCATGATGCTGGCGACACCGCGCACGGTGTCGAGCCCGCGCAGCGCTTCGACGGTCGCCGAGAGGGCGGCGTCGGCCGCGCGGTGGGTGACGACGACGAGGGAGGCCTCGCCGCCCTGTCCGGCGCCGGCCTCGTCGCCGCCGCTCGGATTCCTGCCCTGCTGACGGACGGTATCGATCGATACGCCCTGTTCGGCGAAGACCGTCGCCACCTGGGCGAGCACGCCAGGCTTGTCGGCCACGTCGAGACTGATGTGGTACCGCGTGACGACGTCGCCCATGGGGCTCACCGGCAGTCGGGTGTACGCGGAGTCACCGGGGCCGGTGGCCTCGTTGAGCTTGTTGCGGCAGACCGCGACCAGGTCGCCGAGGACCGCGGACGCGGTGGGCGAGCCGCCGGCGCCGGGGCCGTAGAACATGAGCTGTCCGGCCGCCTCGGCCTCGACGAAGACCGCGTTGTACGCCTCGCGCACGGAGGCCAGCGGGTGGCTCAGCGGGATCATCGCGGGGTGCACGCGGGCGGTGACGGAGTTCCCGTCGGCGGCGCGCTCGCAGATCGCGAGGAGCTTGACGGTGCAGCCCATGCGGCGGGCGGAGACGATGTCGGCGGCGGTGACCTCGGTGATGCCCTCGCGGTGCACGTCACCGATCCTGACCCGGGTGTGGAAGGCGATCCCGGCGAGGATGGCGGCCTTGGCGGCGGCGTCGAAGCCCTCGACGTCGGCGGTCGGGTCGGCCTCGGCGTAACCGAGCGCGGTGGCCTCGTCGAGCGCCTCGGAGTATCCGGCCCCGCTGGTGTCCATCCGGTCGAGGATGAAGTTGGTGGTGCCGTTCACGATGCCGAGGACCCGGTTGACCTTGTCGCCGGCGAGGGACTCGCGCAGCGGCCGGACGAGCGGGATGGCGCCGGCGACGGCGGCCTCGTAGTAGAGGTCCCGCCCGTACTGCTCGGCGGCGGCGTGCAGGGCCGCGCCGTCCTCGGCGAGCAGCGCCTTGTTCGCGGAGACGACGCTCGCGCCGTGTTCGAAAGCGGTGGTGATGAGGGCGCGGGCGGGCTCGATGCCCCCGATGACCTCGATGACGACGTCGATGTCGCCCCGTTTGACCAGGGCCGTGGCATCGGTGGTGATCAGTGCGGGGTCGATGCCCTCGCGCACCTTGGAGGGCCGGCGCACGGCGACCCCGGCGAGCTCGACCGGGGCGCCGATGCGCGCGGCGAGGTCGTCGGCGTGCGTCGTCATGATGCGCGCCACCTCTGAGCCGACCACTCCACAGCCCAGCAGCGCCACCTTCAGCGGACGCGTACGCATCATCCGACCTCGTTTCCTTTACATCCGATGTGTGGACCAGTCTCACTCACCGGACGGGGGTTTCTGTCACTCGTCCGGATCCTGAGACATCTATTTCATCAGCCGACATCGAGACGCAGGAGATCTTCCTCCGTCTCGCGCCGGACGATCACTCGCGCCGCTCCGTCGTGCACGGCGACGACGGGCGGACGCAGGGCGTGGTTGTAGTTGCTCGCCATCGAGCGGCAGTACGCGCCGGTGGCGGGCACCGCGATCAGGTCGCCGGGGGCGATGTCGGACGGCAGGAACGCGTCCTTGACCACGATGTCGCCGCTCTCGCAGTGCTTGCCGACGACGCGGACGAGCATCGGCTCGGCGTCGGAGGTGCGCGAGGCGAGCGCGACGGTGTACTCGGCGTCGTACAGCGCGGTGCGGATGTTGTCCGACATGCCGCCGTCGACGCTGACGTACGTGCGCAGCCCCTCCAGGGGCTTGACGGTGCCGACCTCGTACAGCGTGAAGGCGGTCGGTCCGACGATGGCGCGGCCCGGCTCGACGGAGATCCGCGGGGTGGCGAGCCCGGCGGCCTCGCACTCGCGGGTCACGATGTCGCCGAGCGCCTTGGCGATCTCGTGCGGCTCGCGCGGGTCGTCCTCGGAGGTGTACGCGATGCCGAGGCCACCGCCCAGGTCGATCTCGGGCAGTTCCACGCCGTGCTCGTCGCGCACCTCGGCGAGCAGCTGCACCACGCGCCGGGCGGAGACCTCGAAGCCGGCCATGTCGAAGATCTGCGAGCCGATGTGCGAGTGGATGCCGATGAGTTCGAGCCCGTCGAGGGTGAGCGCCCGGCGCACCGCCTCGGCGGCCTGTCCCCCGGCCAGCGCGATGCCGAACTTCTGGTCCTCGTGCGCGGTGGCGATGAACTCGTGGGTGTGTGCCTCGACGCCGACGGTGACGCGGATCTGGACGCGCTGCCGCCTGCCGAGCCGCTGCGCGATGTGCGAGACCCGGGCGATCTCCTGGAAGGAGTCGAGCACAATGCGCCCGACGCCGACGGTGACGGCCCGCTCGATCTCCTCGACGGTCTTGTTGTTGCCGTGGAAGGCGATGCGCTCGGCGGGCATCCCGGCGTCCAGGGCGCAGGTCAGTTCCCCGCCGGAGCAGACGTCGAGGTTGAGTCCTTCTTCCTTCAGCCAGCGCACGACGGCGCGCGACAGGAACGCCTTGCCCGCGTAGAAGACGTCGGCGTCCCGTCCGAAGGCGTCGGCCCAGGCCCGGCAGCGGGCCCGGAAGTCGCTCTCGTCGAGGACGTAGGCGGGGGTGCCGAACTCCTCGGCCAGCCGGGTCACCCCGATCCCGCCGACGGTGACCGCGCCGTCCTCGTCCCGGGTGACGGTACGGGCCCAGACCTTCGGGTCCAGGGCGTTGAGGTCGGCGGGCGGGGCCGTGTAGTGGCCCTCCGTCATGACGTCGGCGTGGCGGGGACCGGCGGGGTGTGCGGATCGGCTCATCGTGTTGCTCTGCTCTCTCGGGTCTCTCAGAGGACTTCGGGTGCGCTGACGCCGAGCAGGGACAGGCCACCGGCCAGCACCGTCCCGGCGGCTTCGGCGAGGGCGAGCCGGGAACGGTGGGCGGCCGAGGGTTTCTCGTCACCGACGGGGAGCGGCGAGGCGCTGTCGTGGAAGTCGAAGAAGGCCGCCGCGACGGCCTCCAGCTGCCGGGCGACCCGGTCCGGCTCGCGGTGCCGGGCGGCGGCGGCGAGCACGTCGGGGTGGTCGGCGAGCAGCGCGCCGAGCGCGGGCGCGTCCACGTCCTGCTCGTACGCGGCGTCGAACCCGAGCCGGTGGGCGTTGCCGCTCAGCGCGCGGGTCCGGGCGTACGCGTAGCGCACCCGGAAGAGCGGGTTGCCCTCCTGCTGCACGAGCAGTTCCGTGCCCCCCGTGCCCCGGGGCCGGTCGTGCGGGGCGGCCCGCAGCAGCGCCCAGCGCGCGGCGTCGGTCCCGAGCCGCTCGAAGAGGTCGCGGTCGGCGGCGGGCACCGGCACCACGTGCAGCGCCTCCCCGTCCGCGGTCCGCTCCCCCACCGTCGCCCCCCGGGCCCCGAGCAGTCGCTCGACGGTGTCGGTGACGACCCGGGCACGGAGTTCCTCGACGGGGGCGAACGAGACGGAGGTGCCGGCGAGGGCGTCCCCGTGCCCGTAGCCGGTGCCGCGCTCCCGGATGGTCCGGACGAGCGGTCCGAGCCCGCGCGCGGCGGCCGGCAGGGTGAAGTTCAGGAAGCCGGGTCCGGTGACCTCGACGCCCGCGATGCCCGGCGCCTCCCGGATCCGCTCCCGGAGGATCTCGGCCACGGCCCTGGCGGGCAGCTCGGCGGGTCCGGCCAGCTGGAGCGCGACGGCGCAGGCGTAGTCCCCGCGCCCGCCGGGCCTGGTCCGCTCCACCCGCACGCGCGCGGGGACGGGCGCGCGCAGGGCGTTCTCGTCGACCGCGCGGCGTACGGCGCGCAGCACGGTCCTGGAGAGGTCGGCGGGGGTCACGGGACAAGCGTATGGGAGAAAGGGGGGCACATCGCGACCCCGTTTCGCCATGCGGTCACCCCGCGGCGCTCTCCGCGCGCCCGGCCCCGCGCCTGCCGTCGCACGACGAGGGCGCCTCCCGGTCCGCCAGCCGCCGCACGAGCCGTACCAGCTCGCTCGGCTCGAAGGGCTTCGCCAGGAACGCGTCGACGCCCGCGGCGACCCCGCTGTCCACCTCGTAGGGCGTGCAGGCGCTGATGATCGCCACGGGCAGATGTCTGGTCCGCGGGTCGGAGCGCAATCTGGTGGCGGTCTGCAGACCGTCCAGCCGGGGCATGACGACATCGAGCGTGATCACATCGGGAAGGACCCGATGCACCAGATCCAGACACTCGACACCATCGGCCGCGGTCACGACCTCGAAGCCCTCAAGCTCGAGATTGACCCTGATCAACTGCCGGATGACCTTGTTGTCGTCGACAACAAGCACGCGGCCACACGCCCCTGACACACTCCGAGAGTAGGGGCGCCCCCGTGGCTGCGTCCGGGTTTTACCCACTTCCGCCCCCGGACGGGTGGCGCGAGGCGTTGGCCGGATGCATCCGGCGCACACCGCACGCCCCCTCCCCGGCCCTCCGCCGGGTCCCCTCGGCACCGTTCCCGACGGCCCGGAAATACCTGTTCACGGACACCCTCCGGAAGCTGGTAGTGTTTCACCCGTCGCCGAGCAACACAGCGATACGCCCCCGTAGCTCAGGGGATAGAGCATCGGCCTCCGGAGCCGTGTGCGCAGGTTCGAATCCTGCCGGGGGCACCTTGCAAAAGGTGCCGAACAGGCCCTCTGATCAGGCGACAAGCCCGATCGGAGGGCCTTTCTCATGCCCTCGTGCCCGCTTCCACCCGGGTGCCCCCCCCTGGCGTCCACCGGCCGGCCGATCGAAGTCGGGGCGGGTTACGCCCCCGGGTCCTCCGTCCCCCCGGAGCCGATCTGTTCGGCCTTCAGGGCCAGGTCCTGGAGCACGTCGGCGGAGGTCACGTCCGTCCGGCCGGAGTCGTGCACCTGGGCCAGCATCGCGAAGGCCAGGGTGAACGCACCGACCAGTTGTTCCACCGCGGCGCCGACCTCGCGGCCGACGAGTGTCGCGACCTCGTCGATCGAGGCGTCCTCGGGGACGGAGATCCGGGGCATGGTCTCGTTCAGGAGGACGGTCACCACGCCGGGGTCGGTGTCCAGGTCGTCACGGTCGGCGTCCTCCTCCAGGAGCCGACGGATCTCGCCCGCCTCCGTGAGGATGCCCACCACTCGCTTCACCACTTCGCTCTGCTCCATCCGGTGAGCATAGGTGCGGGGTGGCGCGACCGGCCCGCCGCCGGGAGCACCGACACGCCGCCGCCCGGGAGCGCCCGCGGGCACCCGGTGGGGCAATCCCGTGCTTTTGCTGCGAACCTCCCGCGAACTCCCTTTCCCAATCGACCATTTGGTCGATTCTTGGCGAATGCATGCCCCCTGCATGAGGGGTTCCTCGCCAGAGTGGCGCATTGCATGTGCACAACATCCGGTGCATGTGCCACACACGAGGACCCACATCGCAGGGGGTTGTATGAGAACCAGCCGCACCAGAAGGCGCGCCGCGCTGAACATCGCGGTGACGCTGCCGCTGCTCGCCGGTGCGCTCGCCCTCGGGGCACCGGACGCCGGCGCCGACTCCGCGCCGGCCGGGCGCGACGCGCTGCGGGGCACCAAGCCCGTCTGGGCGACCGCCGGGGCCGACCGGGGGGCCGCGGCCGACGGCGGCACCGTCCACGTCCGGGTCCATCTGGCGGGACGGGACCCGAAGGGGCTGGCCGCCTATGCCGCCGCCGTCTCCGACCCGCGGTCCGCCTCGTACGGGAAGTATCTGAGCGCCGACCGGGCGCAGGCCAGGTTCGGGGCGACCCCGCAGCAGATCGACCGGGTCGGCGCGTGGCTGAAATCGAACGGGCTGACCGTCACCGGCGCCGACCGACACTACGTCTCGGCCACCGGTGACGTCGCCGCGGCCGAGCGGACCTTCGGCACCCAGCTGCGCAACTACCGCAGGGGCGACCACACTTACCGCGCCCCGGCCTCCACCGCCTCCGTGCCCGCCGCGCTGGGCGACGCCGTTCTCGCCGTCTCCGGCCTGGACAACGCACCGCACCGGGCGAGCCACGACGAGGTGCTGCCGCCGCCGGACGCGGTGTTCCGCAACTCCGGCCCGTTCTCCACCCATTACGGTTCGAGGACCGCGACGACGCTGCCCGACGCCTACGGGACCAAGGTGCCGTACGCGGTCCGGGGCTACACCGGCAAGCAGCTGCGCGCCGCCTACGGGGCGGGCCGGTGGACCGGGAAGGGCGTCACCGTCGCGATCACCGACGCGTACGCCTCGCCGACGATCGGGAAGGACGCCGCCGAGTACGCCCGGCGCAACGGCGACGCCCCGTACCGTCGCGGACAGCTCCGGCAGGTGCTGCCGGACGACTACACGAGGACCGAGGAGTGCGGCGCCTCCGGCTGGTACGGCGAGGAGACCCTCGACGTGGAGGCCGTGCACGCGGTCGCGCCCGCCTCGGACATCGTGTACGTGGGCGCCGCCTCCTGCTACGACGCCGACCTGCTGGACTCGCTGAACAAGATCGTCGACCGTCGGCTCGCCGACATCGTCTCCAACTCCTGGGGCGACATCGAGGCCAATGAGACCCCGGACGTCGCGGCCGCGTACGACCAGGTCTTCAAGATGGGGGCGGTCGAGGGGATCGGCTTCTACTTCTCCTCCGGCGACGACGGCGACAACGTCGCCTCGACGGGCACGAAGCAGATCGACGTCCCGTCCAACTCCGCCTGGGTGACCTCCGTCGGCGGCACCTCCCTGGCCGTCGGCAGGCACGACACGTACCGGTGGGAGACCGGCTGGGGCACGCTGAAGGCGAACCTCTCCGACGACGGCGGGAGCTGGACCGGCTTCCCCGGCGCGTACACCTCCGGAGCCGGCGGCGGCACCAGCTCGACCGTGGGGCAGCCGTTCTACCAGCGCGGCGTCGTACCCGACTCACTCGCACGGGCGAACGGCGAACGGCGGATGCGCACGGCCCCGGACATCGCGGCCGTCGCCGACCCGAACACCGGTTTCCTGGTCGGCCAGACCCAGACGCTGCCCGACGGCTCGCTCGGCTACGACGAGTACCGCATCGGCGGCACGTCGCTCGCCGCCCCGGTCGTCGCGGGTGTCCAGGCCCTCGCGCAGCAGGCCCGGCGCGGTCTGCCGATCGGTTTCGCCAACCCGGCGATCTACGCCCGGTACGGCTCGAAGGCGTACCACGACGTCACCGACCATCCACTGGGACCGAACCGTGACCTCGCGGTGGCCCGCGTCGATTTCGCCAACGGCGTGGACGCCTCGGAGGGGCTGCTGACGTCGGTGCGGAGCCTGGGCAAGGACGCCTCGCTCAAGGCGGTCGAGGGCTACGACGACGTGACGGGGGTCGGTACTCCGGCGGCCGGATACGTCGACTCGTACCGCCCGCGCCACCGGCGCCACTGACCCGACGCCGGTACCGGCCGGGGCGGCTGCCGGGGTGAACCTCCTTGCGGACAAGCGCCGTTGGGCTTTCGCCTCCTCGCGCCGCCGCCCCTTCGCGCCGGTGGACGCGTGCCGGTGGGCGCGCCCCGGCACGCGCGGCGCGGCGCGCGTGCGCCGAGGGCCGTCCCGGGCCCGCTCCGGGGCGGCCGTCGGCCGCGCACACGTGTGCGAAGGGCAGTGCCTGATGGAGTGTCAGAAAGGTTTTGGGTGGCCGATTCTGGCTGCTCGTCAGCGCGCGCCGATAGCGCATGGAACCGGCCTTTGTCATGCCCGCCGGGAAAAGACCGCATGTGGAGGGCGGATCGTCCGGCCCGTGGTGCACACTCCTCGCAGACACTGCTTCGTTGAATTGCGTGGGGAGGCGATGGCGTGTTCGCAGGAATCGACGAAGTCGACTGGGCCTCGATGGAGCATGCCTACGGGCCGGCCGATGACGTGCCCGCGATGCTGCGGGGCCTGGCGTCCGCCGACCCGGCGGAGCGCGAGACGGCCCTGGACGGAATGTACGGGGCCGTGCACCACCAGGGCGACGTGTACGCCTGCACGCTGGCCAGCATTCCTTTCCTCTTCGAGCTGGTGGCGGATCCGGGCATCCAGGACCGCGGCAGCATCGTCGAGTTGCTCACCAGCATCGGCGGCATCGATCTGGACGAGGACGACGAGGAGGAGATCGACGAGGAGGAGATCGAGGGCGCGGCCAACTATGCGATGGCGGCGACCGCCGTCACCGCGGGCGCCGGGATCTTCTTCGAGCTGATGGCCGACGAGGATCCGGGGGTCCGGCTCTCCGCTCCCCTGGCGCTCGCCGCGCTGCACGGCCGGCCGGACCGGGTCCTCGCGCTGCTGCGGGAGCGCATGCCGATCGAGCCGGCCGAGGAGGTGCGGCTCGCCCTGGTGGAGGCGGCGGGGCGGGTGGCCCTGCGCCACGGCGCGCTGGCCGGGCAGGCGGCGGCGTGGCTGAGCCGGCTGGCGGGCGAGGGCTTCCCGCCGGGGCTGCGGCTGGCCGCGCTCGCCCAGCTGGCGCGGTGCGCGCCGGACGCGCTGCCCGGTGACGTCGTACGGGTGGTGACGGGGCTGCTGCGGCAGCTGCGCTCGAAGCCCGTGCGCCGGGGCGGTACGGCCCCCGCGGCCGACCCGCAGCAGGCCGAGGCGGTCGGGGGCGTGGAGGCGTACCCGGACCCGGGCGGGCCCGGCGAGCCGCCCGCCGAGGAGCGGTCCGCGCCGGCGACCCTGGTGGGGCAGTTGCGGGGGCTTTCCGACGAGGAGGACACGGAGCACCCCGCCCCCTGGACCGCGGATCTGCTGCGCACCCTGCACGTCGGGCTCGACGACCGGGTCGCCGAGCGCACGGCACTCCTGGCCGACCAGCTGCGCAGCCCCGACCGCCGGCAGCGGATCGACGCGCTCCGGATGAGCAGCGGGCTGGTCCGGGTCTGGCGCGGTTCGTACGGGGAGCTCGTCCGGCTGGTCGGTGAGCAGCTCGCCACTCCCGATCCGCAGCTGGCCGAGGCCGCCTCGCACGTGCTGGAGGACCTCTTCGGGCTCGCGGCGCCCGCGGCCGACGCGCTGGCGGCGCGGGTGGCGGCGGATCCCGGTGCCTGGGTGAAGGACTGGTCGAGCGGCCCGCCGGGACTCGGCAGCGCGGTGAAGGCGCTGGCCCGGCTGGGGGACGCCCGGTCCCTGCCCGCGCTGGCCGCCGCGCTGGAGCGGCCCGAGGTGCCGCACGACGTGGGGTTCGCCATCGGCTTCCTGGGGGCGACGGCGGACCCGCTGGCCGAGGCGCTGTGCCGCAGGCTCGGCGAGGTCCCGCTGGACGGCAGGGCGCACGACCGGGCGGGCCCGCTGCTCACCGGGCTGGCCGCGCTGCGGGCGCAGGAGGCGCTGCCGGAGGTGCTGCGGATACTGCGGGGCGCGCCGGCGCACCGGGGCGAGTGGCTGCGCACCGCGGCGCTGCGGGCGCTCGCCGCGTTCGGGCCCGCGGCGCACGGTGCCGTGCCGGAGCTTCGGACGCTGCTGCGGAGTCCCGGGTCGGCGTCGGCGACGGAGGTCGCGCAGGCCCTGTGGGCGGTCGACGGGGACGCCGACGCCGTGCTGCCGGTGCTGATCGAGGGCCTCCAGGCGGAGCGCGTCCACGAGCGGCGGTCCGCGGTGAACGCGCTGGGCGGGCTCGGGGCCCGGGCGGAAGTGACCGCGCCGCGGCTGCGCGCGCTGCTGCGGCACGAGGATCCGTGGCTGCGGCTGGACGCGGCGATCGCGCTGTGGGACGTGACCGGGCGGGCCGACGAGTCCGTACCGCTGCTCCTTGCCGCCTGGGAGGCGAACCGTCACTCCAGGGTCCGGGTGGCGGAACGCCTGGCGCAGTCGGGGGTCGCTGGTGCAGGGTCGGAGCCGGCACGCGCGCTGCGCGCCGAACTCGCCTCCGTCCGCCGTCACAACGCGATGGACGGCGGATACGGCAGCCACGACACATACGAGGACGAAAAACTGCTGGCGTTCTGCCGGCAGGCCCTTCGGGGCGGTACGGGGAAGGGACCCGCCACATGATCATTTTCGGCACGCGAGGCTATCTGTACCAGCTGGCCATATTGACGCTCGTCTGCGGCTGGTGCGGCAATCCGGCCGCCCACACGCTGCGCAAGAGGGTCACCAAGTTCACCCTGTTCTTCGTGCCGCTGTTCCCCTTCTCGACGAAGTACGCGACCCAGTGCACGTTCTGCGGCGGCGAGCAGCAGATCCCGAAGGAGCAGGCCGACCAGCTGCTGGCTCAGCAGGCGGCCGCGCAGAACGGCAATCCGTTCGGCGGGCCGCAGGGACAGCCGGGGTACGCGCAGGGCGCCCCGGGGCAGAACCCGTACCAGGGCTGAGGCCCGTGCCCGTACCGGCGGGGCGGACCCCGTCGGGACCGGGCGGGCGGGCGGCGGCGCCCCACGGCGCCCCCTGACATCCCGCACCGCCCCACGGCGTTCCGTGGCACCCCTCGCCGCCCCACGGAATCGGGCCACCCCTTCCCCGCACTGAACGGGCACAACGGACTTACCTCCCCATAAGGTCTATCTGGTATGGACTGCCGGAAGGGAGGGAGTCATGCGCCCGGAACGCCGGACGTGGCGGCGTGCGGCGGCGGCCCTCGGGGTCGTCGCCGGCGTCGCGCTGTCGTCCGGCTGCGGCGACACCGGCGGGCTGCACAGCGCCGGGCCGACCCCGCCGGCCATCGGCCCCGCCCGGCTCTGGCCCCGGCTGCCGCCCGCCTCCGCCGCCCCGTACGACTACGGCGAGGGCGAGACGGCCCGCATTCCGGGGATCACGGTGCCGGGCGGCGACGTGCGGCGGCTGGACCCGGTGGCGGTGGTACGGGCCGGTGTCGGGGCCCGCACCAACCGGACCAGCGGCACGACCGAACTGCCCGCGGACATCGTCCGGAAGATCGAGGCGTGCCCCACCGAGCCGGCCTCCTGTCCCGTGCTCCCGCCCTACTTCCGCGATCTGACGGGCGACGGCCGGGAGGAGATGGTCCTCGGCATCGAACTGCCCGGCCGCCAGCTCTCCATCCGGGTGTACATGCCGGATTCGGGCGGCCTGACCCGGATCCTGTCCACCTCGGACGCCGTGATCAGCGTCGAGCTGGCCGGGCGGGACCTGATCGTGCGGGCGCCGTCGGTGATCACCGGGTACGAGTACCGCACCGCCTGGTCCTGGGACGCCGGACAGCGCGCGATGCTGCCCGCCCGGGACGAGATCCTGCGGATCCCGCCGTCCCCGACGCCGCGGCCCTCCCTCACCGCCTCCCGGCCCGCCGTCCCTCCCCCGGCCACCTCGCCCGGGGTCCTCGCGGAACGCCGATGAGCCGCCGCGACACGGGTGACCGGGAGCCGGGCCGGGGCGACGCGGGGCCGCGCGGCGCGGCGCGGGACGACGAGGACGCCCGGGGGGCCCGCCGGAGCGGCACGCGACCGCGTCGGCGCAGGGTGCGGGTGCCCGCCTGGGCCGCGACGCTCACCTGGAAGGCGGCCCTCTTCATCACCGTGATGTGCTGCACGCTCGCCGCGCTGCTGGGCGCGCTCGTGCACACCGGGATGACCCGCGAGACCGTCGGTCAGTCCCGCGAGAAGGCCCTGGCCCGGCTGGCGGACGCCACCGTCGCGTACCAGACGGGCGAGGCGATGCCGCCGGGTTCGGGGATCGACCCGCCCGGGCTCCCCGCCGGGCTGCGCGCCCTGGCCGTGAGCGGCGAGCGCGGCACGCTGGTCGGCAGCCTGGCCGGGCGCCCGGTCATGTGGGCGGCGGCCCCGGCGGACGGCCGCGCACTGGCCGCGGTGGTGGACTACGGCCAGAGCGCCCGCACGATCGACAACCTCGACAGGGCGATCATCGGTTCCGCCCTGCTGGCCATCGTCGCCACCGTGCTGGCCGGCGCGTTCGCCGTCACCCGGGTCACCCGGCGGCTGCACCGGACGGCCCGGGTGGCCCGCCGGATCGGCGCGGGCGACCTGGACGCCCGGGTGGCCGACCCGCGCACGACGGACCCCTCGCGCCCGCAGGACGAGGTCGCGATCGTCGCCGGGGCGCTGGACACCATGGCCGCCACGCTCCAGCGCAAGCTGCAGGCCGAGCAGCGTTTCACCGCCGACGTGGCGCACGAGCTCCGCACCCCGCTGACCGGTCTCTCGGCCGCCGCCGAGCTGCTGCCGCCGGGGCGGCCGTCGGAGCTGGTGCGCGACCGGGTCCAGGCGATGCGGGCGCTGACCGAGGACCTGCTGGAGATCTCCCGGCTCGACGCCCGCACGGAGCGGGTCGACCTCGCCGTGCACGAACTGGTCCCGCTCGTCGAACGGGTGGTGCGCGCCTCCGGGACGCAGACCTCGGTCCGGATCGCGGACCCGGCTCCCGGCCGGCCGGGGCGGGCCGCGCGGGTGTGGGTGGAGACCGATCTGCGGCGGCTGGAGCGGGTGCTGGGCAATCTGATCGCCAACGCCCACAAGCACGGCCGTCCCCCGGTGGTGCTGACGGTCGACGGGCCGGTGGTGACCGTGCGCGACCACGGCCCGGGTTTCCCGGCGTACCTGCTGGCCGACGGCCCCCAGCGGTTCCGCACCGAGGGCGCCGGGCGGGGGCACGGCCTCGGGCTGACCATCGCCGCCGGGCAGGCCGGGGCGATCGGTGCCGAACTCTCGTTCCACAACGCCCCGGACGGCGGGGCGATGGCCCGGGTGGTGCTCCCCGAGCCCCCGGACCCGAACGGCGACGCGCCCGCTGACGACGCGCCGGGCGACGGGGCACGGGGCGGCGGCGGGGCCGGCGGCGGTGCGACGGACGGTGGCGGCGGTGCGGAATCCGGCCCGCGCGAGGAGAGGTGACGGACCGTCGGGCGCCGCCCCGGAAACGGGTCCGGCCGGTCCGTGCCCCCGTCGGCCCGCCCGGACATACTTGCTACGACATAAGGGAAATGAGCACCCGCTCTTGCTACGTTGCGTGGCATGACCGCAACGACGGCGGACGCGCTCCCGCCCGCTCCCCGCCTGCCCAAGCGGCGCGGGGTCGAGCTGCTGCTCCTCGTCGGGGCCGTGTTCGTCCCCGTCTACGGTTACGCCGCCGTCGGCCTGGCCAGGAACGGCGTGGTGCCGCCCGACGTGGCCGGTTACGGCGCGGGCCTGGGTCTGCTCGCCCTCCTCGCCCATCTCGCGGTGCGGTTCCGCGCCCCGTACGCCGATCCGCTGCTGCTGCCCATCGCCGTCCTGCTCAACGGGCTCGGCCTGGTGCTCATCTACCGGCTCGACCTGGAGACGCCGAAGGACCAGGCGGCCCCCACCCAGCTGATCTGGTCCACGCTCGGCGTGTCGCTGTTCATCGCCGTGGTGGTCCTCCTGCGCGACCACCGGGTGCTCCAGCGGTACGCGTACCTGTCGGTCGCCGCGGCCCTGGTGCTGATGATCGTGCCGATCTTCTTCCCGGCGGTGAACGGGGCCAAGATCTGGATCCGGGTCGGCGGTTTCTCCTTCCAGCCGGGCGAGTTCGCCAAGATCCTGCTCGCCGTGTTCTTCGCCGCGTACCTCGCGGCGAACCGCAACGCGCTCGCGTACACCGGCCGCCGGTTCTGGAAGCTCCAGTTCCCCACCGGCCGGGTGCTCGGCCCGATCGTGGCGATCTGGCTCCTCAGCGTCGGCGTGCTGGTCCTGGAACGCGACCTGGGCACCTCGCTGCTCTTCTTCGGCCTCTTCGTGATCATGCTGTACGTGGCGACCGGCCGGACCGGCTGGATCGCGGTGGGACTGCTGCTCGCCGCCCTCGGCGCGTTCGTCGTCGGCTCCTTCGAGCCCCATGTGCACAGCCGGGTGCAGGACTGGCTCGATCCGTTCGCCTCGATCGACGCCGGTCGGGGGCCCGGCCAGCTGGCCCAGTCGCTGTTCGCGTTCGCCGCGGGCGGGATGCTCGGCAGCGGGCTCGGTCTCGGCCACTCCATCCTCATCGGCTTCGCCGCCAAGTCCGACTTCATCCTGGCGACGGCGGGCGAGGAGCTCGGACTGACCGGACTCACCGCGATCTTCCTGCTGTACGCGCTGCTGGTGGCCCGCGGCTACCGGGCCGGTCTCGCCCTGCGCGATCCCTTCGGACGGCTGCTGTCGATCGGCCTCGCCTCGATCCTGGCGCTCCAGGTGTTCGTGATCGCGGGCGGGGTGATGGGGCTGATCCCGCTGACGGGCATGGCGATGCCGTTCCTCGCCCAGGGCGGTTCGTCCGTCGTCACCAACTGGATCATCGTGGCGCTGCTGATCCGGGTCAGCGACCAGGCCCGCAGACCGCAGCCCGGCGCCGTGGAGACCGGAATCATCACGCCGGTGGCGGAGGGCGACCGGTGAGCCCGTCCCGCCGCCCCCGGGGCGCGGCGCCCCCGTACCCGTACCCCCAACCGTCGGCCGGGCCCTCGTCCCCGCCCCGAGCACCGGAGGCCCGGTCGTGATCCGCTGCATCCGCCGCGCCGCCGCGCTCTGTCTGCTGCTGCTCGTGGCGCTGCTCCTGAACGCCGCCCGCATCCAGGTCATCGAAGCCGACGGCCTGGACCACAACCCCGCCAACCGCCGCCTCACGATCGCCCGTTACGGCCAGCCGCGCGGCAACATCCTGGTCGACGGCAGGTCCGTCACGGGGTCCGAGGACACCGGCGAGCAGCTCAGGTACGAGCGCACCTACCGGAACGGTCCGCTGTACGCCCCCGTGACCGGCTACGCCTCGCAGACGTACGGCACCTCCCTGATCGAGTACACCGAGGACGACGTGCTCTCCGGCACCGATCCGATGCTCGCCCCGTTCCCGCTGTGGAACGACATCACCCGGGCCCAGCAGCCCGGCGGCAACGTGGCCACGACCGTCGAGGACGCCGTGCAACGCGCCGCCTACGACGGGCTCGGCGGGCGGCGGGGCGCGGTCGCCGCCCTGGAACCGGCGACCGGCCGCGTCCTGGCACTGGTCTCGACCCCCTCGTACGATCCCGGGCTGCTCTCGGGCACCGGTTCGTCCGTCACCGACGCCTGGCGGCGGCTGAACGCGGCGGAGAGCCGGCCGATGCTCAACCGGGCGATCCGGCAGACCTACCCGCCGGGTTCCACCTTCAAGATCGTGACGGCCGCGGCGGCGCTCGACGCGGGGGTCGTCACCGATCCGCACGCGGAGACCGACACCCCGTCCCCGTACGTGCTGCCGGGCACGAGGACGACGCTGCCCAACGAGTCCCGGGGCTGCGAGCAGGCGTCGCTCGCCGAGGCGATCCGGATCTCCTGCAACACCGTGCTGGCGGACCTGGGGGTGCGGGTCGGTCCGGCGGACATGGTGGAGGCGGTGGAGAAGTTCGGCTTCAACGACACCGGGCTGAAGATCCCCCCGGGGGTGGCGAAGAGCAATTTCGACACCGGGATGTCCGACGACCAGCTCGCGCTGTCCTCGATCGGGCAGTTCGACACGACGGCGACCCCGCTCCAGATGGCGATGGTGGCGTCCGCCGTGGCCAACGGCGGCGATCTCAAGTACCCGTACCTGGTGGACCGCACGACCACCCGGAGCGGGGCGACCGTCCGTCAGAACGGATCGCGCACCTACCACCGGGCGATGAACCCGCGGACGGCGATACAGCTGCGCGAGATGATGGTGGACGTCGTGGAGAACGGCACCGGGTCCAACGCCGCGATCGACGGGGTGACCGTCGGCGGCAAGACCGGCACCGCGCAGCACGGCGTCGACAACACGGGCACGCCGTACGCCTGGTTCATCTCCTGGGCGCAGGCGCCCGGTTCGGCGCAGCCGGCCGTCGCGGTCGCCGTGGTCGTGGAGGACGCGGCGGCGCGGCGGGCCGACATCAGCGGCGGCGGCAACGCGGCCCCGATCGCGCGTTCCGTCATGGCGGCGGCCCTGCGAGACTGACCGGATGGACGATGCGACGGACGGGGTGCGCCGGACCCTGGAGCGGATCGACCGGACGGACCCGCGGCTGTGCGCGTTCGTCGAGGTGTGGCACGAGCGGGCGCTCGCCGGCGCCGGGCCGGCCCGGCGGCTGCCCCTGGCCGGTCTGCCGTTCGCGGTCAAGGGACGCTCGGGCATCCGGTCGTACGCGGCCCGGCGGCTGATCGCGGCCGGTGGCGTCCCGGTCGGCTCGACCTCGGTGCCCGGCCCCGGCACGTCCTGGCAGACCTGGGGGCTGGGCGCCCACGGCCGTACGGTCAACCCGTGGCGCCCCGACCGCACCCCGGGCGGCTCCTCGGCGGGCTCGGCGGCCGCGGTCGCGGCGGACCTGGTGGAGCTGGCGACCGGCAGCGACGGGGCCGGGTCGGTACGGATCCCGGCCGCGTGGTGCGGGGTGTTCGGCCTGAAGACGACAAACGGTCTGCTGCCCTCCCCGGACCGTTCCGGGCTGGCGTCCGCCGGGGTGCTGGCCCGGTCGGCGGCCGGGGCCGGAACGTATCTGCGCACCGTCCTGGACGCGTACGAGCCGGTGCCGCCGGTCCTTCCCGCGCCGGCCGTCTTCAGCCCGGACCTGGGGTACGCCGAGGTCGATCCGGAGGTCGCCGCGGTGGTGCGGCGCGCGGTGGAACGGCTGGTGGCGGCCGGGGTGGTGCGGCTCGTGGGCGGTGGGTGCGAACTCCTCGACCCCCGCGAGGCGTGGTCGGCGGTCCGGGGCGGGGAGGAGGCCCCCGCCGCCGTGGAGGTCCGGCGCGAGAACGGCCTCCGGCTCGACGCGCTGTTCGCCCGCGCCCCGCTGCTGCTCACCCCGACCACGCCGAACCGCCCGCATGGGCACGACGGACCGGGCGAGCTCTACTCGACCGCGCTGACCTGGGCGTTCAACCTCAGCGGGCATCCGGCCGCCAGTGTGCCCGCGGGCTTCACAGCGGACGGCTGCCCGGTCGGGCTGCAACTGGTCGCGGAGCGCGGCGCGGACGTCTCGCTGCTCGCGGCGGCCGGCGCGGTGGAGAGCGCCCTGCCCGCCCTGCGACCGTGACGTGCCGCTGCCCCCGTCGACGGTGACGACCTCGTCGGCGGTGGCGGTCCATGCCGACGGGGTGGCGGCCTCCGTCGTCGGTGGTGCCGGCCCCTGTCGTCGGTGGCGGGCGCCGTCCCCGTTCAGTCCAGCGGTTCGCGGCGCCGCAGCCACGATTCGGGCGCCCCGTCGACGCCGGTGGCCGCGCCCACGACGCCGCCGGTGATGGCGCAGGTCGTGTCGACGTCACCGAGGCCCTCGGCCGTCGCCCAGAGCGCCGCCTCCAGGTCGTCCGGATGCCGGGCCGCGGTCCACAGGGCGAACGGGACCGTGTCGTCGGCGCGGATGCGCTGCCCGTTGCCCAGCAGATCGGCCGCCTTCCACGGCTCGGTGGTGAAGGGGACGTCGACGGCCCGGCGCAGACCGTCGTGCACGAGCCCCTCGGGGGTCCGGTCGGCGACCGCGGCCAGGGTGAACTCGCCGCGGACCGTCAGCGCCGCCGCGACCGCGACCGCCACCGCGCCCGCGATTCCCTCCGGGTGGGCGTGGGTGACGGTCGCCTGGGACGCCGCCTGCTCGGCGGCGAACCCGACGTCCCGGTGGAAGTACGCGCCGAGCGGTGCGACCCGCATCGCCGCGCCGTTGCCGAGGCTGCCGCCCTCGAAGAGTCCGGGCGCCAGGGTGCGCCAGTCGGCCGGTGCGGCCAGCAGCTGGGGCAGCAGCATGTGCATGCCGTGCCCGTAGCCGCGGGCCCGATCGGCCTCGTAGGCGAGGGCGAAGCAGAGCGCGAGCCGGTCCTGCTCGACCCGGCCGTGCTCCTCCAGGACCCGCAGCAGGGCGCGGGCCAGCGCGGTGTCGTCGGTCCAGTGCCAGTCGGCTTCCTCGGGGGTGCGGCGCGCCTTGATCTCGTCGAACGCCCGGCGGGGCTCACGGAAGAGGGGGAACCAGCGCTCGCCGAACGCGTCGCCCAGGGCCAGCGCTTCCAGGCTGCGGCGGGCGGCTGCGGGGTCTGCGGCAGGGAGCGGCGACAGTGACGTCATGCCGTCATCCTTCCCGCCCCGGCCGACGGCGTACATCCATTTGCCCCGTCGTCCCACGAAGACGCCCCGTTCCGTCACCCCGCCGGGGTGCCTCCGGGCAGCCGTTCCCGCCGACCGGCTCCTCGCCCCGCGCGATCCCTCCGGGCAGCTCCCGTCTCCGGGCGGCCGACGCGCCGTCAGTCCCCCGGCGTGCCGGAACCGCCCTGGGTTATCGCCTCCTCGACCTCGGCGACCCTGGCCCGTTCCTCCGCCGCGAAGCGGTCCCGGTCGAGCTGTTCGGCTATTTCCTCGTCCTGGGCCATCAGCAGGTCGAGGTTGGAGTCGCCGAGTTCGAAGACGCCCATGTCGACGTATGCCTTCTGGAGCCGTTCGCCCCACAGACCGATGTCCTTGACGCACGGCACTATCCGGCTGAACAGCAGCTTCCGGAAGAGCTGCAGGAACTCCGAGTGCTCGGAGAGGTCCTTGGCCTCCTGTTTGCCGATGCCGAAGTTCTCCAGCACCTCGACCCCGCTGAGCCGGTCCCGCATCAGGTAGCAGCCCTCGATGACGAAGTCCTCGCGCTCGCGCAGTTCGGCGTCGCTCAGCTGCTTGTAGTAGTCGCGCAGCGCCATCCGTCCGAACGCGACGTGCCGGGCCTCGTCCTGCATCACATACGCGAGGATCTGCTTGGGCAGCGGCTTGGTCGTCGTGTCGCGGATCATGCCGAACGCGGCCAGGGCGAGCCCTTCGATGAGGACCTGCATGCCGAGGTAGGGCATGTCCCAGCGGGAGTCGCGCAGGGTGTCGCCGAGCAGCCCCTGGAGGTTGTCGTTGATCGGGTAGAGCATCCCGACCTTCTCGTGCAGGAACCGTCCGTAGATCTCGGCGTGCCGGGCCTCGTCCATGGTCTGGGTCGCGGAGTAGAACTTCGCGTCCAGGTCGGGGACGGACTCCACGATCCTGGCCGCGCACACCATGGCGCCCTGCTCGCCGTGGAGGAACTGGCTGAACTGCCAGGCGGTGTAGTGCTTGCGCAGCTCGCCCCGGTCCTTCTCGGTCATCTTCGCCCAGTGCGGGGTGCCGTACAGGGTGAGGGCCTCGTCCGGGGTGCCGAGCGGGTCGGCGGGGTCGACCTCCAGGGACCAGTCGATGCGCTTGTTGCCGTCCCACTGCTTGTCCTTGCCCTTCTGGTAGAGGGCGAGCAGGCGGTCCCGGCCGTCGTCGTAGTCCCAGGTGAAGCGGGCGGCGCCGGAGGCCGGCACCTGCCACAGCGGTGCTTCGGGGGCAGTGGTGTAGAGGTCGTGTGTCGACACGGACGGCTCCTTCGCCTGGCATGTTCCGACAATTCCCGTGGCGCTTGCGTCAGTTGGCAGGTTCACACGTTGGTAGACACGGGGTCAACAAGTCGCACCCAAGGGATTGACGGCCTTGCTGACGGGGCGTCTCATAAGGAGTGACCCCCGGTAACCCATGCGCGAGGTGCCCCAGTCATGACCACAGTGTCCGAACGCGACATCCAGCTGCTGCGCGACGCACTCGGCCCGCTCCGGGACCGGGAACAGGTCGCCGAGCGGCTGCTCGAATCCTCGGCCAGGCACTCCTTCGACCCGGACAAGGAGCTCGACTGGGCCTCGGCGGTCGAGGAGGGCAAGTGGTTCTGGCCGCCCGAGCTCGTCTCCCTCTACGACACCCCGCTGTGGCGGAAGATGTCCGAGGAGCAGCGGATCGACCTCTCCCGGCACGAGGCGGCGTCGCTGGCCTCGCTGGGCATCTGGTTCGAGATCATCCTCATGCAGCTGCTGGTCCGGCACATCTACGACCGCCCGGTGACCAGCAACCACGTCCGCTACGCGCTCACCGAGATAGCCGACGAGTGCCGGCACTCGATGATGTTCGGCCGCATGATCAAGTGGGGCGGGACGCCCGACTACCCCGTGCCGCGCGTCTACCACAACCTCGCGCGCGTACTGAAGACCATCTCCACCACCCCCGGTTCGTTCGCCGCGACACTGCTCGGCGAGGAGATCCTCGACTGGATGCAGCGGCTGACGTTCCCGGACGAGCGGGTCCAGACGCTGGTGCGCGGCGTGACCCGCATCCATGTGGTCGAGGAGGCCCGGCACGTCCGGTACGCCCGCGAGGAGCTGCGCCGGCAGATGGTGACCGCCCCTGCCTGGGAGCGTCGGCTGACCCGGCTGAGCTGCGGCGAGGCGGCCCGCGTCTTCTCCGTCTGCTTCATCAACCCCCAGGTGTACGAGAACGTCGGCCTGGACCGGCACGAAGCCGTCGCCCAGGTGAAGGCCAGCGGCCACCGGGCGGAGGTCATGCAGACCGGTGCGAAGCGGCTGACGGACTTCTTCGACGACATCGGGGTGCTCAACGGGGTGGGGCGCAGGATGTGGAAGAAGTCCGGCCTCCTGGCCTGAGCCGCCCGCCCCCGCTCGCCTCCCTTTCCACCCCCGCCCCGGGACCCGCTCAGGGCAGGGTGACCTCCCGCGCCCGGCCCACGCCGAAGCGCCGGGCGAGCCGCGTCATGCCCCGCGACATCCTCGCCGGCATCGAGCCCGGCTCCGGAATGGTCACCGGCCGCTGCCGCCCGTTCTGGATCGCCGCTATCCGCCAGCCCCGCGGCGTCCGGACACAGACGACGACCTGGCGCGACAGCCGCCGCTTCGGCAGCCTGTCGCGCCAGGGCATGAGGACCGATCCGTTGCCCACCAGCACGGCCACGGAGTCGGTGACGAAGCGCAGGGACTCGATCTCCCCGACCATCGCCGAACCGGCGATCACGCCGCGGAACAGCTTGTCGTGGTTGTCCTCCAGCTTCGCGGAACCGGCGGCCCAGCTTCCGTCGTAGGACACGTAGTCGGCGTCCTCGGTGAACAGCCGCCCGAATCCGGCGGAGTCCGCCTCCGTCCAGGTCCTGCAGTACTCCGCGAAGAGCTCGCGGACCTCCCTCTCCCCGGTGTCCATGCGCTTCCCTCTCCCCCGTCCACCTCTGCTATTATTTCGTTCGGTCGAACTAAATATATGGAGCGCTCATGGGAACGTCAAGGGAAGAACTCCTCGCCCGGCTCGGGGAGGCGGGGCGGGTGCACAGCAACGCGGCCGTCATGTACCACGCGGCGATCAGCGACCGAATGGGCCTCAGCGCGGTCGAGGAGAAGACGCTCGACCTGCTCCAGCGGTCGGGCGCGCTCAGCGCGGGCGAGCTGGGAGAGCTCACCGGCCTGGCACCGGCCTCCGTCACGGGGCTGGTCGACAGGCTGGAGCGCAAGGGCTTCGCCCGCAGGGTAAAGGACCCGCAGGACGGCAGACGGGTCAACGTCGAGATCGACCCGGGCATCGAGGCCCGGTTCGCCCCGCTCTTCACCCCCTTCGCCGCCCATCTCGCCGAGCTGTACGCGGAGTACTCGGACGCGGAGCTCGCCGTGATCCTCGGCTTCCTCGACCGCTCCGCGCACATACAGCGGGAGGCGACCCGCGCGCTCGGGGAGCCTCGGTGACGGGCCGCCCCCGCCGGTCCCCCGGTCGTTAGGCTTCCGGTCATGACTGCCGCCACCGTGCCGCCGACCCGCGCGTACCGAAGGCTCAGCGTCGAGGAGCGTCGCGCCCAGCTTCTCGGCGCGGCCCTCACCCTCTTCGCCCACCGGGCCCCCGACGAGGTCTCGCTCGACGAGGTCGCCACGGTCGCCGGGGTGTCCCGGCCGCTCGTCTACCGCTACTTCCCCGGCGGGCGGCAGCAGTTGTACGAGGCGGCGCTGCGATCCGCCTCGGACGAGCTGATCCTGTGCTTCACCGAGCCACCGGCGGGGCCGCCCACCGAGCGGGTGTCGCGGGTGCTCGACCGCTACCTCGCCTTCGTCGACGAACACGACACCGGGTTCAGCGCGTTGCTGCGCGGCGGCAGCGTCGTCGGGACCTCCCGCACGACGGCGATCGTCGACGAGGTGCGGCGCGCGGCGGCCGAGCAGATCCTGCTGCACCTGGGCAGGTTCGGCGCGGGCACCGGGACCGCGCCCGGCCCCAGGCTCCGGATGATGGTGCGCACCTGGATCGCGGCGGTCGAGGCCGCGTCCCTGATCTGGCTGGACGAGGGGAAGCAGCCCGCCGCGGCCGAGCTGCGCGGCTGGCTGGTCGATCAGCTGCTCGCGCTGCTGGCCGTCACGGCCGCGACGGACCCGCAGACCGCTTCGGTGCTGGAGGCGCTGCTTCCGCTGGAGAACGCCGGGGGCCCGGCCGGGCGGCTGGCGGAGCGGCTGGTCACGGTGGCCGACGGGGCGGCTCATCTGCTGCCCGCGGACCCATCGGTCAGACTGGGGCGGTGAGAAGCGAGAACACCCCCTTCACCGGTGGCCCCCTGGACGGGCGGGTGCTGCCCGTCCTGGTGGGTGCGACCGGCCACCCGCCCAAGTGGTACGAGGTCCCGGTCCCGGCCGCCGACGGCGGTCCACCGACCGTGTACGCCTACCGTCGCGCACCGGCCGGTCATTCCAAGCGGCTGGGCATTCCGCGCGGCTGGGTGTATGAGTACGTCCCCGAGGGGCGGGTACGGAACACCCCCAAGTGGCCCTGGTCCAAACCGCGCTGAGAGCGTGGCGGGTGCGGGGCCCCGCACCGGTTTCCGGACGCTCTAAGATCGACGCTCCGGTGCTCGGGCAGGGTCAGCGAGGGTCTTTTCGTTCGGATCCGGCCTGATCCGAACGAAAGACCCTAGGGGGGATGCGCCATGGAGGCGCCGCGTCAGGACGATCCACGCCGCTTCGGTGCGTACACCGTGCTGGCACGGTTGCGCGAGACCGCGAGCGCCGTGCGGTACCTCGCGCACGACCCGGCGGCCGACGATCCCGTGGTGATCACCGCGGCCCGTCCCGAACTCGCCTCGCTGCCCGCCTTCCGGCGCCGTTTCCAGGCGGAGGCCCGTACCGAGGAGCGGCTGGCCGGCGACGGGCCCCGGCCGGAGGTCCCGGCCGACGCCCCGGACTCGGAGCTGCCGTGGACGGCCGGGCCCTACGTGCCCGCCACGGCGCTCTCCGAGGCGATCGGTTTCGCGGGGCCGCTTCCCGAGCACGCCGTGCGGGTGCTGGGCGCGGGCATCGCCGAGACCCTCGCCCGGGTGCACGCCACCGGGGCCGTGTTCCAGGGTCTGTCCCCCCGAACGGTGCTGCTGGCCGAGGACGGGCCGCGGCTCACCGCGTTCGGCCCCCTGGGTGCCGCGGCCTCCGCCGAGGCCCGGCCCGGCGGACAGCTTTCCGTACGGCTCGGTTATCTCACCCCCGAGCAGGTCGAGGGCGAGGAGCCCGGCCCGGCCTCCGACCTCTTCGTACTGGGCCTGCTGCTGGCGTACGCGGCGACCGGTACCACCCCGCTCGCCGACGGTCCGGCCGCCGAGGGGGCCGAGCGCATCGCCCGCACGGACCCCGAACTGGGCGCGGTTCCCGAGGAGTTGCGCGATCTGATCGCCCGCTGCCTGGCGAAGGACCCGGCCGACCGGCCGAGCGCGGAGACGGTGGCGGCGGAGCTGGCCCCGGAGGGGGTCGCGGAACTCGCGAAGGACGGCTGGCTGCCGGAACGGCTGGTCGCGTCGCTGGCGGAACAGGAGGCGCGGGTACGGGAGTCGACGGCGTCGGGCCTGCCGCTCGCACCTCAGCCGAAGGCCCCGGCCGAAGAGACGTCCGGGACACCCGCCGGGGAAACCACCGACGGAACGGCCGAGGCACCGGCCGACGGGTCGGGGGGCGGGGCCGCCGAGTCCTCCTCCTTCATCGAGGACACCCGGACCACCCAGCTCAGCGGCATCGGACGACGCGCCCCGAGGGCCGACCGCGCGACCACCCAGCTGTCCGTCCCGCCCGAGCTCACCGGCCCGCAGCCGGGCCCCGTCCCGGCCCTGCCGGCGGGATCCGGCTCCGGCCCCGGCACGGACCTCGTTCCCGCCGCTCCCGCCCTTCCCGCTCTGCCTGCGGCTCCCGTCCCCGCGCTTCCCGCGGCGCTCCCGCCCGCCATCCCGCCGACGGCGCCCCCGCTGCCGGTGCCCGCCGGGTCCGCCTCCGCCCCCGCCCGGCGGCCCGTCGAGGCCGCGCTCGGCCGGCGCGGGCTGCTCGTCGGGCTCGCGGCCGGGGCCGCGGGTCTGCTCGTCGGCGGGGGCGGCGTGCTCGCGCTGGGCGACGGCGACGGGTCGACGGACGACGCCAAGCCCGCGCCGAAGAGCAGCGCTCCCCGCCCCGCCGGGCTGCCGCCGTCCCCCCGCTGGATGTACGCCCACCCGGAGTCCCTGCCCGCACCGCTCACCGCCACCCTCTGGAACGACCGGCTGCTGGTGCTGACCGGGGAGAACGGGGCGACCGCCGTCGATCTGCGGACCGGCCGCCGGGCCTGGGAGAACGCGGACGCGGCCCGGGGGAAGGCGGCCGTCACCGCCGGGGATTCCGTCTGTTTCGTCATCGGCCCGTCCGAGTTCCTCTGGCTCTCGGCGAAGAACGGCAAGGTCACCCACCGGGAGGCCCACGCGGACCTGTTCGCCGGGGCGCCGGGCCTCACGATGCCGGAAATCGTCGGCTCGTCCGACCCGGTGGTCTGGTTCACCGGCTCCCACAGGGTCACCGTCAAGGCCCCGCCGCCGAAGAAGGGCAAGAAGCGCGGCAAGGACAGGCAGGTCGTCAAGTCGTACCTCTTCGCCTACGACATCGCACAGCGCAAGGAGCTGTGGCGGACCCCCGTGCCCAACGGACGCGGCGGCGCCCCCGTCCACCGGCTGATCGCGCTCCGGGAGAACGACATCGTCGTACGCCAGACCCAGGGCACGCTCTCTCCCGGCGACGTGCGCGCCGCCAAGGGGAAGGCCGTCTTCCGGTGCTTCGACCGGAAGACCGGCAAGCAGCTGTGGAGCAGGTCCCTCGGTTCCGTCGCACCGGACGGGGCGGCCTCGGGCGACGAACAGGGGCTGCTGTACGCGGCGGTGGGCGACGACCTCCTGGCGTTCGAGACCCCGTCCGGCAAACCGAAGTGGACGCTGAACGGCACCGGCGGACCGTTCGGGACCCCGGTCGTCAGCGGGGCGCTGCTCCACACCGCCAACCGCTCCCAGGAGGTGGGCGCGGTCGAGCGGGAGAGCGGACGGCTGCGCTGGCGGCGCTCCACCGAGGTGCTGCCCGGCACCTCCGCGCCCGCCGTCACGCTCAGCACGACCGGCAGAACGCTGCTGGCCTCGGACAGGTCCCAGGTCACCGCGTTCGCGGCGCAGGACGGGCGACGGTTGTGGAAGTTCCAGGACATCGGCGTCCAGGACCCGAAGGGCCCCGCGGTCACCGCCCCGTACCGGGTCCTGCCGACCGGGCGGCTGGTCGTCGTGCAGCGCGACCGGATGTTCTACGCACTGCCCGTCGACTGAGCCCCGGACCCCGGTCCCCTCGCCCGGAGCGGCCGCCGGAACACGCCGCTCCGGGCGACGGGGGCCCGGAACCCGGGCGGCGCACCGGCCCCGCCGCCTTCCGGGCGAACCCGTCCACCGCCGCACGCCCGGTTCTTGCATCTCCCGGCACCGAGTGACCGTATTGATCCGTTGCGTTCACTCATGGGGTAGTTTCGCGACCGCCCCGTCACCGGAGGTGATGTCGTGTCGGGCGGAGCCCTTCGTACGGTCTGCACCGCGACCCTGGCGGCCCTCGTCGTGACCTCGCAGGCGGTGGCCGCGCCCGGGGCCCCGGACCCCGTCGCGGGTGACACGCCCGGGTCGTCCGGCTCCCCCGCGACCGCGGGCAGGAGCGTCTCCCGGCTCCTGACCGACCTGCAGAAGCTGTACCAGCAGGCCGAGGAGGCCACCGAGACGTACAACGGGACCGCGGCGGAGCTGAAGAAGCGCAAGGCGGAGGCGAAGAAGCTCGACATCGCGCTCGTCGCCGCCCGCACCGCGCTGGCCGACAGCCGCGACGCGGCCGGGCGGCTGGCGCGGGAGCAGTACCAGGGGCGGTCCGACTTCTCCGCGTACATGCGGCTCCTGCTGTCCCCCGACCCCGAACACCTCCTGGACCAGGAGCACATGATCCGGCGGGCGGCCGCCGGCCGGGCGGCGACCACGAAGCGGCTCGCCGCCGCCGAGAAGCGCGCCGACGAGCTGGCGACCGAGTCCCGCAAGGTGCTCGACCGGAAGCGGGTCCTGGCCGCGCGGCAGAAGAAGCAGCGGGACACGGTCCGGACGCGGCTGCGGACGGTGGAGAAGGCGCTGTCCACGCTCTCCGGCACGCAGCTCGCCGAGCTGTCCCGGCTCGAACGGGAGGGCACGGCGAAGGCCCAGGGCGCCCTGGCCGCCTCGGGGGCGCTGTCCTCGACGAAGCGGCCGTCCGGGGCGGGCGCCGAGGCGGTGGCGTACGCGATCGGCCAGATCGGCAAGCCGTACGTGTGGGGCGCGGAGGGGCCGGACTCGTTCGACTGCTCGGGGCTCACCTCGCGGGCGTGGGCGCGGGCGGGCCTGGCCATTCCGCGGACCTCGCAGGAGCAGTGGCGGCAGCTGCGGAAGGTACCGCTGAACGCGCTGCGCCCGGGCGACCTGGTGATCTACTTCCCGAAGGCCACCCATGTGGCGCTGTACATCGGCAACGGCCTGGTGGTGCAGGCGCCCCGGCCCGGCTCGCGGGTGAAGGTCTCGCCGGTGGCCTCGAACCCGCTGCTCGGCGCGGTACGACCCGACCCGCAGGGCGCGTCGCTGTCCTCGTACCGCCTGCCGGCGCTCCCGCAGGGCGCCTCCTCCGGCTCGGACACGGGCTACGGGTCGTCGTCGGCGCCGGGGCGCTAGGGTCTCTCGCACGGCAGCGGAACGCCGACGGGGCCGGGCCGGGTTCGGTGTCCCCGACCCGGCCCGGCCCCGTCGCGTTGTCCGGACGTCTACGCGGCGCCCGACACCTCGGCGAGGTAGGCGTTGGTCTTCTCCGGGTCGAAGAAGAAGTTCTCGAAGTCCGCCGGGTCGTTGAAGCCGTTGGCGAAGCGGTCGGCGACCGGCTGGAGTTGGCCGGCGGCGCCGATCAGGTTCAGCACGTGCTCCGGCGGGACGCCGAGCATCGCGTTGGTCCACTTCACGACGTGCTGCGCGGTCTCCCAGTAGCGGTCGAACGTCGCCTGCATCCACTCCGCGTCGAACTCCCGGTCGCCGTGCTCGACGATCGCGTCCAGGTAGGCGTTGGCGCACTTGGAGGCGGAGTTGGAGCCCTGGCCGGTGATCGGGTCGTTGGCGACGACGACGTCGGCCACGCCGAGCACCAGGCCGCCGCCGGGCAGCCGGCCGATCGGCTTGCGGACGGTCGGCGCGTAGCGGCCCGCCAGGGTGCCGTTGGCGTCGGTCAGTTCCACCTTGGTGGCGCGGGCGTACTCCCACGGCGTGAACCGCTCCATGAGCTCCAGCGTCTTCGCGAGGTGCTCGGAGGGGTCCTTGATGCCCTGGAAGACGTCGAGCGGTCCGCCCGGGACGCCTTCCCAGAACAGGATGTCGGCGCGGCCGGACGTGGTCAGGGTCGGCATCACGAACAGCTCGCCGACGCCGGGGACCAGGTTGCAGCGGACCGCGTCGAAGTCGGGGTGCTCCGGGCGCGGGCCCATGCCGTGGACGTACGCGACGGCCAGGGCGCGCTGCGGGGCGTCGAACGGCGAACGGGACGCGTCCCGGCCGAACATGGAGACCAGCTCGCCCTTGCCGGCCGAGACCAGCACCAGGTCGTAGGTGCGGGAGAAGTAGTCCAGGTCGGAGACGGCCGCGCCGTGGATGACGAGCTGGCCGCCGCGCTGGGCAAACGTCTCCATCCAGCCGGCCATCTTCACGCGCTGGTCGACGGACTGCGCGAAGCCGTCCAGCCGGCCGACCCAGTCGACGGCGCGCGAGGAGTCGGGCGCGGCGACGGAGACGCCGAGTCCCTCGATGCGCGGGGCCTGGGACTCCCAGAAGTTGAGCTGGTAGTCGCGCTCGTGCTGGAGCGCCGTGTGGAACATGCACTGCGTCGACATGACCCGGCCGGACCGGATCTCGTCGGCGGTCCGGTTGGACATCAGGGTGACTTCGTAGCCCTTGGACTGCAGTCCGAGGGCGAGCTGGAGTCCGGACTGACCGGCTCCGACTATGAGTATTCTCCGCATCGCGGTTCTCCGTTACGTGTTGCGTACGAGCCGGGCGGGGGCCGGGAACGGGGCCGAAGGGCCCGGCCCGGGCCCCGCGAGCCCGGGCCGGGCTTCGGGCCGGGTCAGGCCGGGGTGGCGTCGAGGGCGTGGCCGACGAGGGCCAGCAGCGACTCGACGACCGTGATCCTGTTGCGCGCGTCCATGATCACGACGGGTACGTGCGGCGGTACCGTCAGGGCCTCCCTGACGTCCGCCTCCTCGAACGCCGTTGTTCCCTCGAAGTGGTTGACGGCGACGATGTACGGCAGGCCGCAGCTCTCGAAGTAGTCGAGTGCGGGGAAGCAGTCGGCGAGCCGCCGGGTGTCGGCGAGCACCACCGCCCCGATCGCGCCGCGCACCAGGTCGTCCCACATGAACCAGAAGCGCTGCTGGCCGGGGGTGCCGAACACGTACAGCACGAGGTCGTCGTCGAGCGTGAGCCGGCCGAAGTCCATCGCGACAGTCGTGGTGATCTTGTCGGGCGTGGCGGAGAGGTCGTCGGTCTCCTCGCTGGCCTGCGTCATCAGCGCTTCGGTCTTCAGCGGGGTGATCTCGGAGACCGATCCGACGAAGGTCGTCTTGCCCACGCCGAAGCCTCCCGCGACCACGATCTTCGTGGCGACGGGGGCCCTGGTGTGGTCCAGTTGCCATGCCTGCGGCGCTTCCTCGGCCTGGTTGCCGGTGCCCGGCTGACGAGGGGTGAAGAGCGGCGACTCAGAGACGACGGAGGCCATTGAGCACCCTTTCGAGCAGTGCGCGGTCGGGCTGGCCGGTGCCGTGACCGGTCCCGTACACGCGGATCTTTCCTTGGTCGGCCAAGTCGCTGAGCAGCACCCGGACCACACCGAGCGGCATCTTCAACAGGGCCGAGATCTCCGCGACGGTACGCATCCGGCGGCAGATTTCGACGATGGCCCGCAGCTCCGGCATGAGGCGGGCGGACCCGTTGCCCTGGGGCAGCTCGCGGCGCTCCTCGGGCGCTTCGAGCGCGGCGACGAAGGTCTCCACGAGCAGGACGTGGCCGAAGCGGGTGCGGCCACCGGTGAGCGAGTACGGGCGGACCCGTGCGGGCCTGCGGTCGGCGCCGCGGACGGGGAGCCTGCGGGCGGTTTCGGCGACGGGCTTCACTCGGCACCCTCCATCGACTTGCGCAGCTCACTGCGGAGTTCGGGGGTGAGTACGTGTCCGGCCCGGCCGACGAAGAGGGCCATGTGGTACGCGATGACGCTCATGTCGCAGTCCGGTGTGGCGTGCACCCCGAGCAGCGATCCGTCGCTGATCGACATGACGAAGACGCTGCCCTCGTCCATGGCGACCATGGTTTGTTTGACGCCACCGCCGTCCATCAGCCCGGCGGCGCCGATGGTGAGGCTGCCGATGCCGGAGACGACGGTCGCGAGGTCCGCGCTGGAGCCCCTGGGCCCGTCCTGCGGGCCCCCGGGCCGGGTGACCAGGTGGCCGGGGTCGGAGGAGAGCAGCATCAGCCCGTCGGACGAGACGACGGTGACCGAGTGGACCCCTGGCACCTCCTCCACCAGATTGCTCAGCAGCCAGTGAAGGTTCCGGGCCTCGGTGCTCAGCCCGAGCGTGCTGGGCGCAGTCAACTGTGTGCCTCCTCGACTGTGTCCCCCGTCTCATCCGTCGTCTGGTCGTTTCGGACAGTGCCGCGGTCGGTCACACCGCGGTCGCTCTCGCCGCGCCCGGGGTGTGCGGAACCCCCGCCGGGTGCGGCGGCCACCGGGAACGACCCGGTCGCCGTGAATTCGGCGATCTCCGCCTCGACATCCCTGCGGCCGTCCTTCGCGCCCTGGTGGAAGCCGCCGAGCCGACGGCGCAGCGCCTCCTTGTCCAGGGTTCCCTTGCGCTCGGCGGCGGGTTCCGTGGCGGGTTTGACGATCTTGGGGGTGCGCTTGGGCAGCCCCTTGTCCGTGAGGCGTTCGGCCGTCGCCCGCGACCGGTCCTCCTCCTGCTCCTGTTCCGGCTCCGGTTCCGGGCGCCGGGGGCCGGGCAGGGCTTCGGCCACGGTCGTGGGTGCGGGAGCCGGTGAGGTGGCCGGCTCCGGGGCCTCGTCCGCGGTGCGCTCGTGGCGGTCGGGGCCGATGGTGTACGGGCCGGACGCACCGGCCGCAGGAGCGGCCGCGGGGTCCGGCGGGGCGGGAGCGGCAGCCCGGGCGACCGGGAGCCGGACCTGCATCGTGGTCTCGGATTCGGACTCGGGGGCGGGCTCGGTGCCGGCCACGGCCTCCGTGCCGGCGCCCGGCTCCTCCGCGCTCGCCTCATCGGCGCTCGCCTCATCGGCGCCCGGCTCGTCGGCAGCCGTCTCTTCGGCGACTGCCTCTTCGGTGACTGCCTCTTCGGCGCTCGGCCCGTCGACGCCCGAGGCGCGGATCGCCCGCTCTGCGGCCTCGATCAGCGGGTCGCCGGAGCGGGCCGCCTCGCGTCCTCCCGGCAGCGCGTTGGAGTTGGCCTCGGCGACCGAACCCGGCAGGTTCAGCGCGGGCGCCTCGCCCGGGACCTGGACCGGCGGCGGCACGGCGGCCGGCGGGGCCTTCGGCAGCAGGGCCTCGGGCAGGACGACGACGGCCGTCACCCCGCTGCCCTTGTGCTCGCGCAGCTGGACCCGTACGCCGTGGCGCGCGGCCAGCAGGGAGGCGACCCGGAGACCGAGCCCGGCCTCCGGTGCGCCCTCGCCGTCCTGCTCGGCCGAGTCGAACAGCGCGGGGTCGCCGAGGCGGGCGTTGAGTTCGGCCATCCGCTCGGGCGACATCCCGATGCCCTCGTCCTGGACGGAGAGCATCACCTCGCCGCTCTCCAGCAGCCAGCCGGAGAGCTGGACGTGGGAGTCGGGCGGCGAGAAGGAGGTCGCGTTCTCCAGGAGTTCGGCGACGAGGTGGCTGAGGTCGTCGGCGGCGAAACCGGCGATCTGGGCGTGCGGGGGCAGGGACTGGATCGTGACCCGCTCGTACCGCTCGATCTCGGAGACGGCCGCGCGCGCCACGTCGACCAGCGGGATCGGTCCCGCGTGTCCGTGGCTGTGCTCGGTGCCCGCGAGGACCAGCATGTTCTCGCTGTGCCTGCGCATGACGGTGGCCATGTGGTCGAGCTTGAAGAGGGTCGCGAGCCGCTCCGGGTCGTGCTCCCGCTCCTCCAGGCTCTCGATGACGCCGAGCTGGCGCTCGACGAGGCCGAGGGTGCGCAGCGAGAGGTTGACGAAGGTGTGGTGGACCGTGTGCTCCAGCCGCTTCAGCTGGGCGGTGAGGTCGGCGGTCCGCGCCTGGAGCTCGGCGCGCTGGACGTCGAGGGCCTCGCGCCCGGCGACCAGTTCGGCGCGCTCGGTCCGCAGTTCCTCGAAGCGGCCGTTGAACTCCTGGAGGAGCCCCCGGAGCCTGTCGTGCAGGCTGTTGAGGGACCCCACGACCTGGGCGAACTCGTCGTTGCGGCCGGTGTAGCGGATCGGCTCGGCGGTCTCGGGCTCCGCGGCGAGGCGGGCGGCGCCGATCCGCAGGACGGCGAGCGGCTGGGTGAGGGTGCGGGCCACCGCCGTGGAGACGCCGACCGCGATCAGCAGGCAGCCACCGAGCAGCGCGATGCGCAGTTCGAGCGCGGTGACGTCGTCGTCGCGCAGCTGCTCCAGGCGCCGCACCTGCTGGGTGCCGAGGGCGGACTCGACGCTCCGCATCCGGTCGACCCGGGCGGAGAGTGCCGCCCGGGCCTTCTTGCGGCTGGTCCGCAGGTCCGATTCCGACAGCTCGGGGCGGTCGGTGAGGGTGTTGAGGTACTTCTCCGCGCTGTTGACCTCGGGCCCGGTGACGGTGGACGACAGCTTGTCGCGGGCGGTGGAGCCCGCGGCCTGGTCGAAGTCCGCGAGCGCGGCGAGTTCGCGGACCCGGGACTGCTGGGCGGCGGCGCTCAGCTCGTCGCGGACGCGCCCGTTCTTGTCGCCGCTCCCGTCCTGGGGCTGGACCGGCAGGCCGGTGATCGGGTCCAGCTGCGGGGTCGTGACCGGCCGGGGCACCGAGAGCGCGGCGATCAGCAGGCCCCGGGTGGCGGACGCCTGCTCGGTGGCCTGCCCGAGGGCGAGCGGGGCGCGGGTGGCGTCGGCCGCGCGCGGCGGGGTCTTCTCGGCGAGTTCGTCGGCGAGGTCGTGGAGTTTGGCGATGACCTCGGAGTACGCCCGGTGGGCGTCCAGTGCCGTGCCCTTGCCGCCGAGCGCGTCACGGCGCAGGGAGGGGATGGTGGAGAGGTCGCGGCGCAGTGCGGCCGGGGCCGCGTCCCTGATCTCGTCGACCTGCTGGTCGACGCGGGCGCTGCGGCTGTCGGCACCGTCCTCGCCGTCCGACGCCGGGCCGGACTTCTCGTCCCGGCCCGCCGCGATGTGGGCGGTGACCTCGTCGCGCTCGTCCGCGAGGGCGTGGGCGAGGGCGATGGCCTGCTGGTTCAGCTCGGCGAGGGTGACCAGCCGTTGTGAATCGTTCAGCACGGAGGAGGCGGTGAGGATCGCCGGGGCGCCCGCGGCGATGACGGTGATGCCGACGACGGCGACACCGGCGACCAGCCGGCTCCGTACGCGCACGGGGCGCCTGGTGCTCCCGCTCCCGGCGGCTTCCGGCGGCGTGACCCCGGAATCGCCGTGCCTGCTGCCCTTGCTCCGAGGCCGCTTCTTCTGCACCGGTGCTCGCAATCTTGTACTCGTCCGCCCTTGAAGCAGAGGTGACGCACGGTCACACGTGATGAGCGTCCCGACCCCTGGTACGGCTTCTGACCATTCCAGTGCTTTTGAGAGGGGGGCGCGCATCAACCACTCCGCCACCTGAACGAGTGAACATCACTCCAGAGTTAGCAAACAAGTTTCCTTTCAAACCTTCTCGGATACCCGCGATCCGCCGGTTGGAACTTCCGCGCGGGCTTTGGCAGGATGCCCGCCCGCACGCCGGACGGAGGCTTTCCTTCCGCCCAGGCACAACCCTGACCTGCTGGTACAGGCCAATATCGGCCTGATGCGGGCTTCGTGAAGGCATCGTGCAGACTGGCCGCATGCGCATCGACCTGGCCACCGCCGCCGGCAGCCCGGAACGTCCGAACGAGGACTGGGCCGCCACCGCACTGCCCGCGTCCGGGCAGGGTGGGGCGCTGGTCCTGCTCGACGGGGTGACTCCTCCTCCGGACGACGACGGTTGTGTGCACTCGGTCCCCTGGTTCACCGCGCGGCTGGGCGGGGCCCTGGTCGAACTGTCCGGTTCGCGGCGGGATCTGACCCTCCAGGAGATTCTGGCCACGTCCATTCGGCGTACCGCCGACGCGCACCGCACCTCATGTGACCTTTCTCACGTCCGCACGCCTCAGGCGACGGTCGTCATGGCCCGCTGGGACGAGGGCGGGGTCGAGCACCTGGTGCTCTCCGATTCCGTACTGCTGCTCGAAGCGCACGACGGAACCGTGCGCCCCCTGCTCGACGACCGGCTCGATCGCCTGCCGCCGGGTTCGCTGGCCAGTGCCGCGATCGCGGACGCCCGGGTGCGGAACAAGGAGGGCGGCTTCTTCACCGCCGCCGCCGACCCCTCCGTGGCGGACCGCGCGGTCACCGGCCACACCCCCGCCGGCCGGGTACGGGCGCTGGCCGCGCTGACCGACGGGGCGGCCCGTTGGACGGAGATGTTCCACGAGGGCGACTGGGCGGACTGCCTCGAAGTGCTGCGCAAGGAAGGGGCCCAGGGGCTGATCGACCGGGTGCGGGCCCTGGAGGGCGGGGAGACGGAGCGTACGCGTCCGGTCCGCGGCAAGATCCATGACGACGCGACGGCGCTCTACGCGGTGCTGTGACGGGCCCGAAGAACCCGAGTCCGGGGGCCTGATCGGTGGCGGCGACCGTCCCGCCCCGGCGTCACTCCTCGGCGCGGGCGTTCAACTGGTGCAGCAGCCGGGCCAGTTCGGCCACCTCGGCCCGGTCCCAGTCGTCGAGCTTGCGGACGTAGCGCTCGCGGCGGGCGTCGCGCACGCTGCGGTAGCGGGCCAGCCCCTCGGCGGTGAGGTGGACGAGGAAGGCCCGGCCGTCGGCCGGGTCGGGCTCGCGCGCCACCAGCCCGAGGCCCTCCAGGGCCCGCAGTTGACGGCTCATCGTCGCCTTGCCCACCCCGAAGTAGGCCGCGAGATCGGTGGCCCGCTGCTGCCCCGCCGACTCCAGCCGGACGAGGAGTCCGTACGCGGCGGATTCCAGCTCCGGATGGACCTCGCGCGCCATCTCCCCGGAATTGGCCCGCGCCCGGCGCAGAAAGACGGCCAACTCGCGTTCCAGAGCGAGGAATGCGTGGTCCACACCACTTTCCCCGGTCGCGCCGCGTTCACTACCGCTTTCGCTCCCGTGCACGTCAACACCCCTCGTGAGCTTTCCCGCTGCTGAAAAATTCTTTCGCCGCTGGTCATCACCGCAGCTCGGCCAGTATTTCGCAGGCGTAGACCAACGACGGCGCCCGGTACCTCTTCCGCAGCGCGTTTCTACGTGCGTAGAGTCATGCCTGGCATGTTCACACCATGACATGCGGCAGGGGTCGCAGCGCGCCCCCTGGGATCAGCGCGTCCCCCCACCACGTCCTCGGAGGCACTCCCATGCCGGTGCTCAGATCCACGTCCGGAAAGTCCCGTCGCCCCCGTCTCGCCGCGGCCGGAACCCTGCTCGCGGCCCTCTCCCTCCTCATCGCCCTGCCGGGCGCGGCAAGCGCCGCCGACCACGACCGGGCCGCCAAGAAGCCCGCCCGCGGCGCGGCCACCATGGGCATGGGCGTCATCGCCCACGACGGCCAGAGCAAGCAGGACAGCGGGTCGGTCAACACCCTCGCCACCCAGACCGAAGGCGTCGACGTCTCCGGCCACCAGGGCAACGTCGCCTGGTCGACGCTCTGGAACAGCGGCGTACGGTGGGCCTACGTCAAGGCCACCGAGGGCACGTACTACAAGAACGAGTACTTCGCGCAGCAGTACAACGGCTCGTACAACGTGGGCATGATCCGGGGCTCGTACCACTTCGCCACCCCGAACACCACGAGCGGCGCCACCCAGGCCGACTACTTCGTGAACAACGGGGGCGGCTGGTCACGGGACGGCAAGACGCTGCCCGGCGTGCTCGACATCGAGTGGAACCCGTACGGCGACCAGTGCTACGGCAAGACCCAGGCCGGCATGGTCTCCTGGATCCGCGACTTCGTGAACCGGTACAAGGCGCGCACCGGCCGTGACGCGGTCATCTACACCGCGACCAGCTGGTGGAAGACCTGCACCGGCAACAACAGCAGCTTCGGCACCACCAACCCGCTGTGGGTGGCCCGCTACAACTCCACCGTCGGCGAACTCCCGGCCGGCTGGGGCTTCTACACGATGTGGCAGTACACCTCGTCCGGCCCCTACGTCGGTGACCACGACCGCTTCAACGGCGCCTACGACCGCCTCCAGGCGCTCGCCAACGGCTGATCCCGACCCGCCGCGAGCCGCGCGGCGTACCTCCCCGCACCGCCACGCCCCGGTGACCCACCCGGTCACCGGGGCATCGCCGTCCCCCGGCCCACCAGGCGTTTCCCCTCCGGCCCGCCGGACGGACCCCCTATGAACCCGCTGTATACAGCATGTGTATAGTCCTCCTCCGTCGCACAAACGTGTGCCCGCACAGCCATGGAGGAGTGAACCGCCTTGTCCCTGAAGACGAAGTCGATCGGTACGGGGTTGGTCGCCGCCCTTGTGACGGCCCTCACTCTGACGCTGAGCGGCTGCTCCATGGAGACCACCGCACCGGGCTCGGCACGTGACGACGCGGGTTCCGACGCCAAGGGATCCTTCGGCCCGGTGGACTGCCGCAAGGCGAAGTGCATAGCCCTGACCTTCGACGCCGGCCCCGGCCAGTACACCCCGCGCCTGCTGGACATCCTCAAGGAGAAGAAGGTCCACGCGACCTTCTTCCTGCTGGGCAAGAACCACGTCAAGAAGCACCCCGACATGGTGCGCAGGCTCGCCGCCGAGGGGCACGAGGTGGCCAACCACACCTGGACCCACCAGGTCCTGACGGACCGGGAACCGGACGAGATACGCGCCGAGCTGGAGAAGACCCAGGACGCGATAGCGGCGATAACCGGCAAGAAGCCGCGGCTGATGCGCCCGCCGCAGGGCCGCACCGACGACACCGTCTCGGAGATCAGCAAGGACCTGGGGCTCTCCCAGATCCTGTGGAGCGCCACCGCGAAGGACTTCTCCACGAACGACTCGGCGCTGATCAAGAAGCGCATCCTGGACCAGGCGAGCAAGGACGGCGTCATCCTGCTGCACGACATCTACAAGGGCACGGTGCCCGCGGTGCCGGGCATCATCGACGCGCTGAAGAAGCAGGGCTACACCTTCGTCACCGTCCCCCAGCTGATGGCGCCCGCCGAGCCGGTCCCCGGCACCATCTACCGCCCCTGAGCCGGACCGCACCGGACGGGGCCCCGGCGTCCGTGCGCCGGGGCCCGCCTTCGTGCTCCGTGCCCCGTGTTCGATCCCGGTGCCGCCGAACGCCGCCCGGACCACGGTCTTCCCGTCGGTCGCCGGGTACACCCGGCAGCGGCCGTCGCCGGGGCCGATGGGCCGGGGCGCTCCCGGCCGTCGGGGCGTCCGGCGTGAACGGAGTACGGCTCCGAGCCGTCGTGGTTCGGCTTGGACGCGGCCGGCTGCCGGAACCGCTCGGGCTGCTCGCGGGGGCTTGAGGCGTGCGGGGCGTACGGGACGTGCGGGGCGTACGGGACGTGCGGGGCGTACGGGAGTACGAGAACGGCCCGCCCTCCCGTTGCCGGGGGGCGGGCCGTCCGTACCGGTCGCGCGCGTGACGCCGCGTCCGTCACGCCGTGGCGGTCACGCCGCGGCCGGGATCCTCCCGTCGGTCCGGGCCGAGGCCGGGGCCAGGGCGATCTCCAGCACCTGGCGGACGTCCGTCACCGGGTGGACCTCCAGCGTGTCCAGGACCTCGGCGGGCACGTCGTCCAGGTCGGCCTCGTTCCGCTTCGGGATCACCACGGTGGTGATCCCGGCCCGGTGCGCGGCCAGCAGCTTCTGCTTCAGGCCGCCGATCGGCAGCACCCGTCCGGTCAGCGAGACCTCACCGGTCATCGCCACGTCCGTACGGACCAGCCGCCCGGAGAGCAGCGAGGCCAGCGCCGTCGTCATGGTGATGCCGGCGCTCGGGCCGTCCTTCGGGACCGCGCCCGCCGGGAAGTGGATGTGCACGCCGCGGTCCTTCAGGTCCGCGACCGGCAGTTCCAGTTCCGCGCCGTGCGACCGCAGGAAGCTCAGCGCGATCTGCGCGGACTCCTTCATCACGTCGCCGAGCTGACCGGTGAGGGTCAGTCCGGACGCCCCGGTCTCCGGGTCGGCGAGCGACGCCTCCACGAAGAGCACGTCGCCGCCGGCGCCGGTCACCGCGAGTCCGGTTGCCACGCCCGGCACCGACGTCCGGCGCTCGGCCGGGTCCTGGGCGGACTCCGGGACGTGGTGCGGGCGCCCGATCAGACCCCGCAGGTCCGCCTCGGTGACCGTGAACGGCAGTTCCCGGTCGCCCAGTTCGTGCTGGGCCGCGATCTTGCGGAGCAGCCGGGCGACGGCCCGTTCCAGGTTCCGTACGCCCGCCTCGCGGGTGTACTCGCCGGCCAGCTTGCGCAGCGCGGACTCGTCGAGCGCGACCTCGTCCTTCTCCAGACCGGCCCGTTCCAGCTGGCGCGGGAGCAGGTGGTCGCGGGCGATGACGACCTTCTCGTCCTCGGTGTAGCCGTCGAGCCTGACCAACTCCATGCGGTCGAGCAGGGCCTCCGGAATCGCTTCGAGCACATTGGCCGTGGCGAGGAAGACCACGTCGCTGAGGTCGAGTTCGACCTCCAGGTAGTGGTCGCGGAAGGTGTGGTTCTGCGCCGGGTCGAGGACTTCGAGGAGGGCCGCGGCCGGGTCGCCCCGGAAGTCGGAGCCGACCTTGTCGATCTCGTCGAGCAGGACGACCGGGTTCATCGAACCGGCCTCCTTGATCGCCCGGACGATGCGTCCCGGCAGGGCGCCCACGTACGTGCGCCGGTGGCCCCGGATCTCCGCCTCGTCCCGCACTCCGCCGAGGGCGACGCGGACGAACTTGCGGCCCATGGCGTGCGCGACGGACTCGCCGAGCGAGGTCTTGCCCACGCCGGGCGGGCCCACCAGTGCCAGCACGGCACCGCCGCGCCGCCCGCCGACGACCCCGAGGCCGCGGTCGGAACGCCGCTTGCGCACGGCCAGGTACTCGGTGATGCGTTCCTTCACGTCCTGGAGTCCGGCGTGCTCGGCGTCGAGCACCTGCTGGGCGCCGCGGATGTCGTAGGCGTCCTCGGTCCGCTCGGTCCACGGCAGTTCGAGGACGGTGTCGAGCCAGGTCCTGATCCAGGAGCCCTCGGGGCTCTGGTCGGAGGAGCGTTCCAGCTTCTCGACCTCCTTGAGCGCGGCCTCGCGGACGTGCTCGGGGAGGTCGGCGGCCTCGACGCGGGCCCGGTAGTCGTCGGACTCGTCCTCCGGGTCGCCGTTGAGTTCGGCGAGCTCCTTGCGCACGGCGTCGAGCTGGCGCCGCAGCAGGAACTCGCGCTGCTGCTTGTCGACGCCCTCCTGGACGTCCTTGGCGATGGACTCGGCGACGTCCTGCTCGGCGAGGTGCTCGCCGAGCCACTGGATGGCGAGCCTCAGCCGGGCGACCGGGTCCGTGGTCTCCAGGAGCTGCACCTTCTGGGCGGTGGTGAGGAAGGGGGAGTAACCGGAATTGTCGGCGAGCGCGGAGATGTCCTCGATCTGCTGGACCCGGTCCACGACCTGCCAGGCACCGCGCTTCTTCAGCCAGCTGGTGGCGAGCGCCTTGTACTCCTTGACCAGCTCGGCGGCGGCGCCGGGAAGCGGGTCGGGGACGACCGCGTCGACCCTGGTCCCCTCCACCCACAGCGCTCCGCCCGGCCCGCTGGTCCCGGCCCCGATCCGCACCCGGCCCCGGCCGCGGATGAGCGCGCCCGGATCTCCGTCCGAAAGCCGTCCGACCTGCTCGACGGTGCCGATCACACCGGTGCCGGTGTACGTGCCGTCGATCCGCGGCACCAGGAGCACCTCGGGCTTGCCCCCGCCGTCCCGGGCTGCGGCCTGCGCGGCCTCCACCGCGGCGCGTACATCGGTGTCGGACAGGTCCAGAGGCACCACCATCCCGGGCAGCACGACCTCGTCGTCGAGCGGCAGCACGGGCAGGGCGAGCGGAGTGACCGCATTGGAATCGATAGCCATGATCTCCCCTTCGGCAGTCAAGTTGAGCTATGCAGACTCAATGCTCCTGAGCCGTCCATTGTTCCCCGGGAAGTGTTCGCTCTGAGCGATCATCCGGTAGCCGTCCAGAACCAATGGACCTCGCACGGCCGGCCCGCGCACGCCCCGCCGTCAGTACCCGTCCCCGGCATCCGGCATCCGGCATCCGGCATCCGGCCATGAGCATGATCGGGGAGTACGCCCGCCTGACACCCGCCGAACCGGATCGCGCGCTCCGTGACCCCGAGCGGGCCCGGGGGTTCGTCGTCCACCCCGCCGTCGCCCGGGAGCGCGGCGAGTCGCTCGACCACGTGACCAGCCACTACCAGGCGCTGGTTCCGTTCTTCCGGGCAGCGGCGGACGCCGGGGACGCCATGCTCGTCCGGCCGGACCGACAGGTGCGCGCCCGGCCGCCCGCGCGCCGCCGGAGGGATGCGCGTGCCGGGTCCGTCACTCCGCGGCGGCCGGGGAGAAGTCCGGCACCGGCACCGGGCGCGAACCGTTCCTCAGCGATTCCGCACCGGCCACGCCGACCAGCGACGCGGCCACCGCGGGCCGCACCGGGACCAGCGGCGGCTCCCCGCGTTCCACCGTGGCCCGGAATCCCTGGAGGACGCGCACCGTGCCCTCGGCCCGTCGCTCCACCGGCCGACCGTCCAGGGTGAGGGGCGGCGCGACCCGCTCCTCCTCGTGCGCGACGCCGTCGTCCCGGGTCCAGCCCTCCGCCCGGACGCGGACGGACCAGGACCGCTCGCCCGACGCGCGCACGGACTCGGCCAGCGCCCGGGTGCCGCGGACGGACAGCCAGCTCCAGTGGCTGTCGGGCTCGCCCTGGAGGAAGCCGTGGCGGGTCACGGCCAGCGCACCGGTGGACAGCCGGACGGTCATGACGACGGCCCGGGCCGGGTCCGCCTCGTGCGCCCGGAACGCGGACACCTCCACCGGCCAGGCGTCCGTGAGGGCCAGCACCGGCGAGACGGTGTGCGTGCAGTACGCCGTGGCGGAGATGCGGCCGCGCCAGCTGCCGGGGTCGCCGATCAGCGCGTGGACGTCCTGCGGCGACATGCCGTGCAGGTAGTCGGCCTCGATCAGGTCGACCCGGCCCAGCTCCCCGGCCCCGATCGCCTGCCGGAGCAGCCGGACGTGCGGGTGGAGGACGTAGTTCTCGGCGAAGGAGTAGGTAGCGGTGGACCGCTCCGCCGCCTCGACCAGCCGCCGGCCCTCCTCCTCGTCCACGCAGGCCGCGCACTCGGAGAGCACGTGCACGCCCCGCTCCAGGAACGCGATGGCCAACGGGGCGTGCGCGTCGAAGTCGTCGGCCAGGACGATCCCGTCCAGGGGGAGGTCCAGCAGGTCCTCCCACCGGTCGGTGAGCACCGCTCCCGGCAGTTCCTCCCGCGCCGCCTCCAGGCGTCCGGCCTCCCGGTCGCAGGCGGCCACCACCTCCATGCCCACCCGCCGGCACCAGCCCGCCAGGTACAGCCCCATCCCCAACCCGATCACGGCAACGCGCATACGCGCATGCTCTCCTGGCACCGCCCGCCCGCACCAAGCCTTTTCCGGCCGTCCTGCCCGGCGCGTGCACGCCCCTGCCCGACACACGCGGAAAATCGTTCGGCTCCGCACGAGGCACCGGGCACAGTGCCCCCATGGACGACGACAACGGCGGTGGCGGCAACGGGGACCGGGGGCTGGGCGAGGACGGGACGATCCGGCGGGAGGGCTCGCTGAGCCGGGTGTCCGCGGTGTTCGCCCCCGTGGTGGCGGCGGCCCGGTCCCGGATCTCCGTGGCGTTCGACGGCACGCGGCTGCACAGCGCGTACGTCTACGGCAGCATCCCGCGGGGCACGGCCGTGCCCGGTGTCTCCGACCTGGACCTGCTGCTGGCGCTGCACGAGGCGCCCACCCCGGCGGACGAGGCCGCGGCCCGCGCCGTCGAGGCCGATCTGGACGCCTCGTCCGACCGGATCGACGGGGTCGGCGTCCTCCTCTCCGACGTCGGGACGCTCACCGGTGAGCTCGAACGCGACGACCTCGGCTTCTTCGTCGCCTGCCTCTGCACGCCGCTGCTGGGCGAGGACCTCGCCCAGCGGTTGCCGTCCTACCGCCCGACCGGCCGGCTGGCCCGGGAGACCAACGGGGACCTCCATCTGCTGCTCCCCCGGTGGCGGCGGAGGGCCGCCGAAGCCGCCACGGACACCGAGCGCCGGCACCTCAGCCGCGGAGTGGCCCGCCGGCTCGTCCGTTCCGGCTTCACCCTCGTGATGCCGCGGTGGGGCGGCTGGACCAGTGATCTGACGGAGTCGGCCGAGGTGTTCGCCCGTTACTACGCCGACCGTCCGGAGCGGGTCGGGCAGATGCGGTCGGCCGCGCGCATCGGGCGCGCCCCGTCGGCCGACCCCGCCGTCATCGCGATGCTCGTCGAGGATCTCGCTCCGTGGCTGGCGGCCGAGTACCTCGCGGTGCACGGACCGAAGGCACCACGCCCCTGAGCACCGCGTCCCCGCCGAGCCCGTCCCTGCCGCCCGTTCCCCTGCCGAGCGCGCCTCCGCCGAAGCCGCCCGCGCCCCTGCGCGCCACGGCCCGCCGCAGCAGCGGCCGGCAGGCCACCCCCAGCAGCAGCGCCAGCAGATGGCCCCAGCCGGTGAGCGGGCTGCCCAGCTCGACCAGGTCCCGCACCACCATCGCGCCGACCGCGCCGAGCACCCAGATCCGCGGCAGCGGGGTGAGCAGCCCGGCGAGCGCGCCCACGCTCGCCATCAGCCCGAAGCTGATGCCGTGGTCGAGGCGGTGCAGGGACGACTCCGGCAGCCGGCCGGCCACCACGGACAGCCCGACCGGTATCTCCGTGGCGAGCGTCGCCACGACATGGCCGAGCAGGAACACCCCGGCGGTGCGCCATCCCCCGATGCGGCGTTCCAGCGCGGTCAGCACGAGGGCGAAGCCGAGGACGTACGGGGAGGCGAGGCCGCCGACGACCCACAGGGCGCCGGCGGCCAGGACGAGCAGCGGCCGTTCGCCGAGGTGCGCCACGTCCGTGCTCGATCCGTGCAGCACGGCGGAGACGGTGCCGGGATCGGCGTACCCCATGAAGAGGGACGTGGCGACCAGCACCGGCAGGTACCCGAAGGTGAACGGGGTACCGGTGGGGGTCGGCAGCAGCCCCGGCCACCACCGGCGCCGCCCGGCCGCAGGAGCGGCGGGGCCCTCCCCGGGCTCCGTGCGAACCGCCCTGTCCGTACGCTGATGCACCGCGTGGGGCCCCTTTCCGAACGAGCCCCGGATCCGGATCCGAACGCGTTCCGTATCCGTGCCGGACCCCTGCCGGCCCCGGAGCAGGGCCCCACCCTCCGTGATCCTCCTCCGCCCCGTCCATGGCGCGAGACACACGGGCCGTCCGTGAACCGGTCCGCTCCCGGTGCCCGATAGAAGAGGTGTGAAGCTGTTGCACCCCTCGGGGGAGGACCGGGACGACGAGGCGCTGCTGCGCGCCGTCGCCCGCGGGGACACGGAAGCGCTGGCGGCGCTCTACGACCGGCACGCCGGCTGGCTGCTCGCCCGGCTGAACAGGCGGTGCGCGGACGGCGAGACCGTGCGGGAGGTGCTCCAGGACACGTTCGTGACGGTCTGGCGCTCCGCCGGTTCGCACCGCGGTGCGCAGGTCGGCGGCTGGCTGTGGGTGATCGCCTCGCGCCGTCTGGTGGACGCGCAGCGGACGCACGCCCGTGTCCGGCTCGCCGTGCGGGCCGAGCGGGCCGGGCACGAGGAGCGGGCCGCCACCGCGCCGTCCGCCGAGGAGCGGGTGCTCGCCGGCCTGGAGTACGGGGACGTGGGCGCGGCGCTCGGCCGGATCTCGCCCGAGCTGCGGGAGGTCCTGCGCGCCACCGTGATCGACGGGCTGACGACCCGGGAGACGGCCCGGCTCCTCGGCATACCGGAGGGCACGGTCAAGTCCCGGGCGATGCGGGCCAGGCGCGAGCTGCGCGCCGCGCTGGAACTGCCGGTGCCGGGGGCCGGGCCGCTGGGGGGCACGGCATGACCACGACGGGAGGTGACGGCATGGCTCCGTGGCACGTGGCCGGGGAACTGGCCGGGCGGTACGCCGCGAACGCGCTGCCGGAGACGGACGCCTGGTCCGTGGAGAAGCACGTGGAGACGTGCGGGAGGTGCGCGGCGGAGGTCTCGGCCGCGGTGCGCGCGCGCCGGGAGACGGCCGCGGTGCTGGCCGGGGTGCGGGAGGGGGTGCTGGCCGCGGTGGCGGCGGAGGCCGGTGCGCCGGAGGGCGCGGGCCTGCGCCGTTCCGCGCCCCGGCGCGGTACGGATCCGGTGCGCCGCCTGCTGCGTACCGTACGCGGACCGCGCGCGGGGCGGGGGCGTTCGTCCGTCGGTGTGCCGGGGGTCCGGGGCGGGCGGCTGCTGTGGGCCGCGGGGCCCGCGCTGCGCGGACCGTGGCTGCTGGCGCTGGTGCTGGTGGCCGTCGGGGCCCTCGCCCTGGCGTACGGGGCCGGGCTCGGCGGCGCCGCGCGTCCGCTGCTGCTCGTCGTCGCGCCGGTGCTGCCGCTCGCCGGGGTCGTGGTCTCCTACGGGCGGCACACGGACCCGATGCACGAGATCGCCGCGGCCACCCCGTCCGGCGGGCTGCGGCTGCTGCTGACCAGGACCGCCGTGGTGCTGGGCGTGAGCATCCCGGCGCTCACCCTCGCCGGGGCGGCGCTGCCCCCGTCCGCCGCCGGGCCGGGTCCGGCGGCCTGGCTGCTGCCGGGACTGGCGATGACGCTGGCGGCGCTCGCGCTCGGTTCGTACGTCGGCTGCCGCACCGGCGCCTCGTCCGTGGCCGCCGCCTGGGCGGTTGCCGTCGTGCTGTCCGCCGGTGCCTCGCCGCCCGTCGTCGAGGCACCGGTGGCCGAGGCCGCGCGGTACTTCGCCGGTCCCTCCGCACAGGGCGCCTGGGCCGCGGCGGCGCTGCTGTGCGCCGCGCTGCTCGCCGCGCGCCGCAGATCCTTCGACCATCTGGAGACGTCGTGAACGTGAACGGCACCACGGCCGGGAACACGGTGGAGGTCGGGGAACTGACCGTCCGGCACCGCAGGACGACCGCGCTGGACGCGGTCGACCTCGATTTCGCCCCCGGTGTGCACGGGCTCCTCGGCCCGAACGGGGCGGGCAAGACCTCGCTGATCCGGGTGCTCGCCACGGTCGCGGCACCGTCCGGCGGCCGGGTGGAGCTGCTCGGCAGCCGGGTCGGCGGACGGGCGGACCACCGCAGCCGGGCGGAGGTCCGGCGCAGGCTCGGCTATCTGCCCCAGGAGTTCGGCCACTACCCGGGCTTCACGGTCCGCGAGTTCGTCTCCTACGTGGCCTGGCTCAAGGAGATGGACCCGGCGGCCGTGCCCGCCGCCGTCGAACGCGCGGTGGACCGGGTGGGCCTGACGGACCGGATCGATGCCCGGGTGAAGACCCTGTCGGGCGGCATGGTGCGACGGGCCGGCATCGCCCAGGCGATCGTCAACGAACCGGAGCTGCTCCTGTTCGACGAGCCCACCGCCGGTCTCGACCCGGAGCAGCGGGTCGAGTTCCGGGCGCTGATACGGGAACTGGGCCGCACCGCCACCGTGATCGTCTCGACCCATCTGGTCGAGGACGTGGCCGCGGCCTGCACCGGGGTCACGCTGATCGAGGCGGGCCGGGTCGCGTACCGGGGCACGACGCGCGAACTGGCGGAACTCGGCGGCACGGCGGGCGACGGAACGGGACTGCCGGACGGCAACCCCGTCGAGCGCGGCTACACCGCCGCGCTGCGCGCGCACCGGGCGGCGGTGGCGAGCCGATGACGACCCCCGCCGCCCCGAGAAGGACCACCCCGGAAAAGACCACGCCGGAGAAGAGCGCCCCGGAAAGGGCCCTGCCCGAAAGGACCGCCCCCGGGAGGCCCCGGCCCCGCGCCCTCCCGAGCACCGCCCTGCGCACCGAACTGCGGCGCGGGATCGCCCCGTGGACGGGCCCCGCCGTCGCCCTCACGCTCCTCGTCCCGCTGTGGAGCAAGGCGGCCCAGTGGCAGGGGAGTTGGGGCGGGACGCAGACCGAGCTGCACTCGGCGGCGACCCTGCTCGCCGGGCCGCTCGTCGCCGCGGCGGCCTGCTGGCAGGGCGGCAGGGAGCACCGGCGCCGCACCGCCGAGCTGCTGCTCTCCGTGCCGCGCGGCCGGCTCGCCCGGGTGGTGACGGCCATGGCGCCCGTGGCGCTGTGGGCGGCGGCCGGGTATCTGGTCGCGCTGGCCGCGGTGTTCGCGGCGACCGCCCCGTACACCGGTGCGGGCGGCCCGTCCCTCGCGATCGCCGTCACGGACCTCGGGTTCCTGCTGTCCGTCGCCCCCGTGGGCTTCGTCGTCGGCCGGCTGGTGCGGTGGCGGCTGGCCGCTCCGGTGCTCGCGGCCGTCCTGTACGTCGCGCTGGGCGCCCCGGGCTATCTGGAGGCGGACGCCCGCTTCCTGAGCCCGGCCGAACAGTTCTCCCTCGAAGGGTCCGTACCGGTGTGGTGGTTCGCCCCGGTCCTGCTGGCCTGGACGGGTGGCGTCGGCGTCGCCGTACTGCTGGCGTACACAACCCGGCGGCGTCTCCTGGCCGTCGTACCGCTCGTCCTGGCGGTCGCGGCCGGGACGGTGATCGTGCGCACGGGCGAGGACCTGCTCCGGGACGACCCGGCCACGACGCACAGGGTCTGTTCGCGGACCGGCCCCGGCACTCCGCAGATCTGCCTGGCCGCGTCCGACTCCCGGCTGCTGCCCCGGGTGTCCGAGGCCCTGGAGGGGATGTTCTCCCGGCTGGAGGGGGTGCCGGGCGCGCCGGTCCGGTACCTGGCCCCGCGGTACGGGCCGAAGGACGGCGAAGCCTCCCTCGCGCACGCCGTACGGGGCTGGGGCATCACCCGGGACCGGCTGACCGACCCCCGGGCGTACGCGGCGAACACCGCTCTGGGCCTGACCCTCCGCGACTGCCCGGACGGCGGGGGCGGCAGGAGCGCCGAGGAGGCCGAACGGATGGCGCGCACCGACGACGCGGTAGGGAGCTGGCTGGCCGACGAGGAGTCGCCGTGGTACCCGGAGTCCCGTCGGCTCGCCCGCCTCGAAGCCATGCCGGACGCCGACCGCAGGGCCTGGCTCGGCCGCTACCTGGCGACCCGGAAGAGCTGCGTCCCCGCGGAGGTGCCGGCCCTGTGAGCGCCCGCCCGGCCCCCGCCGCTCCCCCGCGCCCGTGGTCCCGTCCCTCTTTCCTCCACGTCCGTTCCCGCGCGCTCCCGCTCACCGCCGCCACCCTGGTCGGCATCGCCCTCGTCGCCGCCTGGGCGGCGCACTGGCTGGAGAGCCGGCCGTACTTCGACCACACCGCCCGCGTCCCGGTCGTCGTACTGGCCCCGCTGCTGGCCTCCGCCGCGATCGGCACCGGCCTGTACGCGCACTGCGACGAGCTGGACCGGACCGCGGTGCGCCGCTGGTGGCCGCGCAGGCTGCTGCACCTGCTGGCGCCGACCGCGCTGGCGGCCTGTGCGCTCGCGGCGGCCGTCCCCGGCCACCCGGAGGCATACGGGGCCCCGGGCATGGTGCGCAACGTGCTCGGCGCGACCGGGGTGGCCGCGGCCTCCGCCGCCCTGATCGGCGCCCGGCCGAGCTGGCTGCCGATGACGCTCTACGGCGGGGCGGTCTATCTGGCGGCGCCGCGCACCCCGGGCGGGGCGGCGGCGGTGTGGGCCTGGCCGATGCAGCCGGGCCCGCAGGTGGCGGCGTGGGCGGTGGCCGTGACCGCGTTCGTGGCGGGGTCGGCCCTCCTCGCGGTACGCGGCGCACGCCCGGAACGCGGGTAGGGGGCGACGGACCGGCCGAATGTCCTCATCGTCCTCCCGCGAGGGGCGGACCGGGCAATCCGCTGGCCTCCCACCGCGCCGACCGGACAGGATGGCGGTGACCTTGTCCGACGTCCACCGGAGACCTGCACCATGCCCGACACGCACCGCTCCGACGCCCCCACCCCCGTCACGCTCGACCGCCGCGAAGGCCCGTACGGCGAGGTCGTTCTGCGGGGGCGCGGTGAAGACTTCGAGATCATCGCCAACGGGTGCTTCCTGATGGACACCTCGGACGGGCGCTCCGAGCGGCTGCTGATCGACGCGGCGCTGGCCGCCCTGCCCGCCGACCGGCCGGAACCCTCGGTGCTCATCGGGGGGCTCGGGGTCGGTTTCTCGCTGGCCCGGGCCGCCGCCGAGCCGCGCTGGGGCCGGATCGTCGTGGCGGAGCGGGAGCAGGCGATCGTGGACTGGCACCTGGAGGGGCCGCTGGCCTCGCTCTCCGGCGCGGCGCTCGCCGACCCGCGGACCTCGATCCTGACGGCGGACCTGGTCGCCCACCTGCACACGACCACGGAGCGTTACGACGCCCTGTGCCTGGACATCGACAACGGGCCGGACTGGACGGTCACCGAGGACAACACGAGCCTGTACTCGCCCGCCGGTCTGGCCGACTGCATGGAGCGGCTGACACCGGGCGGCGTTCTCGCGGTGTGGTCCGCCCAGCCTTCCGCCGACTTCGAACAGGCCCTACGGAATGCCGGATTCAGTGGGGTAAGGACCGAAGAGGTCAGTGTTGCCCGAGGTGTTCCCGACGTGGTGCATCTCGCACTTCGGACGCGCTGAGATCCCCCTCCGGGTATCGACGGCCCCGAAAAGCCCCGGGGCCAAGCATCACAAGGCCGACACTCCGCCACTTCCTCGCGCCCGAGCCGTTACACCCTGCGTAGCCGAGAGCAGTCCGCTGCCTTTACGCTGCTGATCCGTAACGGGGTCACCCACGAAATCCACAAGCGAAGACCGTGCGTCCGGGGGAACGGCCCCCGCGAGGACGGGCAGGGGCGGGGCGATGGAACAGACACACACCACCCACAACAACGTCGCGGCCACCCCGGGAGCGCAGCGCCGGGTGCTGGTGGTCGAGGACGACGCCACGATCGTCGATGCCATTTCCGCCCGGCTGCGGGCCGAGGGCTTTCTGGTGCAGACCGCACTCGACGGCCCCGCGGCGGTGGACGCGGCCGAGGCATGGCAGCCCGACCTGATGGTGCTCGACATCATGCTTCCCGGCTTCGACGGCCTGGAGGTCTGCCGTCGGGTGCAGGCCCAGCGGCCGGTGCCGGTACTGATGCTGACGGCGCGGGACGACGAGACCGACATGCTGGTCGGCCTCGGGGTCGGCGCCGACGACTACATGACCAAGCCGTTCTCGATGCGCGAGCTCGCGGCCCGGGTGCACGTCCTGCTGCGCCGGGTCGAGCGCGCGGCGCTGGCCGCGGTGACGCCGCGGAGCGGGATACTGCGCCTCGGCGAGCTGGAGATCGACCACGCCCAGCGGCGGGTCCGGGTGCGCGCCGAGGACGTCCACCTCACACCGACCGAGTTCGACCTGCTGGTCTGTCTGGCGAACACCCCGCGCGCCGTCCTGTCCCGGGAGCAGCTGCTGGCCGAGGTCTGGGACTGGGCGGACGCCTCCGGCACCCGCACCGTGGACAGCCACATCAAGGCGCTGCGCCGGAAGATCGGCGCGGAGCGGATCCGCACCGTGCACGGTGTCGGCTACGCCCTGGAGACCCCGGCCCCATGACCGCCTCCGGTCCCGGGCTGAGGCCCTTCTCCGTCAAGGCCAAGCTGGGCACGCTCGTGGTGGTCTCGGTGTTCATCACCACCGGGCTGCTGATGGTCGCCGTGCGCACCCGGACCGAGCTGCGGTTCATCACGGTGTTCTCGGTGATCGCGACCCTGCTGATCACGCAGTTCGTGGCGCACGGCCTGACGGCGCCGCTGGACGAGATGACGACGGTGGCCCGGTCGATATCGCACGGCGACTACACCCGGCGGGTGAGCGGTGCCGACCGGCGCGACGAGCTGGGCGACCTGGCCCAGACGATCAACCTCATGGCGGACGACCTGGAGGCGGTGGACCGGCATCGCAAGGAGCTGGTAGCCAACGTCTCGCACGAGTTGCGCACCCCCATCGCGGCGCTGAGAGCCGTGCTGGAGAACGTCGTGGACGGGGTGTCCTCGGCCGATCCGGAGACCATGCGCACCGCGCTGAAGCAGACCGAGCGGCTCGGCCGGCTGGTGGAGACGCTGCTGGACCTTTCCCGGCTGGACAACGGGGTGGTCACGCTCAAGGCGAGCCGCTTCGAGGTGTGGCCGTACCTGTCGGGGGTGCTGAAGGAGGCGAACCTCGCCGTCTCGCACCGCAGGCTGTCGTCCGGCTCCGGGAACCACACCCGCAAGGACGTGCACCTGCATCTGGACGTCTCGCCGCCCGAGCTGACCGCGCACGCGGACGCGGAACGCCTGCACCAGGTGGTGGCCAATCTGATCGACAACGCTGTCAAGCACAGCCCGCCGCACGGCCGGGTCACCGTGCTGGCGCGGCGCGGGGCCGGGCCGGAATCCCTCGTGCTGGAGGTCATGGACGAGGGGCCGGGCATCCCGGAGGCGGAGCGGCACCGGGTCTTCGAGCGTTTCAACCGGGGCGAGGTGCCGTCTCCGCACGGGCCGGGCAGCGACGGGGGCACCGGGCTCGGCCTGGCGATCGCCCGCTGGGCGGTGGATCTGCACGGCGGGCGCATCGGAGTGGCCGAATCTGCTCGCGGCTGCCGAATTCAGGTCACTCTTCCGGGGGCCACACAACCGCGAGGTTGACATAGGGTTCGAACCGGAAGGGCACGTTCTGCGTGTTCCGTTCAAGGGGTGCGATCCAGGGGGCCGCAGCCGCTGTTCGGCGTACCCGCAGTGAAGCGGAACCATGCTTGTTTCCCGCCATTTCCTGCCCCGAAACCCGCCTTCTCGTGTGACTTGCGCGACGAAGACCGGCCCGGCCTGCAAGTAACGGCCCGGGAGGCGTAGCCTTGATTTCCGCTGTCCATCACCTTGTGAAGCGGAAGAGGGCGGTTGCCGCCGTGTCGTCTCAGTCCCCCAGTAACTCGAGCATCTCGACCGACCAAGCCAGCACGGGTGCGAACCCCGCCGCGGCTTTCGGGCCCAATGAGTGGCTCGTCGACGAGATCTACCAGCAGTACCTCCAGGACCCCAATTCGGTCGATCGCGCCTGGTGGGACTTCTTCGCCGACTACAAGCCGGGCGCGTCCGGCACGGCGGACAAGCCCGTTCCCGGCGCCCCGACCCCGGCGGCCCCGGTGACCCCGGCCGCTCCCGCGCAGACCGCCCCGGCGCAGGCCCCCGCGCCGGCCGCGAAGACCCCGGCGCCCGCGGCTCCGGCGCCGGCACCCGCACAGGCCGCCGCCGCCCCGGCGAAGGCCGCGCCGGCCGCCGCCAAGGCCGCCCCGGCCACCGAGACCGCCGAGGGCCCCGAGTACGTGACGCTGCGCGGCCCCTCGGCCGCCGTCGCGAAGAACATGAACGCCTCGCTGGAGCTGCCGACGGCCACGTCCGTCCGCGCCGTCCCGGTGAAGCTGCTCTTCGACAACCGCATCGTCATCAACAACCACCTCAAGCGCGCCCGGGGCGGGAAGATCTCCTTCACGCACCTCATCGGGTACGCGATGGTGCAGGCCATCAAGGCCATGCCGGCGATGAACCACTCCTTCGCGATGAAGGACGGCAAGCCGACCCTGGTCAAGCCCGAACACGTGAACTTCGGTCTGGCCATCGACCTGGTGAAGCCGAACGGCGACCGCCAGCTCGTCGTCGCCGGCATCAAGAAGGCCGAGACGCTCAACTTCTTCGAGTTCTGGCAGGCATACGAGGACATCGTCCGCCGCGCCCGCAACGGCAAGCTGACGATGGACGACTTCTCCGGCGTCACTGTCTCCCTGACGAACCCGGGCGGTCTCGGCACGGTCCACTCGGTCCCCCGTCTGATGCCCGGTCAGTCGGTCATCATGGGCGTCGGCTCGATGGACTACCCGGCCGAGTTCCAGGGCACGTCGCAGGACACCCTGAACAAGCTGGGCATCTCCAAGGTCATGACGCTGACCTCGACGTACGACCACCGGGTCATCCAGGGCGCCGCCTCCGGCGAGTTCCTGCGCATCGTCTCCCAGCTCCTGCTCGGCGAGAACGAGTTCTACGACGAGATCTTCAAGTCGCTGCGCATTCCGTACGAGCCGGTCCGCTGGCTGACGGACATCGACGCCTCGCACGACAACGACGTGACCAAGGCCGCGCGGGTCTTCGAGCTGATCCACTCCTACCGGGTCCGCGGCCACGTCATGGCCGACACCGACCCGCTGGAGTACCGCCAGCGCAAGCACCCCGACCTGGACATCACCGAGCACGGCCTCACCCTGTGGGACCTGGAGCGCGACTTCGCGGTCGGCGGTTTCGCCGGCAAGTCGATGATGAAGCTCCGCGACATCCTCGGCGTGCTGCGCGAGTCGTACTGCCGCACCACCGGCATCGAGTTCATGCACATCCAGGACCCGAAGCAGCGCAAGTGGATCCAGGACCGGGTGGAGCGCACCCGCACCCAGCAGCCCGAGCGCGAGGAGCAGCTGCGCATCCTGCGCCGGCTGAACGCGGCCGAGGCGTTCGAGACCTTCCTGCAGACCAAGTACGTCGGCCAGAAGCGGTTCTCGCTGGAGGGCGGCGAGTCCGTCATCCCGCTGCTCGACGCGGTCATCGACTCCGCCGCCGAGGCCCGCCTCGACGAGGTCGTCATCGGCATGGCCCACCGCGGCCGGCTGAACGTGCTGGCGAACATCGTCGGCAAGTCGTACGCCCAGATCTTCCGCGAGTTCGAGGGCAACCTCGACCCCCGGTCGATGCACGGCTCCGGCGACGTGAAGTACCACCTGGGCGCCGAGGGCACCTTCACCGGTCTGGACGGCGAGCAGATCAAGGTCTCGCTGGCCGCCAACCCCTCGCACCTGGAGGCGGTCGACCCGGTCCTGGAGGGCATCGCCCGCGCCAAGCAGGACATCATCAACAAGGGCGGCACGGACTTCACCGTCCTGCCCGTCGCGCTCCACGGCGACGCGGCCTTCGCGGGCCAGGGCGTCGTCGCCGAGACGCTCAACATGTCGCAGCTGCGCGGCTACCGCACCGGCGGCACCGTGCACGTGGTGATCAACAACCAGGTCGGTTTCACCGCCGCCCCGGAGTCCTCGCGCTCCTCGATGTACGCCACCGACGTGGCGCGCATGATCGAGGCCCCGATCATCCACGTCAACGGCGACGACCCCGAGGCCGTCGTCCGCGTGGCCCGGCTGGCCTTCGAGTTCCGGCAGGCGTTCAACAAGGACGTCGTGATCGACCTCATCTGCTACCGCCGCCGCGGTCACAACGAGGGCGACAACCCGGAGTTCACCAACCCGCAGATGTACACCCTGATCGACAAGAAGCGCTCGGTGCGCAAGCTCTACACCGAGTCCCTCATCGGTCGCGGCGACATCACGCTGGAAGAGGCCGAGCAGGCGCTCCAGGACTTCCAGGGCCAGCTGGAGAAGGTCTTCGCGGAGGTCCGCGAGGCCACCTCGCTGCCGGCCCCGGCGCACTCCCCCGAGGTCCAGCCGGAGTTCCCGGTCGCCGTGACCACCGCGGTCTCCCAGGAGGTCGTGAAGGTCATCGCGGAGTCCCAGGTCAACATCCCCGACCGGATCACCGTCCACCCCCGTCTGATGCCGCAGATGCAGCGCCGCGCGGCCTCGGTGGAGAACGGCACGATCGACTGGGGCATGGGCGAGACCCTGGCCATCGGTTCGCTGCTGATGGAGGGCACCCCGGTCCGGCTCGCCGGCCAGGACAGCCGCCGCGGCACCTTCGGCCAGCGCCACGCGGTCCTCGTCGACCAGGTGACCGGCGAGGACTACACCCCGCTGCTCTACCTCTCCGACGACCAGGCCCGTTACAACGTCTACGACTCGCTGCTCAGCGAGTACGCGGCGATGGGCTTCGAGTACGGCTACTCGCTGGCCCGCCCCGAGTCGCTGGTCATCTGGGAGGCCCAGTTCGGTGACTTCGTCAACGGCGCGCAGACCGTCGTCGACGAGTTCATCTCCTCGGCCGAGCAGAAGTGGGGCCAGACCTCCGGCGTCACGCTGCTGCTGCCGCACGGCTACGAGGGCCAGGGCCCGGACCACTCGTCCGCCCGCCCGGAGCGCTTCCTCACGCTGTGCGCGCAGAACAACATGACGGTCGCCATGCCGACCCTGCCGTCGAACTACTTCCACCTCCTGCGGTGGCAGGTGCACAACCCGCACCACAAGCCGCTGATCGTCTTCACCCCGAAGTCGATGCTCCGCCTCAAGGCGGCCGCGTCGAAGGTGGAGGAGTTCACCAGCGGCGGCTTCCGCCCGGTGATCGGCGACGACTCGGTGAATCCGGCCGACGTCCGCAAGGTCGTCTTCTGCGCCGGCAAGGTCTACTACGACCTGGAGGCCGAGCGCGCCAAGCGCGGCGTCACGGACACCGCGATCATCCGTCTGGAGCGCCTGTACCCGCTGCCGGGTGCCGAGATCCAGGCCGAGATCGCCAAGTACCCGAACGCCGAGAAGTACCTCTGGACCCAGGAGGAGCCGGCCAACCAGGGCGCCTGGCCGTTCATCGCCCTGAACCTGATCGACCACCTGGACCTGGCCGTCGGTGCCGACGTCCCGCACGGTGAGCGCCTGCGCCGCATCTCGCGCCCGCACAGCTCGTCCCCGGCGGTCGGCTCGGCCAAGCGCCACCAGGCCGAGCAGGCCCAGCTGGTCGCCGAGGTCTTCGAGGCCTGACCCGCTGCCGTACGGAAGGGGCCCGTTCCCGCGAGACGATCGCGGGGGCGGGCCCCTCGGCATGCGGCGCTGCGGGGACTGATCCGTCCCCAACGGCACTGCGGCAACAGGTCCGTTCAGACGATCATGGGCTCGAAGTCCCAGAACTCCAGGCGCCCGGCGCGCGCCGGTTCCTCCTCCGCCCGTCGGTAGGCCGCGGTGAGCGGGTGGTCCGGCCCCAACAGGGCCGTCGCCCGCGGGCCGTTCGCCCGGACCAGCCCGTGCGCCTCGTCGGTCCGCCCGTTCCGCACCCGGACGACCACCGCGTTGAACGTGCAGCCGAGCGCCCAGGGATGCCCGGGGTCCACCGCGCGGGACATCAGGGAGCGGGCCCGCTCGATCTCGTAACCGGCGGTGTCCCACTCCCCCAGCGTCCAGCGCATCAGCCCGAGGTTCCCCTCCGTCCCGATGGTGTACGGGTGTTCGTGGCCCAGCATCGACCGGTATCCCGCCACCACCTGTTCGTGCAGCAGCAGCGCCCGGTCCGGGTCCCCCGCCCGCCGCTCCGCGCAGGCCGTGCTCGCCGTGATCAGCAGGGTGAGCGGGTGGTGCTCGCCGAGGAGCCGCAGACAGTCCCGCCGCACCCGGGCGAGGTCGGACCGGGCAGTGCTCCCCTCTCCCGCGGAGTACCGGCACAGCGCGAGGTTGTGCCGGGCGCGCAGGGTCTGCGGGTTGTTGGCTCCGATCGCCTCCAGGTGCCCGCGGACCGTCTGTTCCAGGATCTCCTCGGCCTCGCGGTGATGTCCCAGCAGCCGCAGGTCGATGGCGCAGTTGAGTTCCGAGTACAAGGTGGCGGGGGCCTGTCCGCCCAGCACGGACCGCCGCAGGTCCAGGGTGTGCCAGTCCTGTTCCAGCGCCTCGCCGTAGCGGCCCAGCAGCCGCAGTGACACCGCGAGGTTGTTGTCCGCGTTCAGGGTGCGGTGGTCCTGCCGGCCGAGGACGTCGAGGTAGCGGTCCCGGATCGAGGTGGAGAGCCGCAGCGCCTCGTCGTACCGGCCCAGGCCCCGCAGGTCGGCGGCGAGGCCGCCGGCGGCCCGCAGGTGTGCCAGGTCGTGCTCGCCGCGTTCGGCCCCGAGGTGGTCGGCCGCCTCGCGCTCGACGCGTTCGCTCGTGCGGTAATCGCCCAGGGCGCGGAGCAGATTGGCGTAGTGGTGGCCGAGGTCCCAGATCCGGGGGTGGGCCGGGCCGAGCAGGGTGCGCCAGGAGGTCATGGCCGGTCCGGCGAGCCGGACGCCGCTGCCGTACTCCCCGGAGAGGTACATGTGGCGCAGGCAGTCGAGGACGAGGTCCTGCACCGCGGGTTCGGTGCTCTCCAGCACCTCCGCCCACTTCAGGTGCGGGGTGAGCATGGCGTACTCGGGCCATGCCCGGACGTCGGAGGGCAGGCCCCGGTCGACGGCGGCCAGCGCGCCGCGGGCCGCCGCGGCGCAGGTCGCGTGGTCGGCCGCCGTCAGTTCGTCCCGCACCATGCGGTGGACCATGCGGTGGATGTGGAGGGCACCGGACGGGTCCGCCGTTCCCCCGGCCGGGAGGGCCGCCGTCTCCAGCCTGACGACCGAGTAGCGCAGCAACTGCTGGACCGCGCGGTCGAACACCTCGGGGTCCGCGAGCGCCTCCAGGCCGTCGACGGGGCCCCGGACCACCTTGTGCAGCAGGTGCAGGGGGATGGAGCCGGGGGCGAAGAAGCTGCACAGCCGCAGCAGACCGACGGATTCCGGGACGGTCTCCCTGAGCTTGTTCAACAGGATCGACCAGGCGGTCCGGAAGGCGAGCGGGAAGTCGGCGGAGACCTTGACGACGTCCTGGTCGATGCCTCCCCCCAGCAGCAGTTCGATGTACTCCTCGACGGACATGTCGGATTCGCTGAGCCAGCCCGCCGTCTGGTCGAGGAGCAGCGGCAGGTCCTCCAGCGCCTCGGCGAGCCGGCCGGAGTCGTGCGGGGTCAGCCGCGGTGCGCGGCGGCGGATGAAGGCGACCGACTCGTCACGCCGGTATACCGGGACCTCGACGAGACTGCTGTTGTGTTCGCCCCAGCCCGGATTCCGGGAGGTGATCAGCACATGTCCCGGACCGGTCGGCACCAGGTCCCAGATGTGCTCGGGCTCGTCCGCGCCGTCCAGGACCAGGAGCCAGTGGGAGTGCGGTTCGCCGCGGCGCAGCGCGTCGCGCACCGCCCGCAGCCGCTCCCCGTACTCGGCCCCCGTGGACAGCCCCAGTTCGGGGGCGAGTTCGGCCAGCTTCTGCCGGTAGAGGGAGCGGCGTTCGGCCGGCACCCACCACACGACGTCGTACTCGGAGCCGAACCGGTGGACGTACTCCGCGGCCAGCTGCGTCTTGCCCACGCCCGGCATGCCGTGCAGGGTCACGACCCCGGCGGCGGGGCGAGCCCCGTGCAGGGCCTCGTACGTCGTGGCGAGCAGCTCGTCGCGGCCGGTGAACCGGGTGTTGCGGCGCGGGACCCCGCCCCACACCTCGGGGGCTTCGGCCGGGTACCGGGGCCCCCGTCCTGCCCCGACGGGCTCGGGCAGCGGGCCGGTGGGCAGGCCCAGCCGGACCAGGAGCCGACGCTCGGCCTCCTCGGCACCGACGTTGGTCAGGTCGGCCGCCCCGAGAGCCGCAGCGGCGACGGGCAGGGCGGAGGTGGTGACGCGAACGGCGGCGAAGCGGTCGGGGTCGGGGGCGACGACCTCGCGCAGGGCCTTGTTCCACTCCTCGTGGCCGCGCGGGCCGAGCTGGAAGTACCAGTCGCTGAGGACCACCAGGACCCGGCCGCGGGAGAGCGTCAGATCGCGCAGCGACTCCTCCAGCGGCACCTGCGCCGACGGGTCCCAGCGCTGCTGGACGACCGTCACCCCGCGTCGCTCCAGCCGGTCCCCGATCCACGCCGCCCAGGCACGGTTGAAACCGGCGAAACTGATCGTGACGTGGTCCCCCGGGCGCGCCGCGGGGTACGGGTCCGGGAGCGCTTCGAGGGGCGCGGGTTCCTCGGGGCCGGTCCCGGCCACCGGCTCGTGCGGCTCGGGCACGTACCCGACGACCGGGGCCGTCCGCCGCGAACCGGCCTCCGCCGGCTGGACGATCCGGCAGGGCAGGGCGGCCTTGCGGACCGGCGTCCCCCACTGGTTGGTGAGGGTCAGCCACAGCTCGGCGGGCCCGAGGACCGGGCGCGCTGTGACGACGAACCGGACCGGGCCGTACGTGCCCCCGTAGCGGTGCAGGACGAGGGAGGGGTCGTCGAGCACCTCGCAGACGAAGTGCCGGCCCCCGTCCAGCACGACGGTGAAGGTCAGTTCCTCGTCCTGGTACGGCCAGGCCCCCGGGTCCTCCTCGCCCCGCGACCCGAGCGGGCCGCGCAGGTCGACGGTGACGAGGTAGGCGCAGCCGGCCTCGGCCTGGCGGGGCCGGCTGACGACGGGTTCGACGAGCAGGGCCGGGTCGTCGCCGTTCACCGTGCGTCCCCCTCCCCGTGCGTCGTCCCGCCGGGGCGTGGTCCGCTCAGGCTGAGCGTGCTGAGCGGATGCCCGTAGTACTGGAACATGAGGCTGTACAGCAGACGCAGGACGGGCCGCTGTCCGTCCACGTTCAGCCGTCCTTCGTGCCGGGCGCGCGGCAGGTTCGTCAAGGGGCCGAACTCGTCCAGCGCGCGGGCCCGGAACAGGCGCAGCGAGTCGGCGACCGGCCGCCAGGGTTCGGCCGCCAGGGTGTCGACGAGTTGCCGGATGAGTTCGCGCGCCTCGCTGTCGCCGACCTGTCCGGCCGCGACGACGCAGCCCCCGGCGCCCTTGCGGAGGAAGAGTTCGGTGAAACCTCGCAGGTCCGTCTCCCCCAGTCCGGTGTTGCGGACGAACCTGGCCGAGTGGCAGGCGTTGAGGCAGACCATCGAGTGGTCCTTGTCGAGCACCGTCATCGGGCGGTCGTCGTACTCGGCCCAGGTCACCTCGGCGAGGGTGAGTGCGTCGACCCGGTCGTCGTAGGTGCCGTGGGCCGCCATGTAGACGAGGCCGACGGGGTCGGTCGGACATGCGTCGAGTTCGTCGAGGAAGTCGTCGATCGTCACGTGCGGACGGTGCGCGTAGCCCTGGAAGACCGTCATGTCGGCCCGCATGTCATGGATGCGGCGTACTGCGTCGCGGTGCGGGCGGGCCGGGCGCGCGTCGTGGAAGTAGTAGCCGAGCACGTCGCCCGCGGCCGCCACGGACGCCTCGGGCAGCACCAGGTCGGCGCTGCGGATGGTGAGCCACCGGGTGACCGGGACCAGGGCGCCGAGGAGTCCTTCGCCCAGCCCGTTCGCGGGGTCGGCCGGCAGCCAGAACGCCTCCCAGGGGATCTCGTAGCCGGTGTCGTCGTGGACGGTGATCCTCAGGTCGTCGCCGTGCACCGTGCGGGCGCGGTTGATCCAGGCGGCGAGCCGTCGCTGGTTGTGGGACCAGTGCCGGATGTCGCGGAGCAGTTGGGAGGGGGCGGGGCCGCCGCCCAGCGCGTTGCCCAGGCCGATGCCGGCGGGGCGCAGCTGGGTGGGGCCGGTGGTGTACGGGAGCCGGGGGATGCCTTCGCACCAGGCGCTGACCCCGAACGCCGGGACGCCGCCGTGGCTTTCGTGGTGCGGGACGACCGTGATCCGGGCGGTGTGCGGTGGGGGCCGGCTGTCGGCGTCGGCCTCCGTGAGTCCGAGCCGTTCGCGCAGTCCGGTGCGCACCCCGGCGGGCACGGGGGTCCTGGCCAGGCGTCGGCCGGTGGCCACGGAGTTCTCCAACAGGCGGCGCAGGCCCGCGGATTCACCGCCCATGGTCGGCCGCCTCGGGTTCCGGCCTGCCCGTGACCACCCTGCCGTCGAGGGCCTCGGCCAGCAGGTGCGGGAGTTCCGGGTAGGGCTGCCGGCCCGGGTCGACGACCAGGACGTGCAGCCGGGTCCGGTCCATGCCGCTGATCCGGCCGGCCGCGGCGAGCGCGTCGTCGATGCCGGTGCGGCCCACGGCGCCGCGCCCGGCCCGGCCGAGGTGGCTCGCGGCGAGCGGGACGTTGCCGCGCCCGTCGGTCACCACGACCAGCAGGGCCTCCACCAGGCCGGCGCGGTGGTGCCGGAAGGCCCGGCGCAGGGTCTGTTCGGCCAGTTCCAGTCCATGGGCGAGCGGGGTGGACCGGCCGGGCGGCCGGTCGAGGGCGGCGGCGATGCGCGGGGAGCGGGTGGACGGCGTGGTGAAGGACTCGGCCCGTACCTCGTTCGGTGCCCCGCGTCCGCCGATCTCGACCACGTGCACCGGGGCGCGGGTGACGTAGGCCCAGTGCAGGAACGGTTCGAGCGCCGGGTGCCAGTCCCAGTCCTCGCGGCAGGTGTGGTCCAGGACGAGGGTGAGCATCCGGACGGGTTCCGGTGCCCGGACGTATCCGCGCAGGTCGCGCGGCAGGACCACCAGGCGGTCGCCGCTCTCCCGCACCGCCCGGTACTTGGCCGCCTCCATGGCCGTGCGCACGGGGGCGAGGTCCCACAGGTCCCGGGCGGGGCGCACGCCGACGACGGGGCCGCGTGCGGCCCGGGGGCCGGTGGCGCGCCGGGCCGGGGTGCGCAGGGCGGTGTCCTCCGGCGGCGGTCCCGGGGCGTCCTCCGGGTACGGGGTGTCGGCGGCCGGCCAGGGACCGGCCGCGCGGGCCGAACCGATGTGTTCGGCGGGCCCGGGCTCCAGGACGGGGGTGCCGGGTGCGGGGGGCCGGTCGGTGCCGGGCCGGGGTTCGGGGAGGATGCGGGGAGCACTCCGGGCGGTGTCCGCGGCGTCGGGTCCGGGTGGGGGTTCGGCGCAGGGGCGCCGGGCGCCGCGCAGCCGGAGGAGGCGGGCGGCCGCCTCGGCGTGCCCGGCCGTGAGCCGTCCGGCGCCGTCGAGCCGGGCCAGGGCGCGGGCGGTCCGGGCCAGGGCGAGGGGTCTGCGCTGCCCGGTGCCGTCCTGGTCGTCGAGGAGTTCCAGAACCCGGGAGGCGAAGTCGGCGTCGGGGTGGAGGGGTGGCCTGGGACCGTGGGCGCGGGCCCGGTCCAGGGCCGTGTCCCAGGCGGCGGGGAGGGGGCCGAGCGGGGTGCCGCCCGGCCGGGTGCGCAGTTCCGGGAGGGTGAGGCGGAGCGGGAAGCGGTCCAGGAGGTGCGGGGGGACGCGTTCGACGTCCTCGGTGCGGCAGGCGGCCAGCCAGCGGGCCTCCGGCCGCCAGTGGCGGCTCAGTCCGGCGTGTTCGACGGTGGCGACGTCGGCGCCGAGGAGCTGCACGGCGGCCCGTTTCCCCGGCACGCTGAGCCTGGCGAGGTCGGGGACGACGACGAGGGAGGGGCCGGGCACCGGTTCGGTGAGCGGTCCGGGGTCCAGGGCGAAGTCGATGCCGTGCGGGCCGCGGCGCACCCGGGGCCGTAACCACAGGTCCTCGTCCGTGGTGGCCGCGGTGAGGGTGGTGCGGGGCACGGGCGGGCCGGCGGGTCCGGCGAGCAGCCGGTCGAACGCGGCGGCGACGGCCGCGAGGTGCCGGTCGGGGAGGTCGAACAGCAGCACCCCGGACAGTCCCGGTTCGACGGCGGCGCAGGCCAGTGCGGTGAGCAGCCGCCGGGGCGGTCCTTCGGGGTCCGCGACGGGCGAGGGCCGGGGCACGGGGGCGGGCATCGGCGGCTCAGCCGAAGAGGTCGGCGACGCGGTCGTCCTCGTCCGGCCCCCAGACGAGGGCGGCGCCGTGGGCGGAGTCCGGTCTGCGGTGGCGCAGGGCGAGCGGCAGCACCCGGCGGACGTGGTCCGGCCCGACCCGTGGGTCCCCGTCCCGTGCGGCCAGTGCGCGGGCGGTCTTCGCCACGAGGAGGTCGCCGCGCTGCCCGACCGCGCCCACCCGTTGCGCCGCTTCGGCGCAGAGCCCGCTCATGTCCTCGTCGATCCGGACGTCCCCGAGCCGGTCCCGCGCCGTCAGGAGCGCGGCGCGCAGGGCGTCGTTCTCCTCCTGCGCGGTGCGCAGCCAGGCGGAGTCCTCGTTCTCCAGTTCCTCCTCGAAGGCGAGCACGGTCGTGATCATCCGCCGGCGTTCGTCGAGGTCCAGTTCGGACGCCGCCACCATCAGCCCGAACCGGTCGAGCAGTTGGGGGCGCAGGCTGCCCTCCTCGGGGTTCATGGTGCCGACGAGTCCGAACGACAGCTGCCTGGACAGGTCGATGCCCTCCCGCTGGATGGACAGCACACCGGTGGACACGACGTCCAGGATGATGTTGACGAGGTGGTCGTCCAGCAGGTTGACCTCGTCGATGTACAGCAGCCCTTTCCCGTCGGCCTCCTCCAGCAGCCCGGGCTGCGGCTTCGCCACGCCCCGCATCAGCGCGTCCAGCTCCCAGCCGCCGACGACCCGGTCGTCGGTCGCGTTGATCGGGAGGGTGACGGGCAGTTCGCCGCCGGACATGAGGGCGAAGGCGCGGACGACGGTGGACTTGGCGGTGCCCCGCTGCCCGGCGATCAGCACGCCGCCGATCCTCGGGGAGACGAAGTTGAGTTCCAGGGCCAGTTTGAGTTCGTCCTGCCCGACGATCCGGCTGTACGGGAGGATCGGCATCCGGTCCGCCGGGCCGGCGGGCGGGGGCGGCGCCCCGCTCATGAGGGGGTCGCCACGGCGGTGGCCCGCCCCTCGTTGCCGGGCTGCCAGCGGAAGGTGACCTGGATCTGGGCCTCGGCGCCGGCCTTCACCACGGCCGCCATACCGGCCTCGAAGGTGATCCCGACCTGGAGTTCGATCTCGTCGGGGCGCATCCCCTCGCCCAGGTCGCCGAGTCTGCGCATCGCCTGGGCGGCGCAGCGTCGCGCGAGGTCGAGCCCGTCGCCGTACAGATCACCGGCGCCGCTCAGGGCGCGCCGGGCGGCGTCCGCACCGCCCCGGGTCTCCTCCGGGCTGTAGAAGGACTCGTCCGCCCCGGCCTGTTCCGGTTCCGCCGCGAAGGCATCGGCGTCCACGACGACCGGGATCGGGCCGTCCTCCCCCGGTGCCGCGGATCCGACGACGACCGCCATTCGCTCCCCCGATTCATCTCAACCACCGTGACGAGCAAGGATACTGACGGGCATTCAATTATTGAGCCGCTTTCCCGGAACGGGTCAGATCATCTGCGGTTCGAAGTCCCAGTACGGCCGGTTGCGGGAGCGGGCCGAGACGGTGTGGACGTGCTGGTCGCCCAGGGTCGCCCGGAGGTCCTCCAGCGCCTCCGTCTCGATCTTGTCCGCGCGCTGCCGCTCGCGGAGGCCGCGCAGGTCCGCGGCGTGCGCGATCCGGGCGGAGAGGGTCAGCGGGTGGAGCCGGCCGAGGACCTCGACGGCCCTCGTGGCGACGGCGTCCGTCAGCGCGGCCGCGGATTCCGGGTCGCCCACCAGGTTGCGCAGCGCGGAGGCGTTGATCGCGCAGCCCAGGGTCCAGGGGTGGTGCTCGCCCACGGCCCGGGTCATGTCGGCGAGTGCCTGTTCCAGGAGGGCGTGGGCCTGGTCGCGTTCGCCCACGTTGCGCAGGATCAGGGCATGGTTGGCGCGGGTTCCCGCCACGTAGGGGTGTTCCTCGCCGAGCATGTCCGTGTAGCCGCCGACCACCTTCTCGCTTATGGCCCTGGCCTGGTCGATGTCGGCGTGCTCCCGGGCGAAGAAGCTCTGGCTGGCCGCGAACATCATCGTCAGCGGGTCGTTCTCGCCGAGTACCCGCTCGCACCGTTCGAGGACCCGGGTGAACAGGGCCGCGGCCTTGGACCGCTCCCCCGAACGGTACTGGCACAGCGCGAGGTTGTGCTCGGCGCGCAGGGTCTGCGGGTTGTCCTGGCCCATGACCAGGCGGTGCACCCGGACGCTCTGGTTCTGGAGCGACAGGGCGTCGCCGTACCGGCCGAGCAATCGCAGGTCGGTGGCGTAGTTGATCTCGGAGTAGAGCGTCCAGCTGTGGCGCGGCCGCAGCAGCTGGCGGCGGGCGTCCAGGGTGCGCCGGTTGAGTTCGAGCGCTTCCTCGTACCGGCCCAGCAGGCGCAGTGACGTGCCCAGGTTGTTCTGCGCGCTGAGCGTGCGCGCGTCCTGGTCGCCCAGCAGTTCGCGGTAGGACGCCAGGATCCAGGCTGACATCTCGAACGCCTCGTCGTACCGGCCCAGGCCCCGCAGGTCGGCGGCGAGGCCGCCGGCGGCGCGCAGGTGTTCCAGGTCCTGTACGCCGCGTTCCTCGCGCAGGTGGTCGACGGCGGCGCGCTCGATGGCTTCCGTTCCGGCGTAGTCGCCGACGGCCCGCAGCAGGTTCGCGTAGTGGTGGCTGAGGTCCCAGACCCGGGGGTGGTTCTCGCCGAGGAGTTCCCGCCAGGCCCTCATCGCGCGTTCGCCCAGCTTGATGCCGGCCCGGTACTCGCCGGAGAGGTACATGTAGCGCAGGCAGTTGAGCACCAGGCCGTGCACGGCCGGGTCGGTGCTCATCAGGACGTCGGCCCACTTCAGGTGCGGGCTGATCTCGGCGTAGGCGGGCCACAGCCGGGTGTCGTGGGGGCGGCCGGGGTCCGCGGCGGCGAGGGCCCTGCGGACCACGCCGATGAACTCGTCGCGGTCCCGTTCCGGCATGTCCTTGCCGACGATCTGGTGGACCATGCGGTGCATGTAGAGCGATTCGCCGGACGACGGCTCCTCGCCGGCCATCTCGTGGGACTCCAGGCGGACCACGGAGTACTGGCGGAGCTGGCCGATCGCCTTGTTCCACAGCAGCGGGTCGTTCATCAGGCCGGAGAGCTGTTCCGGCAGATCGCCGGGGGGCATCTCCCGCAGCAGCCGCACGGGGATGGAGCCGGGGGCGAAGAAGCTGCACAGCCGCAGCAGGTCGACCGATTCCGGGACGGTCTCCTTGAGCTTGTTCAGCAGTATCGACCAGGCGGTCTGGAAGGCGAGCGGGAAGTCGGCGGAGACCTTGACGACGTCCTGGTCGATGCCGCCCTCGAGGAGTTCGATGTACTCCTCGACGGACATGTCGGAGTCGTTGAGCCAGCCCGCCGTCTGGTCGAGGAGCAGCGGGAGGTCTTCGAGGGCCTCGGCGAGCTGGTCGGCCTCGTGCGGGGTCAGCCGCGGTGCGCGGCGGCGGATGAAGGCGACCGACTCGTCGCGGTCGTAGACCGGGACCTCGACGAGGTTGCTGTTGTGCTCGCTCCACTCCGGGTTGCGGGAGGTGATCAGCACGTGTCCGGGGCCGGTCGGCACCAGGTCCCAGATGTGCTCGGGCTCGTCCGCGCCGTCCAGGACCAGGAGCCAGTGGGAGTGCGGTTCGCCGCGGCGCAGCGCGTCGCGCACCGCCCGCAGCCGCTCCCCGTACTCGACGCCGGTGGACAGGCCCAGTTCGGGGGCGAGTTCGGCCAGCTTCTGGCGGTAGAGGGCGCGGCGGTCGGCGGGCACCCACCACACGACGTCGTACTCGGAGCCGAACCGGTAGACGTACTCCGCGGCCAGCTGCGTCTTGCCGACACCGGACATGCCGTGCAGGGCCACGACCCCGGCGCCGGAGCCCGCGTCCTGGAGGGCCTCGTACGTCCGGGCGAGCAGCTCGTCGCGGCCGGTGAACCGGGTGTTGCGGCGCGGGACCCCGCCCCACACCTCGGGGGTGTCGGCCGGGTACCGGGGTCCCGGCCGGGCCTCGGCCGCCTCGGGCAGCGGGCCGGTGGGCAGGCCCAGCCGGACCAGGAGCCGGCGCTCGGCCTCCTCGGCACCGACGTTGGTCAGGTCGGCCGCGCCGAGGGCCGAGGTGGCACCGGGCAGGGCGGAGGTGGTGACGCAGACGGCGGCGAACCGGTCGGGGTCGGGGGCGACGACCTCGCGCAGGGCCTTGTTCCACTCCTCGTGGCCGCGCGGGCCGAGCTGGAAGTACCAGTCGCTGAGGACCACCAGGACCCGGCCGCGGGAGAGCGTCAGATCGCGCAGCGACTCCTCCAGCGGCACCTCCACCGGCGGGTCCCAGCGCTGCTGGACGACCGTCACCCCGCGTCGCTCCAGCCGGTCCCCGATCCACGCCGCCCAGGCACGGTTGAAACCGGCGAAACTGATGGTGACGGTTTGCGCCCCGGTTGCTCCAACTTGCTTACGCGTTGCGGGCATTCAACCGTCTCCCTGCCTCGATCCGAGCCTTGTCAACATACACCGGAGCGCGGTCGCTCCGGCGGACGATCCCGGGGTCCCTCACGGCCTTCGCGGGCCGTTCCTCTGCTGCCATATCACCTTGGCGGTGGCCACGTACGCCTCCGCGCGCGCGAGGTGCCCCGCAGGGGGCGGACAATCGTCCAGACGGTGGTAGAGCGCGATCATCTCGTTGACCAGGACCCGGCCCTCGCGGGTGAGTGCCGCCGAGCCGGCCAGGACGGGCAGTACGGCTCCGACCTGTTCGCGGCAGCGGGCGTGCTCGGCCCAGGCCAGGTCCCGGTGGGTGACGCGCCGGGCGCCGCGTGCGAACCGCTGCCAGTAGTCGGCGAGCGCGATGTGCGAGTAGGCGCCCTGCAGGAGGCCGTCGAAGGGCCGGGGGTCGGAGCGCCAGGGGGCGAAGTGGCGCGGCTCGGCGTCCTCGTGGTGCAGCGGTACGAGGGCGCAGAGCGCGGCCAGTTTGGTGTGCTGGAGTTCGTGGACGAGGGTGGAGGCGAAGTAGGCGGGGGTGGCGGGTTTGCTGCTGAGGACGGCGCCGAACGCCTCCCGCCGGGTGCCGCTGCAGTGTGCCGCGCTCTCGCCGACGGGTCCGGAGCCGGGCGGCGGGCCGAGCGGGACCAGACAGCGCAGCAGGAGCGCCGCTTCGGCGAGGCGGTGTTCGCCGCCGATGGCGAGCAGGGGCGCCACTCCGGCCCAGGACTCGGCCCAGGACTTGCGTTCGTGGTCGTCGATGTGGGTGGCGGCGCTCAGCCCGTGGCGCTGGAGTCCGCGGCCGTCGGTGCGGTAGGGGTCGACGTCGTCCAGGGGCACGGGGCCGATGCCGTGCGCCACGGCGGGCAGGGCGAGCACCGGCAGCCAGCGCGGGTCGGCCGAGCCGGTGGTGCCGTCCGGCTGCGGGTGGGCGACGAGGGGCGGTGCGGTCGCGCCGTCCTCACGCATCGTCAGTTCACCGGCGCGGAAGGCGATGTCGACGGCCACGGGGCTCGGGGACGCCGTGCGCAGGGCGCCCAGGGTGGGCAGCGCCAGGAATCCGCCGTGGGCGGTGAGCCGGGTCGTGAACGGGGTTCCGGAACGGATCGCGGCAGCTGCCGCCAGTGCGCTCAAGTGGTCCAGATCGGCGCGGAGTTCGGGGTCGGGGACGGTGCCGGTACGGGCGGGGGCGGGCGTACCCGGGCCGGTGCGGGGGGCGGGGGCGGAGAGGCCGCGCAGGCAGCGGTGGACCCAGGGGCCGGTGAGCGGGTGCAGCAGGACGGCGCGCACCGCGGCCCGGTCGGCGCGTTCGGCCGTCTCCAGCAGGGCCCAGTCCGCGTGGAGGCGGTCGAGTGCCCGGGGCGGGCAGACGGTGGCGGGGGCCGCGCCGGCCGCGTCGAGCAGGGCCCGCAGCAGGACGAGCCGACGGGTGTCCTGGTCGCGCACGAGGACTTCGAGGGTGTGGGGGTCGCCCTCGGTGCGGCCGAGTTGGCGCAGCATGTGGTCCGTGAGTGGGGGGATCATCGGCGTTCTCCTGCGGTTGCGTCGGACAGCCGGGCGGCGACGTGACGCACCAGCCGTTCGAGGTCGGCGCAGTAGACGGACGGGTTGGCGAAGCCGTTCTCTGCGCGGTAGCGGTGGGCGTAGTGGCCGCCTCCGCAGACGGTCAGCAGCGGGCAGGCGCGGCAGGCGGCGGCGAGCGCGTCGGCGCCGGCCCGGCGGGCCGCGACGCCGGGGTGGCGCAGGGCGTCGTCGAAGGTGTGGTGGAAGACGTCGAGCCCGGTGGCCGCGGCCGTGTCGTAGGCGGACTTGAGGGAGTCGACCTGCTCGATCGTCCCGTCCGTCTCGACCACGATCGCGTCGACGGGGTCGAGGCCGAGGGACTCGGTGGCGCCGGGCAGGCCCAGCAGCAGGGCGACGCACTCCTCGAAGAGCCGGACCCGGGTCTCCCTGCGGCCGGTGTGCCACCAGCGGTCGAAGACGGTGACGAGCCAGTCGCCGTACGGGGTCGGGCGGCCGGGAGCCGCGGGCGGGAGGCCGGGGCCGGGGTGCGGTTCGTCCGCGGGCGGGAGGCCGGGCGGCGGGTTGGTCCAGTTGCCGTGCGGCAGCAGCAGATCGATCGCCGGGGGCCGCAGGCCGAGCAGCGACTCGTACGTCTCGATCGGGTCGCTGCGGGGATTGACGACGGTGAGGATGCCCGCGTAGGCGTCGGGGTGCCGGTCGGCGAGGAGCCGGGCGCCGCGTGACGCGGCGGGCCAGGAGGGGCGTCCGGCGTGGTCGGTGCGCCGGGCGTTGTGGGCGGCCAGGCCGCCGTCGAGGCTGATGCCGATGCGTATGCCGTGCCGGGCGAGCGTGGCGATGCGGGCCCCGGTGAGGAGGGTGGCGTTGGTCTGGAGGGTGGTGTGGACGGTGCAGCCGTCGGGTGCCAGGCCGCGTACCCGGTCGGCGAAGGCGGCCAGCCGGTCGGCGCCCGCGAGGAGGGGTTCGCCGCCGTGCAGGACGAGCGCGACGTCGCGCAGTCCGTGGGCCGCCGCGTGTTCGGCGATGCGGTGCGCGGTGCGGTCCAGGACGGCGGGCGCGGCGGCGGCCGGGCGGTCGCGCCAGGTGTGGTCGGGGCCCTCGTAGAGGTAGCAGTAACGGCAGGCGAGGTTGCAGCGGCCGTGCATCTTGACGATGAACTGCCCGAAGGAAGGCCGGATTTGGTTGTTTTCGGCGCACGGGGGCGGTTTCGGCGTCGCCTGTCGAGACACTCCCGCACCCCCGCGCCGTTCATGTTCGCCGGTACGGCCCCCGTTGCCGTCCCGAGGCGAGTATCCCTGGCCCGCCGGGCGGGCAAACCCGTCCCGCGTCACGATGTCCTGTTCAACCGGCCCCCGGACCGAAATCGTGTGTCCCCGGCACCTTTCCTCCGGTGCCGGGGTGCGGGGACCGGCGAAGGGGCGCCGGGGCCGGGAGGAGTGGGGGGGTCAGAACGCGTTGGTGAACCCCCACAGCATCTCCCGGGGTTGCTCGGCCCGCCCGCGCAGATCCGCGACCACCTCGGCGAGCACCGGGTGGTCCAGTGTCCGCAGCGACTCCAGGTCGAGCCCCAGCAGGTCCGGCAGCGCCTCCGGGCCGCCGTCCGGGACGTTCCTGTGTACCGTCTCGCTCATCACGCCTCCCCGTAAGCACCGCTCGTGCCCGCCCCGGCGCGCTCGCCCTCGAACGCGCCCCGCCGGACCCGTGTCCTCGATCTGCCGGCCTGCCGATCCGCGGCCCGTGGTGCGTGGCCCGTGATCCGCGCACCGGCGCGAAGCGCTTCCTCGCAACCGGTCGCCACTGTACGGATGCCCCGCAGGGCCGGGGCTACGCCTTGTGGAACGCACGGCCCGGAGGCGCCGGGCCGTGCGAGGGCGGCCCCGCGCCGCTCCGCCGCCGCTCAGCGTTCCAGTTCCGCCAGCCGTTCGGCGGTCGATTCGCCCGCGGCGCCGCCGCCGTCCGGCAGTTTGTGCCACTCCCGGCGGGCGGCCCAGTACGCCGCGCGGGCCGCCCGGGGGCGCCCCGCCCGCTCGTACGTCACGCCCCGCCAGTGGTGGGCCGTGGCCTGCAACTCGACGGCCGGGCACGCCTGTTGTGGTGCGTCCGGGTCCGACTCCGCCACGCCCGCCGCCTCCGCCGCGCCCCGGAACGCCTCGGCCGCGTCGTCGAGCCGGGCGGGGCGCCGCAGCACCCGGGAGGCGTCGAGGTGGGCGCGGCCCAGCTCCAGCCAGCAGCGCGCCTCGGTCAGCGGGTCGACCGCCTCCTGGGCCGCGAGACCGAAGAGGTGCTCGGCCTCGCGCAGGTCGACCCGGTCCTCGGTGGCCCGGTGCCGCAGCATCAGCGCCCCGCCCAGCATCAGCAGCCGCTCGGCCTGGTGCGCGCTGCCCGCGGCCGTCTCCGTGCGGCAGTCGCGCAGCACCCGGATCGCGGCGCCGACGTGCGGCCCGCCGTCGGGCAGCCGGGCCCGGCGCAGCAGGGTGCCGCCCCATTCGGCGAGCAGGTCGGCGTGGGCCTGCGAGTCACGCGGGACGCCCCGGGCGGCCCGGGCGAACAGGTCGGCCGCCGCCACGAGTTCGTCCGGCTCGCCGGTGTGCTCGTACCGTGCCACGCGGACCCGCCCGGCCCTGATCCGCAGCGAGGCGCGCAGCCGCTGGTCGCGCACGGTCTCCAGGGCCTGTCCGATCAGGGTCGCGGCCTCGTCCGGTTCCTCGCCGGAGCCGAGCAGCGCGTCCACCAGGTCCAGCAGGATGCGCACCTCGGTGCCCATGGTGTACCGGCCGCCCTGCTCGAACGCGGTGCGCAGGGAGCGGGCCGCCTGTCCGGCGTACACCCGGGACTGTTCGGCGTCGGCGGTGGCGCCGGCCAGTTTCAGCAGGGTCCTGCCGTGCGCCAGGGGGAGGGAGGCGGGCCGGTTCTCCTGGTCGGGCCAGACGTCGGCGAACGCCTCCAGCATCCCGCAGGCCGCCTGGAGCAGGGCGGTGTCGCCGTCGAGCCGCCACTGCGCCTCCAGGGCCCGGACCCGTTCCAGGGTGAGCCGCAGCGCCTCGGCGGGTTCCAGGCCGGGGGCCGCGCAGGCGGCCGTGTACTCGCGGTCGGCGCGCCGCAGCAGCTCCACCGCGCCGCGCCGGTCGCCGCGCCGCCGCCGGTCGTCGGCCGCGGCGTGCAACACCTTGGCCAGCACGGCCCGTTCGCGTACGGAGCCGGGGTGCTCGGCGGCCCGTTCGGCGGCGTACTCGGCCTCGCGGAGCAGTTCCGCGTCGCCCTGGACCTCCCACAGGCGCAGGACGCAGCGGGAGTACTCCGCCCACAGCCCGGGTCCGGCGCCCTGTTCCCCCTCGCGTCCGGCGGCGCCGCGCAGCAGCTGCACGGCGTCGATCAGGTACTGCACCATGCGGTCCGACTCGAACTGCCGCAGGAGGTCCCGGGCGCTCTCCACCGCGGCGTTCGGGGTCCGGACGGCGCTCGGGGAGCCGCTTCGTCCGGTCCGTGCCACGAACTGTTCGGGCAGGGGCATGAAACGCTCCAGTACGCGGACCGCCACCTCGGCGAAGGGGTGGGGGACCCGCGACGCGCCGCTCGCGCCGCCCTCCCCGTTCTCGCCGCCCTCCTCGGCCTCTTCGTCGGGCACGACGCCCCCGGCTCCCGTGGGACGGACGTGCCGCGACGGTCCGTGCCTGCCGTCGCCGAGCTGGGCGAAGGCCAGGGCGGGGAAGTTCGGCCCGCCCTTCCCGAACCGCTGCTCGATGTACTCCGAGCAGTGCTTCAGCACCAGCAGCGCCTCGTCCCGCCCCAGCGGTCCGAGCAGCGCCTCCCGGACGCCGGGCACGAACTCGAACCACTGCCCGTCGTCGCCCTCCTCGCCCCTGCTCCGGGTCAGCAGACCGCTCAGCAGCACCTCGGCCAGTTCGGAGGGGCCGGAATGGGGCAGCATCGTGCGCTGCACCAGTTGCATCACCGGCAGGTGCAGCGGTGCCGCCGCGAGGTAGACGGCCAGTTGTCCGGCGACCGGCGAGGCCGCCGAGCGGAAGCGGCTGACCAGTTGGAGCGAGGACAGGCCGCCGCCGGAGCGCTGTGCCGCCGCGGCCGGCTGGTCGGCCCGAACCCAGCCGACCGCGCCGGAGATGTGTCCCGCGCCGCTGCCGGAGAGCAGCCTCGCCCAGGCCGCCAGCGCGGGTTCCACCGGCGGCAGCACCGGGACCGCGAGGGCGCCCGGGTGGACGGCGGGGCCGGCGCCCGGGTGTTCCACCACCTTCAGGACGGCGGCTCCGCCGGGTCCGTCGCCCCGGGACAGCGAACCGTGGGTGACCGGCAGCCTGGTCCGGTTCCACATCCGCTGCGGCAGCGGCTGGAGCACGGCGGCGGGGGCCTGTGCCGCCAGGTGGTGCAGCAGCCGGTGGGCCCGTCCGCTCTGCCAGAGCGGGCCGGCGCAGTCGCTGACCAGGACGGTGACGCGGCGTCCGGTCGGGTCGCTCAGCCGGTCCGCGGAGCTGAGCGGCGCGGCGGCCGGGTCGGGGCTGCGGCTCACCGCGGCCGCGCCGTCGGGCCCCTGGTGCAGATAGCGGACCTGGACGTCCCTGAAGGCACCCAACTGGCCGAATATCTGCTGGAGTTCACCGAACATCCGGTCCCACACCAGCATCGAGGACGAGGCGTCCATGACGCACTGGAGGACCGCTTCGCGCCGGGACTCGCCCCGGAACACCGGCATGATCAGCCCGCCGGCCCGGGCGCTGCGCTCCGCGGTCGCCGCCTCGTCGAGGGTGCGGCGCAGCGGCGGGGCGGCCGGGCGGTAGCGCTGCAACGGGCGCATCGCGCGCTGGAGCCGCAGCGGTGCGGGGAGGACCGGCGCGGCGGGCACCCCGAACGTGAGGGCCCGCGCGCCGCCCCTTCCCGTGCCCGTCCGGCCGGTGTCCGGCGGGGCGCCGGGCCGGGCGGCGGGGGCTCCGGTGCGCGGTACGGGGTAGAGGGTGATCCGCCGGTCGGCGTCCGCCCGGTCGTCCGGCGCCGGACCGTCGTCCGGTTCGTCCTCCGTCCCGGTGGCCGCCCCGGCGCCCGGCGGTTCCACGGCGTCGGGCCCGGTGCGTGCGGACGGCCCGGCCGCCCCCTCCTGGGGGAGGCGGACGAGCGGAACGTCTCCCTCCGTGATGGCGTCGACCGGTGGTGCGTCCGGGTGCCGGGCCCATCGGGCCAGCCAGAAGGCGTCACGGAGCTGCTCGACGTCGGGGTCGAGCCCGGCCTCGCGCAGCCGTGCCACGAACGCGGGGTAGAGCCCGGCGTCGTCGGCGGCGGCCGGGGCGCTCCGCGGCGCCGCGCCCTCCCCCGGTGCCGGCACGCTCTCCGGCGCCCCGGTGTGGCCGGGCTCGCGCCCTCCGTCCGGCCCGTGTCGCGGCCCGGCGCCCGTCATCGGCTCATCACCTCGGCCGGTCGAGTCGCTGGATGAGCAGGTCCGCGAGCCGGTCGCGGCCCGCCGGGGCGGCGGCGTCGGTGAGGTAGATCGCGTTCAACAGCTGGTCGGTGGCGAGGAGTTCGCTGCGGGAGCGCTCCAGGAAGTGGGCGATGAGGTCGTCCCCGGAACGGGCCGCCTCGTCGCCCAGGTGGGCACGGACGAACGTGGCCAGGCGCTGGTGGTCGGGGCGGCCGAGCTCCAGGTGGATGCAGCGGCGCATCAGGGGCGCCGGGAAGTCCCGTTCGCCGTTGCTGGTGAGCACCACGAACGGGAAGGACGTGCACTGCACCCGGCCGCCGCGCACCTTCACCTTGTTGCCGTCGTCGTCGAGCACCTCCGCCTCCCCGTCGGGCAGCCGGTCGGCGATCCGCTCCAGCTCGGGGATGCCGAACTCGCCCTCCTCCAACACGTTGAGCAGGTCGTTGGGGAGGTCGATGTCGCTCTTGTCGAGTTCGTCGATCAGCAGCACCCGGGGCCGTTCGGAGGGCAGCAGCGCGGTGCCGAGCGGGCCGAGCCTGATGTAGGCGCCCACGTCACCGGCGGCGTCGGCGCCGCCCGCGCCCGCCGCGGCACCGTGCGCGGCGATCTGCACGTCCTGGAGCCGGGCGATCGCGTCGTAGTGGTACAGCCCGTCGAGCAGCGTCGTCCGGCTCACGATCGGCCAGCGCAGGACCCGGCCGAGCCCGAGCTCGTGGGCGACGGAGTGGGCCAGGGTGCTCTTGCCCGCCCCGGGGGTGCCGGTGACCAGCAGGGGGCGCCGCAGATAGAGCGCGGCATTGATCATTTCCAGCTCCTCGGCACCCGGCCGGTGGAGCTCGGCGACGTGCCGGTGGCCGCCGAGACGGCGGTCGGCGGAACCGTCCCCGTCCGCCTCGTCCGGGTCCGGCGCGCCCCGGCTCGCGAAGTCCCGCCAGGGCGGCGGCGGAGGCAGCCGTTCGATGCCTTCGTGCGGTTCGCCGGCCCCTCGGTAGATGAGCCACTCGCTGGGTTCACTCATAACGTGTTCCTCGTCGTCACTCGTCCGCCAGGGCCGGCAGTCGAACGTGCTTCACGGTAGTCATCCGGCACACACCCCGTAAGGGGATTCACAGCGCTTGCAGCAACTCACCGGCGCCGCACGCCGGATGTTGCGGGTCGTCGAACATCAGCACCACCCCATGGGACCAATACGTCTCCGCCTGCCCCGCGAACACCCCTTGTCTCAGTTCGTGGATCTTTCGCGGGAGTTGGCCGGCCGACCGGCTCCCGGCGACCGTGTCGCCGACGTGGAGGTGGAACTCCGTGCAGACCGCGGCCGGTTCGGATCCGGGCCGCCGCCACAGGGCCACGCCGAAACCGCCGTCGAGCACGCGCACGAACCCCGCGAGGCTCTGCGCGTCGCCGCTCCCGCCGTACCGGCAGAGCACCGGAACGGTCTCGTAGCCCAGTTCGCGCAGCTCCGCCACCGCGGGTACGGATACCCGCAACGCGTCCGCGCAGTCGACGACCGCGGCCCTCATCGGGCCGCTCCGGGTGCGGCTCCAGCGCGCCTCGCGCTCCCGGAACCCGTCGTCGGACGGTTCGGGGCGCTCGTCCGAGCAGCGGACGACCACCGGCCGCTGGACCCCGAGCGGCCGGCCGTCCGGCGGCAGCCGCCACTCCTCGACCTCCAGGTCGAGCAGCGCGAGCGGCACCGAGACCTGGAGGACGGCGGGGCTGCCGGGTTCGTCGCACAGCCGGAACGCCTCGGTGAGGGGCGCGGCGAGCCTGCACCGCAGGTCACCGACCGCCGTTCCCTGGTTGTCCTCGGTCATGGGCACGGCCTGGCCGGAGGGGAAGGCCACGATCCGCCAGTCGTAGCTGCCCGGCTCCCAGGCACGGGCCTGGAGGCTCAGCAGGACGAACGGCGCGGGCCCCGGCGGCTCGGGGTCGTGCGGAGCCGGGTCGTGCCGGGCCGGATCGTCCTGGGCGGGGTCGTACCGTTCCCGGTGCCGGAGCCTGGTCATCTCCAGGCGGAACGACGGGTCGAGCCGGTTCTTCGCCGTCTCCTTCACCCAGTCCCACAGGGCGTCCTCGGCGAGCTTGGTGGAGGGAACCGCGTAGGGGCGCTCGGCGGCGATGACGCCCATGCAGTAGCGCAGGACGAGCTTCAGCGCCTCGTCGCCCTCGCGCGCGTCGTAGAGGACGCCCAGCCCGTCGCGCCAGCCGCGCGGGGCCGGGACGCCGACCGGCCGGTACACGTGGCCCAGGCCGCCGAGGATGTCGAGGAGGTTGCGGGTGCTGACCGGCGGCGGGAGCTTGGCGAGCCGGCCGAGCAGGTCGACGCGCTGCTGCGGGGTGAGGGCCGGGCCCGCCGTGGTGCCCAGGTCCCGTTGGACGTCCGCCCAGGTCTCCTCGCCGTCGACGGGGTTGTCGTGCCGGTCGGCGTGGTAGCGGTCGTGGGCGTGGAACACGGCCTGGTACGGGTCGTCGGACTCGGCGGTCGCCGCCGACTCCGGCACGGGGAGCGTGCGCAGCCGCTCGATGCCGATGGCCGTGCCGCCGGTGGCGTCGTCGGAGCGCGACTTGAGGATGCCGACGACCTCGCCGCGGGCCAGGTCCACGAGGGGGCCGCCGGACATCCCCGGATACAGCTGGCTCGCCTCGACCAGCATCTGTTCGTCGCCGTCGGACCAGTCGTCGATGGTGCCCACCACCCGGCACTCCCGGCCGAGCCGCTTGAGCGTCCCGGCCCCGCCGTCCGCCCAGCCCGCGAAGTAGTACGGGCCCCGGTTCAGTCCCGTGGAACGCTCGCTGAGGTACACGCAGGGGTGATCCACGGGGCGCAGCAGCTGGATCAGCGCGAGGTCGGGGGCCGGCCATCCGCCGGTGGCGGGCCGCTCCTCGGGCAGGGCGGCCACGACGGTGCCCCCGACGGTGACGGCCTCGCCGCCGCGAGCCGTCCGGTAGACCACGTCCACCCGGCGTCCCCTCCCCTCCGACGCCACGTGCGCGCACGTGAGGACCCAGCTCGGGGCGATGAAGAAACCGCTCCCCAGGAAGTCGCCCCCGGATTCCCCAGGGGCATACCCGGGCCCCGGACGATGGATGCGCACCGTCGCGTCCTTCACGAGGCTCATCAGAGCGGACTCCCCGCCGTTCGGGCCGGGCCACGCGCCCCCCTCCGGCGGCCGCGTCACGATCCGCTTCCGTCCTCCGGCCCGGTGCCGCTCGCGTGCGCCGGTGCGCCGGTGGATGCCCCGGCGGACGGGCCATCGCCGTCCGGATCACCGGCGGACGGGGCCCCGGACGCCGGCGGAGGTACGGGCACGGGCTCGGGAGCGGGTCCGGCGGCGGGCTGCCCGGCGGAAGGCGCGGGCTCGGGCGCGGGTGCCGGTACCGGGGGACCGATCAGGGGCGGCGCCGAGGGCACGGGCGGCAGTACGGACGGGGCGGCCGGCTGTCCGGTCGTCTGCGCCGGCACCTGCGCGGGGGACGACAGGTCGACGGGCGGGCCGCCGTTCCAGGTCAGGGTGACCTTGATCGACCCCTTGGCCTCGCCGTCCGCGAGGAGTCCGACGACCTTGCCCGCCTTCGCGGTGAGCTCGATGCCGAACTCGACGCTGACCTCGTCGGGCCGTACGGACCGCAACGGCTCGGCGAGCGAACGCGCGACGCTGGTCACGACGCCGTGCAGACTCTCGACACGGGCCTGCACCCGGTCCGATGCCCGGTCCGCCCTCCGGTCGGCCCGGATGTCCGTGAAGGACGGCCCCGACCCGGGGCGCGCCCCGACGTCCGTGAACGACGGTCCCGTCGAGGGCACCGGCTCCGCCGCTGCCGTCGGTTCCGTCAGCTCCTCCGCCCCGGAGATCCGTGCCCAGACCTCCGTGCCGTCGGGCATCTCGATACGCGTGATGCGGGCCTGGCTGTCGCCCATGTAAACCCCCCGTTCCCCAACTACCCGCAGGCTAACGGCAGTACGCACCCGAAGCGAGGGACACGAGGAAGCGCGCGGCCCGGGACGCGGGGGCGGCCCGGGCCGGTTCCGGACGGGCTCCGGGCCGGTTTCGTACGGGCTCCGGGCAAGGCGCCGGACCGGGTCCGGGCCGGGTCCGGGCCGGGCCCGCGGGGCCGTCACCAGGCATTAGGCTTGGCGCATGTACTTCACCGACCGCGGTATCGAGGAGCTGGAGAAGCGGCGAGGCGAGGAGGAGGTCACCTTCGAGTGGCTCGCCGAGCAGCTGCGCACGTTCGTCGACCTCAACCCCGACTTCGAGGTGCCGGTCGAGCGCCTCGCGACCTGGCTGGCCCGGCTCGACGACGAGGACGACGAGTAACCACCCGCGACAACCACCGCGCCCGGGCTCTCACGCACCCGGGCGCCGTGCCCGGTCCCTCCCGCGGCCCGCTCCCGTCTCCCCCTCCCCTTCCCCGGGCCCCTCTCGTGCGTCGCGGAGGACGAGGAGGCCGAGCGCTCCGTGCACCAGCAGCAGCACCCCCGCCAGGGCCCAGCCGTCCCCGCGCCGCCTGATCCCCCAGAGGGTCAGCGGCAGTCCGACGGCGAGCTGGGCACCGGCCAGCGCGCGGGCCCGGGGGCCGCGCGTCCAGGGACCGATGCGGCTGTTCCCGACCGCGTCGAGCCCGGCCCGCACCGCCTCGCGGGGGCCGGGCCGGACGATCGGTTCCGCCCCGGGGCATTCGCCGACCGCCGCGTACAGCCGGTCGCCGGGCGTGTCCGGGTCCAGGCCCTCCGGGAGGAACAGCCCGATCCGGGTGAGGACGGCCAGCAGTCCGCGCAGCCGGGTGCGGGCGTCGGCGTCCGGATCGGACCGGATCAGCTCTTCGAGCGCCTGCACATCCAGTACGGGATCGAGGCCGAGCCGCTCGGCGATCGTGCGCACGGCCTCCTCCTCGCCGGCCGGGGTGCCGTCCGCGAGCCAGACGTAGCCGACCGGGCGGCGGAAACCCGACGCGAGCAGGCAGCCGGCCCGGTCGCCGTCCCACCACAGGGCGAGCACCGGCCACGCCGAACCGACCGCGAGCGCGGCGGCCCAGCCGGCCACGACCCGGTCCACCGGCTCCACGCCGTCCCCGTCGCCGCCCGCCCCGGCCCTCGCACCCGGGTCCTGCCAGGGCCTTCCCTCCGGTACGAGGGCGGACCAGTCGTCCCCGGCGGGCACGAGCAGCATCCGTTCGCGCAGCAGATGGGCCACCGGTCGCACGAGCTCCGGTTCGGCACGGCACAGCAGCAGCGCCCCCACGGGGGATGTCGCTTTCATGCCCCACACCGTAGGCCGGTTCGTCCCGTTCGGCGCCCTTTGATCGGCCACTGGAATCGCGACACGTCTTGACTTCCCCGAACCGCGATATATCGTCTTCAATAAGAGACGCGATATGTTGCGTCATTCCGTGTTCCCTGGAGGTCAGATCCATGCCTGTGTCGTCATGGGCCATCGCCGAGCCCCGGAAACTGACCTTCGACGACCCCGTGACGTCGCTCAACGTGCGGATCGTCGGGGGCACCGTCAACGTCGTCGGCACCGACGACCCGACCGCCCGGCTGGAGGTCTCCGGCGTCGAGGGCCCGCCCCTGACCGTGACCCGGGAGGGCGGCACGCTCACGGTCGCGTACGAGGACCTGCCCTGGCACAACTTCCTCAAGTGGCTCGACCCCAAGGGCCGGCGCCGCAGCGCGGTCGTCTCGCTCGCCGTGCCGGCCGGCGCGGCGGTGGAGGTCGGCGTGGTCGGCGCCGGGGCCGTCGTGTCCGGGATCCGCGGGCGCGCGGAGGTGCGGAGCGTCACCGGCGACACCACGCTCGTCGGGCTCACGGGCCCGGTCCGGGCCGAGACCGTGTCCGGGAGCGTGGAGGCCCAGGCGGTCACCGGCGAACTGCGCTTCCACTCGGTCTCGGGCGACCTGACGGTCGTCGAGGGCGCGGGCACCTCGGTACGGGCGGACTCGGTCAGCGGCGACATGGTGCTGGACCTGGATCCGGGCGGGAACCCGACGGACATCCGGCTGACCACCGTCTCCGGCGAGGTCGCCATCCGGCTGCCGCACCCGGCGGACACGACGGTCGAGGCCAACACCGCGAGCGGCACCGTCTCCAACGGCTTCGAGGACCTGCGGGTCAGCGGCCAGTGGGGCACGAAGAAGATCACCGGCACGCTGGGCGCCGGTACCGGCGAGCTGCGGGCGACGACCGTCTCGGGATCGATCGCCCTGCTGCGCCGCCCGCCGACCGAGGACGACCCGTACGTTGCCGAGCCGACCGGAAAGGTGCTCTGACATGCCCCCCGTATTCGCCCACGGCCGCCTCCGTCTCTATCTGCTGAAGCTCCTCGACGAGGCCCCCCGGCACGGCTACGAGGTGATCCGGCTGCTGGAGGAACGCTTCCAGGGGCTGTACGCCCCCTCCGCGGGCACCGTCTACCCGCGCCTGGCCAAGCTGGAGGCCGAGGGCCTCGTCACGCACGCCACCGAGGGCGGCCGCAAGGTCTACTCGATCACCGAGGCGGGCCGCGCCGAACTGGCCGACCGCACCGGCGAACTGGCCGACCTGGAGCTGGAGATCCGGGACTCGGTCTCCGAACTGGCCGCCGAGATACGGGACGACGTGCGCGGCGCCGCCGGCAAGCTCCGCAGCGAGATGCGCGCCGCCGCCCGCGAGACCAGGCACACCGGCTCCGGCACCGGGGACGACCGGGAGTCCCCCTTCGGGAACTTCGGGGGCTTCGGGGGCTTCGGCGACCTCGGCGACCTCGGCGACAAGGAGGCGTGGCGGGCCGCGAAGGAGGAGCTGCGCAAGGCCAAGCAGGAGTGGAAGGAGCAGGCCCGCCGGGCGAAGGACGAGTCCCGCCGTGCCCGGGAGGAAGCCCAGAAGGCCCGGCGTCAGGCCAAGGAGGCCCAGGAGCGGGCGCGCGAGCAGATGCAGAACGCCGCCCGCCAGGTGCAGGAGCACTTCGCCCGGGGCGACTGGCCCTCGGGCGTACGGGAGGGGCTGGCCGAGATCACCGGTCAGCTGGGCGGCTTCGCCAGGACCGGCACGTGGCCGCCGTACATCAAGCCGGAGCCCGCCGACGCCGATCCCGACTGGGGCCGGGACGCCGCCCGCACCGGCGACCCGGCCCGTGACCTGGACCGGCTGCTCGACCGCTTCCGCGACGACATCCGGGACGCGGCCAGGGACCGGGGGGTCACGGCGGAGCAGGTGGCCGAGGCCCGTCGCCACCTGTCGACGGCGGCGGCGCACATCGACGCGCTGCTGCGGAAGGACGACGGCGAGGACGAGAACGGCGCCGAGAAGCGCTGACCGGCGGGCGGGACGGGGAAGAAGGGTGTACGCCCTCCCCCGTCCCGCCCGCGGTTCAGCCCGCCTTTCGCCAGGGACCCCCGTCCCCCTCCCCGGCGCCGTACAGCGCGCGGTTCACCGTCCCGTACGTCGCGCCGTACGCGGCCAGCACGTCGGCGGCCACGCCGGGGCAGGCCGTCAGGGCCAGCAGGACGTGCTCGTCGCCGATGGAGCGGTCCCGGCGTCCCGTCGCGATCCGCAGCGACCTCGCCAGGACGTCCTTCGCCCCGCGGGTGAACGGGCGGCGCCCGGTGCCGCGCCGCCTGCCCCGGTCCAGCGCCCCCTCCCCGTGGGCCTCCTCGACACGGGCGACGACCTCGGTCACGTCGATGCCGAGTCCGGCGAGCGCCTCCGTGTCGGCCCGGGTCAGCCCGCCGCGACGGCGCGCCTCGGCCAGGTCGGCCTCGACGGACGCGCGGCGGTCGGTCAGGCCGAGCGCGGTGAGGGCGAAACCGGCCCGGCCGTCCTGCCGGTCCAGCAGGGCGAGCAGCAGGTGTTCCTCGGTGACCGATTCGGCGTCGGCCCGTTCGGCGTGGGTCACCGCGCCGGTCACGGTCTCCCGGGCCCCCCGGGTGAAACGTTCGAACATCAATGCCTCCCGTACTTCTTGTGCACGGCCTGTCGGCTGACACCCAGTTCGGCCGCGATCTCCTGCCACGACCAGCCCTGCACCCGGGCGCTCCTGACTTGTACGGCTTCCAGTTGTTCCAGCAGTCGGCGCAGCGCGGCGACCGCCCGCAGCCCCACCCGGGGGTCGCGGTCGCCTGCGCGCGCGGCGAGATCCGTCGCTTCGGTCATGCTGTCAATTTAGGTTGACACCTCTCCCTTGTCAACCATGGTTGACAAGGGAGAGGTGTGCCGGGCCGGTGTGCTCAGCGCTCCGTGCGGCCGGGTCCCGTCCCGGTCGCGGTGACCGTGACGCGCTCCCCCGCGCGGGCCCGGATCCGGACCTCGTCGCCGTGCCTGCGGACCTCGGCACGGCCGCGCACGGAGATCCGCCACCTGCCCGCCTCCGTCGGCAGCGAGATCTCGGTGACGCCCCGGCGCCCCGCCGTGTAGACGAGCCGGTAGGTGCGGCCGGTGTCGTCGTAGGTGTCGGAGTGGACGGTTCCGGCGACGGCGGGCGCGTACGGGGTGGCGGTGCGCTCCTTGTTGGCCGCGAAGGCACCGTTCTCGTCCAGGGCGCAGTAGCCCCCGCCGTAGCACCACACGTAGCCCGCCCAGCCCGAGGTGTAGCGGCTCAGGGAGTTCATCGCGTCCCGGTAGAAGCGGCCCATCATCGGCAGCCCGTTGTTCAGCGGGCCCCACTCCCCGACGACGACCGGGACGCGCCGCTGTCGCGGGTACGCGGTGACGGCCGCCTCGTACGACTCGATCCAGCCGGCCGACGGGTCGTAGTCGGCGCCCGCCTCCATCGCGGTGTTGTAGAAGTGCGGGGCGTAGACGGTCCGGTGGTCCCCGATCGCGCCCAGGCCGGTGGGCACGCCCTCGCCGACGATGGGGGTGGGTTCGACGAACAGCCAGTTGGCGCGGTCGACCGAACGGACCGCGCGGGCCAGCCGGTTGTACATCGGGGTGAGCTGCCGGGCCTCGATGCGGCGGGCGGCCGTCGGCAGGTCCTCGCCCTCGGCGAGCTCCCCCATCGGCTCGTTGATCAGGTCGTAGCCGAGGACGGCGGGGTGGTGACGGAAGCGTTCGGCGACGACCTGCCACATCCGGGCCTGGGCGCGCTGGAGGTCGGGGTCCTCGTAGAGGTGGGTGAAGGCGCGCTGGACGGCGGGTTCGAAGTACTCCGAGAACCAGTCGTCGGGGTTCGGTGTGAAGGGCAGCCCGTCGGTGCGGGTCGCCCAGGCGGGGATGCCGCGGTGGCCGAACGCCGGGCCGAACACGTCCTGGTGGGCGTCGAGCAGCACCTGGATGTCGTACTTCCGCGCCCAGTCGAGGATCCGGTCGATCCGGCGCAGGTACTCGGCGCTGTAGTGGCCCCGGCGTGGCTCCAGGTCGTCCCAGAAGAAGAGCAGCCGGGCGAAGTTGAAGCCCTTGGCCCGCAGGTCGCGGAAGTGTTTCTCGGTGATGGCGGTGAGTGCCCGGTCACCGCTGTTCGCCTTGTCCTCGACGTTCCAGCCGCGCAGGGTGAGCGTGCGCCCGGCGTCGTCGGTGAGGCGGGGGATGCCGGCCCGTTCGGGGGCCGGCGCCGGTGGTGCGGGACGTGCGTCGGCGGCGGGGGCGAGCGCCCCCGCCGCGAGCACGAACGACGTGACGATCGAGGTGAGTACGCTGCCCATTCGTATCCGCGTCCGCATTCGCATGGCGCAGATCAGAGCAGCTCACCCCGGACACCTCAAGAGCAGGTGAGCACAATCTTTCCGAACTGGTCGCCCGATTCCAGCCGTTCGAAGCCCTCGCGGGCCCGGTCCAGCGGCAGCACCTCGTCGATGACGGGCCGCACCCCGCTCGTCGCGCAGAACGCCAGCAGGTCCTCCAGCTCGTCCTTGGAGCCCATGGTCGAGCCGACGACCTTCAGCTCCAGGAAGAAGATCCGGGTCAGCTCGGCGTGCGAGGGCCGGTCGCCGCTGGTCGCGCCGGAGATGACGATCGTGCCGCCGGGGCGCAGCGACTTCACCGAGTGGGACCAGGTGGCGGCCCCGACCGTCTCGATGACCGCGTCCACGCGCCGCGGCAGCCGCGCGCCCGGTTCGAACGCCTCGGTCGCGCCGAGCTCGACGGCGCGCCGGCGCCTGGCCTCGTCGCGGCTGGTGGCGTAGATCCGCAGTCCGGCCGCCCGGCCGAGCACGATCGCCGCCGTGGCGACGCCGCCGCCGGCCCCCTGGACGAGGACCGAGTCGCCGGGGCGCACCCCCGCGTTGGTGAAGAGCATCCGGTACGCGGTGAGCCAGGCGGTCGGCAGGCAGGCGGCCTGCTCGAAGGTGAGCTCCTTCGGCTTGGGCAGCACGTTCCAGCTGGGGACGGTGACCCGCTCCGCGAAGGTGCCCTGATAGCGCTCGGTGAGGATGGAGCGGGGCTCCCCCGGTCCGACGCCGTGGCCGCTCTGGCCGATGACGGAGTGCAGGACGACCTCGTTGCCGTTCTCGTCGATCCCGGCGGCGTCGCAGCCGAGGATCATCGGCAGCTTGTCCTCCGCGAGGCCGACGCCGCGCAGGGACCAGAGGTCGTGGTGGTTGAGGGAGGCGGCCCGTACGTCGACGGTGGTCCAGCCGGGCCGCGCCTCGGGAGCGGGGCGTTCACCCAGCTCAAGGCCGTTGAGGGGGTGGTCACGGTCGATGCGGGATGCGTAGGCGGCGAACATGGCCCCGACGATAGGCCGGGGCACGGGCCCGCGTAACCGGCCACGGGTGTGACGCGCACCGCGCCCCCTCCCCGCCGGCCTGCCGACGCGTACGGGCACGGAAAAGGGCGGGGTGCGGAACGGGTCCGCCGCGGGCGGGCCCTCCCGCCCGCGGCCACACTCCTCGACCGGGCACCCACACCCGCGTCCGCACCCCGCCCGGGGCCTCCGTCCGGGTCCCGCCGGCCCGCCGCACCCGACGGCCGGCGGTCCGGACGGAGATCCGGGGATCAGCGCCGGGCCACGCCCTCGGCGCGGGCCGCCGCGGCCACCGCGGCGGTGACCGCCGGGGCCACCCGCTCGTCGAACGGCGACGGGATCACGTAGTCGGCGGCCAGCTCGTCGCCCACGACGTCGGCCAGCGCGTTCGCCGCGGCGATCTTCATGCCCTCGGTGATCCGGGAGGCCCGGACCTGGAGGGCGCCCGCGAAGATGCCGGGGAAGGCCAGCACGTTGTTGATCTGGTTGGGGTAGTCGGACCGCCCGGTCGCCACGACGGACGCGTACTTGTGCGCGACGTCGGGGTGGACCTCGGGGTTCGGGTTGGCCATGGCGAAGACGAACGCGCCGGGCGCCATCGAGGCGACGGCCGCCTCGGGGACCGTGCCGCCGGAGACGCCGATGAAGACGTCCGCGCCGGCCAGCGCGCTCTCCAGCGTGCCGGAGATCCCGGCCCGGTTGGTGATCCCGGCCAGCTCCCGCTTGACCTCCGTCAGGTCCTCGCGGTCCCGGCTGACGATGCCCTTGCGGTCGGCCACGGCGACGTCGCCGAGCCCCGCCTCCAGCAGGAACTTGGCGATGGCCACCCCGGCCGCGCCCGCGCCGGAGATCACCGCGCGCAGGTCGCCGAGGCTGCGGCCGGACAGCTTCGCGGCGTTGCGCAGGGCCGCGAGCGTCACGACCGCGGTGCCGTGCTGGTCGTCGTGGAAGACCGGGATGTCGAGCCGCTCCTGGAGCTTGCGCTCGATCTCGAAGCAGCGCGGCGCCGAGATGTCCTCCAGGTTGACCCCGCCGAAGGACGGCGCGAGCCGGACGACGGTCTCGACGATCTCGTCCGCGTCGGTGGTCGCGAGCGCGATCGGCACCGCGTCCACTCCGCCGAACTGCTTGAAGAGGATCGCCTTGCCCTCCATCACCGGGAGGGATGCCTCGGGCCCGATGTCGCCGAGGCCGAGCACCGCGGTGCCGTCCGTCACGACGGCGACGACCTGCGACTTCCAGGTGTAGTCGTGGACCAGCTCGGGATTCTCGGCGATGGCGCTGCACACCTTGGCGACGCCGGGGGTGTACGCGAGGGAAAGGTCGTCCTTGTCGCGGATCGGGACGGTGGCCTGCACGGCCATCTTCCCGCCGCGGTGGAGCGCGAAGGCCGGATCGAACGGCTCATCGGTGGTGCTGTCGGTGGTGCTGTCGCTGCGAGGATTGACGATCTCCGCTGCCATGGTGTTGACCCCTTAAGTCTTCATCGTTTGAGGGTGGCCACTCCTGGTTGAGGAGGGGTGGGCGGGCACCGCGTACGTGCCCTGCACCGGCGGTTGGCCCGCCCCGGCAGGGGGAAATACATACGCGCGGGCGCGCCGCACACGCGCCCTGAGCCCCGGATGAGGGGTGTAAAGGTCTTTCTTACCGGACGGACCGCATTACGGACGAGTTCATAACAGTGCGGTGACGTGGCTCATAGTCGAATATCAGGACAAGTAGAACAAGCGACGAAAAAGTGTCCGTCTGTCGAGACGCGCCACAGATCCTCCGGCGCGGACGGGGAAACCCCAAAGATGGTCCGGTGCGAGCGCTGCGGACCCTGATGTTCCGGGTCCGCCCGTTATCCGATTTTGACATGACAGGCCCCCTGAACGGACTAGTCCGAATGGCAAGATGCCCTAATCACACAGGGCGGCGACATCCGACGTCGTGTGTCTGCACTGCCTGGCAACACCACGCACAACTGCCGGAGGAACCTGATCATGACCGCATGCACCACTCGTCGTACGTCTGCGAAACACCGAATTGCAGCGGTCGGCACCATCGCGGTCGCCGGCACCATGCTGCTGACCGCCTGTGGCGATCAGACCAACAGCGGGTCGACGAAGACCGGCGGAGAGACCACTTCCAGGAACAGCGCCCCGCTCTTCGACAAGCTGCCCGAGAAGTACCAGAAGTCCGGCGTCATCAAAGTCGGCACGAATGCCGAGTACGCCCCGATGGAGTCGGTGGAGAACGGCAAGATCGTCGGTGTCGACCCCGATATCGCCGAGGCCCTGGGCAAGCAGCTGGGTGTGAGGTTCACGTTCACCTCAGGCTCCTTCGACGGTCTGATCACCGCGCTGAACACCGGGCGCCACGACATGGCCATGTCGTCCATCACGGACAACAAGCAGCGCCAGGAGGGTCTGGACGACAAGGGCAAGAAGCTCGGCAAGGGCGTCGACTTCGTCGACTACTTCCTGGCCGGCACCGCCGTCTACACCAAGAAGGGCAACCCCGAGGGCATCAAGTCCATCGAGGACCTGTGCGGCAGGACCACGGCGGTCCAGCGCGGCACCACGTACGAGGCGACCCTGCAGAAGCAGTCCAAGGCGTGCGAGGCGGACGGCAAGAAGCCCGTCGACATCGAGTCGTTCGAGAACGACACCGAGGCCCAGACCCGGGTGAAGTCCGGTGGCGCGGTCGCCGGGGTCAACGACTACCCGGTCGCGCTCGACCTGTCCCGCAAGTCCGGCGGCGGCAAGGACTTCGAGGTCGTCGGCGAGCAGGTGGACGCCGGCCCGTTCGGCATCGCCGTGAGCAAGGACAACACCGCACTGCGTGACGTGCTCAAGGAAGCCGTGGACGCGATCATCGCCGACGGCTCCTACAAGAAGGTGCTCGACAAGTGGGGCGCGGGCACGGGGGCGATCGACAAGGCCGCCATCAACGGCGGCAAGTGACCGGCTTCCCAGCGAAGGGCAGTCACCATGACTGACAAGTTCGACAAGGTGCCCGGCGGTCCGTCGCCCGTCGCCTCACCCGTCTCCAAGGCGTCCTCGGTCGCCCCGGAGGCCATCCGGGCCATTCCCGTACGGCACTACGGCCGCTGGGTCAGTGGCATCGTTGTCTTCGCGCTCCTCGCCACCCTCGTGTACGCCTTCTCGCAGGGCAACATCCAGTGGCAGGCCGTCCAGGACAAGGTCTTCGACAAGACCGTCCTGGCCGGGGCGAGCCGCACCCTGCTGATCAGCGTGCTGGCGATGGTGCTCGGCGTGGCGCTGGGCGTGCTCCTCGCGGTGATGCGGCTCTCGAAGAACCCCGTCACGAGCTGGGTCGCCTGGCTCTACATCTGGTTCTTCCGCGGCACACCGGTCTATGTGCAGCTGCTGCTCTGGTTCAACCTGGCCCTGATCTTCCCGATCCTGAACATCCCGTTCATCTACAAGGACGAGATGACCGATGTGATGACGCCGTTCATGTGCGCCCTGCTGGGCCTCGGCCTCAACGAGGCCGCGTACATGGCGGAGATCTGCCGGGCCGGCATCCAGTCGGTGGACGAGGGCCAGACCGAGGCGTCGCACGCGCTGGGCATGACGCAGGCGAAGACCATGCGCCGCGTGGTGCTCCCGCAGGCGCTGCGGGTGATCATCCCGCCGACCGGCAACGAGTTCATCAACATGCTGAAGACCTCGTCGCTGGTGTACGCGGTCACGTACAACGAGCTGCTGCGCTCCACCTCGCAGATCGGTTCGACCAGTTACGCGGTGATGGAGATGCTCTTCGTCGCCTCGATCTGGTACATCGTGATGACCAGCGTGTTCAGCGTGGGCCAGTACTACCTGGAGCGTCGTTACGCCCGGGGCAGCCTGCGGAGTCTGCCGCCCACCCCGTGGCAGCGGGTCAGGGCCAACCTCGCGTCGCTCAGCAACCGCCGCACGGGAGGTGCCTCCGCATGAACGCCATGGTGAAGGCCGAGGGCGTCCACAAGTCCTTCGGCGCCGCGCACATCCTCAAGGGCATCGACCTGGAGGTCGCCCCGCGGGAGGTCTTCTGCCTGATCGGCCCGTCCGGTTCCGGCAAGTCGACCTTCCTGCGGTGCATCAACCACCTGGAGAAGATCAACGCCGGCCGGCTGTACGTGGACGGCGACCTGGTGGGCTACCGCCAGAAGGGCGACAAGCTGTACGAGCTCAAGGACAGCGAGGTCGCCCTGAAGCGCCGGGACATCGGCATGGTCTTCCAGCGCTTCAACCTCTTCCCCCACATGACGGCGCTGGAGAACGTCATGGAGGCCCCGGTCCAGGTCAAGGGCGAGTCCAAGGCCGTGGCCAGGGCCCGTGCCGAACGGCTGCTGGACCGGGTCGGCCTGGCCGGCAAGGCGAAGAACTTCCCCTCCCAGCTGTCCGGCGGCCAGCAGCAGCGGGTGGCCATCGCCCGTGCCCTGGCCATGGAGCCGAAGCTGATGCTCTTCGACGAGCCGACGTCGGCGCTCGACCCGGAGCTGGTGGGCGACGTCCTGGACGTCATGCGCGACCTCGCGGAGGACGGCATGACGATGGTCGTCGTCACCCATGAGATGGGCTTCGCCCGCGAGGTCGGCGACGCGCTGGTCTTCATGGACGACGGCGTGGTGGTCGAGGCGGGCCACCCGCGCGACGTGCTGACCAACCCGCAGCACGACCGGACGAAGTCCTTCCTGTCGAAGGTGCTGTAGCGGCATCGCAGGGGACACGGAGGGGCGGTACGGACCGATTCCGTACCGCCCCTCCGGCGTTCCCGGAGCCCCCTCCTCCTTGCTTCTACTTCACCGCGAGCACCAGGGTGTCCGAGGGGGACGCCCAGACGGGCCGCGCCTCGCCGAAGCCCGCCTTGCGCAGGGTCTCGACGTGCCAGGCCACGGAGGGCATGTCGCCGTCCGCGTGCTCGCCGTAGATCCGGTACCGCTCGGCGGTGGGCTCGGCGAGCGCCGGGTCCTCGGCGGCCAGGGCCCACCAGTCGGCCCAGTCCAGCGCGCCCGCGGCCCTGGCCCGGTCCATGGCCGCGTGCCGGTGGGCGCGCTCGGCCGCGTTGATCCGGGGAGTGGCGGTGTCGATCATGTGGTCGGCGTTCATGAACACCCCGCCGTCCCGGACGAGCCCTCCGATGTGCCCGTAGAGCGCGGTGAGCGGCTCGGCGTGCAGCCAGTGCAGGGCGGTGGCGGTGAGGACCGCGTCGTACGAGTCGTACGGCAACCGCCCCGCCCACTCCGGGTCCTTGAGGTCGGCGGTGACGAAGTCGACCCGCCCGTCGCCCTCGAAGTGGCCGCGCGCGATGGTGAGCAGCGCCGGGTCGAGATCCACCCCGGTACTGGTGGCTTCCGGGAACCGCTTCAGCAGCCGGTCCGTAATACTTCCCGTACCGCACGCGAGGTCCAGCACCCTCGGCCGCGGCCCCACGAGGGCCTCGACCATGTCCAGCATCACCCGGAACCGTTCCTCGCGGTCGGGCATGTACCACTCCTGCTGCCGGTCCCAGCTCTCCTGCCAGGCCCGCCAGTCCGTACCGGTCGTTTCCGCCACCACCAGAACCTCCATGTAATACCCTGGGCCCATAAAAGCCCATTACAGCGTTGGCTGCATCGACCTTAGACCGCCACCGTAAGGACTACAAGTGGAACTGGCCTATTACTCGGACTATGCCGTGCGCCTGGTCAACACCGAGGAGCCGGCCCGCAACAAGGACTGCCTCACCTCCGTCGAGGCGATCCGGGAGCTGTTCGGCCCCAACCGCCAGGCGGCCCGGCGGGCGACCGACACGGACGTGACCCGCTTCAGGTCCGTACGGGCCCGGCTGCGCGCGGTCTTCGAGGCGGCCGACGGCGGCGACGAGACCCTCGCCGTCGACCTGCTCAACTCGCTGCTGCTGGAGTTCCCGGTCAGCCCGCAGATCTCCGGGCACGAGACCCGGGACGAGGACGGCAAGCCGGACTGGCACATGCACCTGGCGGACCACCCGTCGAACGCCACGGCCGGGTACGCCGCCATCGCGGCGATGGGCCTCGCCTTCCACCTCACCTCGTACGGGGTCGACCGGCTCGGCCTGTGCGAGGCGCCGCCGTGCCGCAACGCCTACCTCGACACCTCCACCAACCGGTCCCGCCGCTACTGCTCGGACCGTTGCGCCACCCGGGCCAACGTGGCCGCCTACCGGGCCCGGAAACGCCTGGAGACCGAGCGCGCCGCCGAGACCGGCCGCAACGCGGAGACGGCCCAGGCCACCACGCCCAGCACCGACCGCTGACCCTTCTTCAGCGGGCGGTAGCGCACCCGGGCGGTGGCCAGCACGAGCTCCTCCGGCACCGTCCCGTAATCCGTGCTGTCACCGCCCGCGAAGGTGTTGTCCGCCAGCACCCACCAGCCGCCCCGCCGCCGCTCGGCGGCCCGCTTGACGACGAGCAGGTCCTGCTGGAACGGATGCCGCAGGATCACCACGTCACCGGGCCGCACCCGCGCCCCGTACTGCACGAGCAGCCAGTCCCCGTGATGGAGCGTCGGCACCATCGACGGCCCGGTCACCTCCACCACCTGGAACGGGACCCGCCCGGCCCGCCCCTGCGCCGTCCCGGGCACCTCCGGCATCTCCGGCACCTCCCGCATCCCTCCGGCACCTCCCGCTCCCTCGGTAAACGTCCTGATACGGCGTTCCGTACATTCGGCCACTGGTCTCATCCTCGCCCCGGACTTTTGGCCTAAGCCCACGGGGGCACCCACAAAAACCCCTCTCCCACCGAGTAATGTCCCACCTGAGAAGACGATCACGAGGAAGGACAGCTCAATGCTTTCCCGCCTGTTTGCCCCCAAGGTGAAGGTCAGCGCCCACTGCGACCTGCCCTGCGGCGTGTACGACCCGGCCCAGGCCCGCATCGAGGCGGAGTCCGTCAAGGCCGTCCAGGAGAAGTACCAGGCCAACGAGGACCCGCACTTCCGGGCCCGCGCGGTGGTCATCAAGGAGCAGCGCGCCGAGCTCGCCAAGCACCACATCTCGGTGCTGTGGAGCGACTACTTCAAGCCCCCGCACTTCGAGAAGTACCCGGAGCTGCACCAGCTGGTCAACGACGCCCTGAAGGCCCTGTCGGCCGCGAAGGCGTCCACGGACCCGGCGACGGGCCAGAAGGCGCTGGACTACATCGCCCAGATCGACAAGATCTTCTGGGAGACGAAGAAGGCCTGACCTTCCTCCCGCTCTGCTCCACCCGCCCCCTCCCGGGGGCCGACCGCACCCGGTCCGCAGTTCGCCGTCGACGGCGTCCGTGGCGGCCGGGTGCGGTCTTCTTTTTTCCGGTGCGGGTGCATGTGGATCCGCGGCGTGGTGACAGCGGGGGCCGTGGGGCAGGGGTCGTCAGGGGCCCGGCCGGATCGGTCGCATCGGTTCCGGAGAAAATCGGCCCCGGGGTTCCCAGCGGCCGGCCTCTCGGACGTCATCCCGTCGAACGGGCTCAAGCCCCTGAACGGAACCGAGGTAAGCCCCCTTGACATCCGAATCCGTACCGACGCGGGCATTACCGGCGCAGAGGCAGCGCCGCGTCCCGGAACTGTTGCGCCTCCGCAGGAAAACCCCCCGCACGATCGACGAGCAGCTGGAGGACCTCGCCCGCGCATCGGCCTCCTACTTCCCGGCGATCGCTCGTCGGCTCGGGCAGCACAACCGCTCCCAGCTGGTCGAGGACGTCTGGCAGAACGCCTTCGCCAAGGTGACCGAGCGGCTGCGCGAGGACGCCGGGTCCGTGGGCGACCTCCGCGCCTACATGCGCCAGGTATGCGTCAACTGCGCCGTCGACGAACTCCGCCTCATCCGGCGCCGTTCCGAGATCCTCGTCGGTGACGAGACCGCCACGCTGGAGAAGCGGGAGAACGCCGAACTCGACGCCTCCGGCGTGTACTACGCCGACATCCGTGACGAACTCAAGGCGCTGCTGACCCCGATGGAGCACCGGGCGGTGTTCCTCACCTCGGTGCTCGACTTCACCTCGGACCGGGCGGCGGAGCTCATGGACGTCTCCCCCAGTTCGGTCCGCAAGGCCCTGGGGCGAGCCCGGGAGAAAGTGGCGAGGCGCAAACCCGATCTCGGCCAGGAGGCGTAGCCGCTGCCCAGGGTGCGCGCTCCCGTTCGCCCGCGCGGCGGGAGCGCGCGCCCGAGGGAGGGACTATCCCGCCTCCAGTCATAAGGAAAGGAACCCATGTGCTGACCGTTCTTCTCCACCTGCCGATCTCATGGTGCACAGCCTTGCTCAATGCCGTTGTCGTCCGTTTCGACCGATGGAGGCGACCCAGGCCGGACTTCTCCGTCTTCGCCGCTCGAAGCGCGGCTTCCGCAGTGTCCGCGACGGGCTTGCGGTCCGCTCCGGGCGAGGGGCTGCAGCCCCGGCAGGCGTAGGTCCGATCGCTCGGGGCGGTTCCGGAACCCTCGGGGGAGGCGCCGGAGACGTCCCGACAAGGGGTGACCCCCCACGGGCCGGGCCCCGCAGTGGATGTTCCCACTGCGGGGCCCGGCCCTCGTCGTATCCGGTGAAGGCCACCGCACACGACACCTCACGGAGACCGGGATGACCATCCGCCGAAGCCGCCCCGCCCTGACGCTCGCCCGCGTCGACCGACTGCTGATCACCGCCGAGCGGGACGTCGCCGACCGGCGGACGGCGTACGAGGCGGCCAAGGCCGAGCGACGCCGCGTGCGTCGCCTGAAGGTGGCCGCGCGCTCCCGGGTTCGCCGTGTCGCGCTCCGCCGGGCACGGCCCGCCCTGCGCCTCGCCCTCGTGCTGTGCGGCCTGTCGTCGTTCGTCGTCGGGGTGGCGTTCCTGGGCCTCCATCGGGCCGGTGGCCCCGAGTTGCTCGGGGTGACCGCCGCCGCCTGGTCTCTCTGCGCGGCGGTCCCGAAGGCCCGTTGACCACCTGTCCGGCCGCATCGGCGGGGGCGGTACGGCGGAGCTAGTGGGAATCCTCCAAGCCCGGTCGGGCATCGTTGTGCCGGTCAAGGCCACCGTGTTCCTCCGTGCGGCCGCAGACTTGCAGGACGGGGCGGCCTGGGCGGCCGTCGCGTCCATGTCCGTGACGACACCTGGGGCACCACACCGTGAGCGAACGCGTCATTGCGCCCAAGAGCCGGGGCTTCCTGTTCCTGGACTCCCACCCCGACGGCTGCCGGCAGCTGGTGGACGAGATGTGGCGTGCCGTCCCCGTCCCGGTCGCCGCCGAGGGCGAGGGGCCGGTGGCCCTGGTCATCGGTTCGTCCGCCGGATACGGGCTGGCCGCCACGATCGCGGGCCTGGCCCGGGCCGGTATCCGCGGCATCGGCGTGTGCTTCGAGAAGGCGCCCGCGCGGCGCACCGGCACGGCCGGCTGGTACCGCACCGCCGCCACCGCCCGGCTCGCCCGGGAGCACGGGCGGGACATCGTCTTCCTCAACGGCGACGCGTTCGGCGACGCGATGAAGGAGCAGGTCGCCGACCTCCTCGTCGAGCGGTTCGGGGGACGGCTCGACTACCTGATCTACTCGGTGGCCGCGCCCCGCCGCACCGACCCGGACACCGGCGACGTGTACGCCTCGGTCCTCAAGCCGATCGGTTCGCCGTACACCACCAAGACCCTCGCCTTCGACGAGAACGGCGTGCCGGAGGTGAAGGAGGTCACCACCGCACCGGCCGAGGGCGACGACATCGAGCAGACCGTGGCGGTGATGGGCGGCGACGACTGGGAGCGGTGGATCACGTTCCTGGCCGACCGGTCCCTGCTCGCCGACGGCTTCACCACCGCCGCCCTGTCCTACATCGGCTCGCCGCTCACCGGGGCGATCTACCGGCAGGGCACCATCGGCGCCGCGAAGTCCCATCTGGAGGCCACCGCGCGCACGTTGGACGAGCGGCTCGGGAAGACCGTGGGCGGCCGGGCCGTGACGTCGGTCAACGCCGCCGCCGTCACCCAGTCCTCCACCGCGATCCCCGGCATCGCCCTATACGTCGGCCTGCTGCGCGGCGTCCTCGGCGACACCATGGTGGCCCCGATCGGGCAACTGGTTCAGCTGTGGGACCAGTTGACCGGGGTCCGCCCCCTCGAAACCGACGACGAGGGCCGGGTCCGCCTCGACACCTGGGAACTCGACCCCGCCGTGCAGGACGCCGTCGCCGAGCGCTGGGCCACCGCCACCAGCGACAGCATCACCGAGCTCGCCGACCTCGACTGGTTCAGCGAGGAGGTCCGTCGCCTCTACGGTTTCTCCGTCCCCGGCATCGACTACACCGCCGCCGTCGAGACCGACGTCCCCTGGCCCGTTCCCACCGCCTGACCCGCACCACGGGCGCCCCCGTTCCGCGACACACGCGAGCGGGGGCGCCGCAGTCCGTGCGCGGTTCACGGGACGCGGGCCCGGCCGTTCCGGCGGCCGGGTGCCGAGGGCGCTCAGGCCGGTCGCCCCGCGTCGTGCCTCCGTACGGACGGGAGGGCCAACACCATCGCGACTGCGGCCAGTTGCCACAGCACCCCGAACCCCAGGAGCCGGTCCACGCCCACGACTCCCGACACCGGCCCGGCCAGTGCCAGGCCGAGCGGCCCCAGGGCGAAGGCGCCCAGGCTGTCGAAGGCGCCGATGCGGCCGCGGGCCTCGGCGGGGATCTCGCGCTGGATGACGGTCGCCATGAGGGCGCTGCACACCGCCGCACCGCCTCCCGCGACGAGCGCGGCGGCCGCCACCCAGGCCAGCGGCGCCCGCACGGCCAGTGCGGCGACCGGAACGGCCCAGCCGACGGACGCGGCCACGGACCAGGCGACCGCCCGGCCGGGGCTCCTGCCGAGCAGCGCCAGGCCGCCGACGACCGAGCCGGCGCCGTACAGGGCCAGCACCAGCCCCCAGGCCCTCGCGCCGCCGAGCCGCTGCTGGGCGAGCATCGGCCCCAGCACCAGGAACGGCGCCCAGAGGAAGAAGTTGAAGAGACCGATGTGCAGGGTCGTGACCCACAGCCAGGTGCGGGAGGTGAACTCCTTCCAGCCCAGGCCCAGTTCGGCGAGCAGCCCGCGGCGGGGCGCGGCCGGCCGTGACAGGGGCAGCCCGGCCAGGGCCAGGACGCTCACGCCGTAGCTGACCGCGTCGACGGCGACCACCGTGCCCGCGTCGGCGACCGCGATGAGCAGGCCGGCCAGGCCCGGCCCCGCGACCGAGGTCACCGCCTGGGTGATCTGCAGCAGCGCGTTGGCGTCCGCGAGGTCGTCCTCGGGGACGAGGCCGGGCACCAGGGCCGTCAGTCCCGGGCTGAATCCCCCCTCGCCGATTCCGAGGACCACCGCCAGCACGACCACTTCCCAGACCCTCGCACTGTGGGTGAACAGCAGCACGGCCAGCACGCCCTGGGAGCCGAACCGCAGCAGGTCCGACGTCAGCATGACCGCACGGGCCCCGAGCCGGTCGGTCAGTACGCCGCCGAGCAGCAGCACGGCCAGCACCGCGAGGATCCGGGCCGCCATCACCACCCCGACGGCGTCGACCCCGCCGCCGGGCAGCTGCAGCACGGCGAAGGCCGTGGCGATCGTGTTCATCCCGGAGCCGAGCAGCGACGTGCTCTGGCCGACGAGGAAACGGCGGAATCGCGAGTGCCGCAGAACGCGCAGCCGGTGCACGGCGGTCCGGGTCCCGGGCACGGCGGGAGAGCGGGTACGAAGCGTCATGGGTCCGCACTCTCCCTCCGCCGAACCATTTCCCACAAGCGTTTCCGGAAAGAAAGTTGAGCCTTTTGCCATCAGTTTTACTTCTTCGCGAACCGGCGCAGTAAATAGCCTTCATTTACTGCAACATGGCTGGTGGTAGGCTCAGTTGAAAACTTCCGGAAGAGCAATTACGAAGCCCATTTACTGCGGGAGGGCGAGATGGGGGAACATCACATCGACGACGCGGGCACGCCCCGCCCGGCGCCGGTGGAATACGGTGCCGCCGTCGATCGCTATCTCGCCGCGGCCGACCTCGGGAGCGCCTCCCGCCGCGTCTACCGCATTTCGCTGCTCGGGTGGGCCTGGCCGTTGGTCGACCGGCGGGCGCCGACCGGCCGCGAGCGCAGGGGCGCCCGTCCGCCCGTCGTTCCGCTCGCCCTGCTCGACGCCCCGGAGGCGGCGGAGCGGCTGCGGAGGGGACTGGCCGACCGCGCCGGCACCGCGCGACCGCGCACGCTGGACCGCGAGCTGGCCTGCCTCCGGGCTGCCACGGCGTGGTGGTCGGCGCGGGGCTGGATCACCGCGGACCCGGCCGCCGGGCTGGTACCGCCGACGCCGCGCCCCGACCCGGCGCCCGCCCCCGTCGACGCTTCTGTTCCCGTGGTCACCGTCGCAACGCCGGCCGTCGGCGTTCCGGACCGGGCCCGCGCCGCCCTCGCCCTGCGGGCTCCCCTCAGGGAGTTGACACTGTGGCACCTCCTGCACGAGTCGCGGGCCGCCGTCGAGCAGGTGCTCGCCCTCGACATCGACCACCTCGACCTGCCCGCCCGGCGCACCAGGGGGAGCGCGCCGGGGACCCTGCGCTGGGGGCCGGGCGCGGCACGTCTGCTGCCCATGCTGCTGGCCGGGCGCACCGCGGGGCCGGTGTTCGTCACCGGCCGGCGGGCCCCGGCCGGTACGGCAGCGGCCGAGCGCTGTCCGGTGACCGGCCGGGGGCGGCTTTCCTACCGCCGGGCCGCGGAGCTCTTCACCGCCGCGACCCGACCGCTCGATCCGGCCGGACGCGGCTGGACCCTGATCGTCCTGCGCGACCGGACGCCCCGGAGCGGGCGGGCCGCCGGATGACACACCGGCGGCCGGCCGCCGGGCGCCCCGTACGCCCCGCGGTTCAGCTCGCGGAGGCGGGGCCGGGCGGGATGTGGACCGTCATGATCAGGTGGCAGGTCTCGGTGCCCGCCCCTCGGTAGGTGTGGGGGGTGTCGCCGTCGAACGTGGCGGTCTGCCCGGCCTCGACGGGGTGCTCGGTGCCGTCGACGACCAGGATCATCCGGCCGGAGGTGACGCTGAGGGTCTCCACGACCCCGGCCTGGTGGGGGTGGCTGGGGTACTCCTCGTCCGGTCGCAGCCGCCAGCGCCAGATCTCCACGGGCGCCGGGCCCGAGGTGGTCAGCATGAGCCGGGCCTCGCCGCCGTGCCCGCCGGTCCACAGGGGCGCCACGGCATCGGCGGTCACGACCCGGACGCGGCCTTCGGAGGGGCCCTGCATCAGGGCGGAGACGGAGATGCCGAGGGTGTCGGCCAGCCGGACCAGGGTGGCCAGGTTGGGGTTGCCCTGGGCCTTCTCCAGTCCCACCAGGGCCCCCTTGCTGACCTGGGCGCGCCGGCCGAGCTCCTCCAGGGACAGGCCGGCCCTGATGCGGGCCGCCCGGACGTTGTGCGCGACCGTCCGCAGGGCCGCGGCCGTCTCGGTCACGGGATCACCATCTCTCACAGCTGAACTATTTCGATGAACCGTCCGGTCGTTTCATTGACACACCCCGGTCGGTCCGTTGTACGGTGCGGTCATTCCACTGAATGGTAAGGGATGTGCTGTGATCGCTCTGCTGCTGGCCCTGGGCAGCTCGCTCGCTTACGGGTGCGCCGACTTCCTGGGCGGCCTCGGCGCCCGCAAGGCCCATGTGCTGCGTACCGTGATGATCGCGGCCCCGGCCAGCCTCGTGGTCGAACTGCTGCTGTGGCCCGTGCTCGGCGCCTCGTTCAGCGCCGGCGCCCTCGGCTGGGGCGCCGCGTCGGGGGTCGCGTCGGCCGCCGCGTTCGCGTTGCTCTACCGCACCCTGGCGATCGGGCCGATGAACGTGCTGTCGCCCGTCACCGCGCTGGTGTCCGCGGCCCTGCCCGTCGGCGTGGGCCTGTTGCAGGGCGAGCACCTGGCCGCCGCCGGGCTGATCGGCCTGCCGCTCGCGCTGGTCGCGGTGGTGCTGGTCAGCGCCGGGCACGGCGCCGGGGCGGCACGGCCCTCCCGCACGGCGCTGCTGCTGGCCTTCGGGGCCGGTGCCGCCATCGCCCTCCAGCTGGTCTTCCTGCACCAGGCGCCCGCCGACAGCGGGGTGGCCCCGCTGCTCATCGGCCGGACGGTCTCCTCGGCGATCACCCTGACCGCGGCGGGGCTGCTGCGCCGCCGGCTGGGCCCGGAGCGGCCGGCGTACGCGACCTCGGCGGCCGCGGGTGCGCTGGACTCCGTGGCGAACCTGCTGTTCCTGCTCGCCGCCCGCAGCGGGGACCTCGCCGTCGTCGCCGTGATCACCGCCCTCTATCCGGTCGGCACGGTCCTGCTCGCCCGCAGCGTGCTCGCCGAGCGCATCCATCGCGGCCAGCTCGTCGGCCTGGGCACCGCCGCCGTCGCCGTCGGCCTCCTCGCCCTGACCTGAATCCGGGCTCCCCCGGAATCCTCACCCCTTCGCCCCCGTACGCACGCAGAAAACGGAACCACGCACCATGCCCGCCTTCCGCATCGCCCCCGCCGTCGTGGAGTCCTTCCCCGGCACCCTCATCGCCCTGGTCACCGCCACCGGTCTGCGCGGCCGCGAGCCCTGGCCCGGCACCGTCGCCGCCCTGGCGGAGCTGGAGGAACGGCTCGCCGACGGCAGCTGGCGCCCCGCCGACGAGACCGATCCCCGCATCGAGGCGTGGCACACCGCCTACCGCTCCTTCGGCACCAACCCCCGCCGCGTCCGCCCCAGCGTCGACGCGCTCGGCCGCCGCCTCGCCAAGAAGGGCACCCTCCCGCGCATCAACCCGCCCGTCGACTCCTACAACGCCGTCTCCGTCCGGCACGGTCTGCCCGCCGGGGCCTTCGACCTGGGCCGGGTCACCGGCGACGTCGAGATCCGGCACGCCGACGGCTCCGAGTCCTTCACCCCGCTCGGCGAACCCGGCACCGTCGAGAACCCCGGTCCCGGCGAGATCGTCTACGCGGACACCACCGGCGTCCTGACCCGGCACTGGAACCACCGCGACGCCCACCGCACCCGGGTCACCGAGGACTCCGCGGACGTCGTGTTCATCCTCGAAACCCTCCATGCCGCCCGTGACGGCCACCTCGTCGAGTCCGCCGCGCACGAACTGCGGGACCTGCTCGCCCCGCACGCCGACCGGACCGCGGTGCACCACCTGGACGCGGCGCGGCCCCGGGTCACCGTCTGAGCCCCGTTCCCCCGATGCCCGGCCGTGCCCATCCGCTCCACCGGCAGCGCGGCGCGCAGCCGGGCGCCGACGGAGGATGCCGGGGTGTCCACGAGGACCGTTCGGTTCGTCATGCCCCCCGACGATGCCGCCCCTCCCCCGGCCGGGGCATCGGAGCAGGGCCCGGACCTCGGGGTCGGACCTGGGTATGACATCGCGCGCCCCGCACGATCACGTCGTGTTCCTCCCGCGCGATCACGCCATGCGCCCCGGGTGACCGGAGCGGGCCGGTCGCCCGGCGCGGAGTGCACCCGTGTCGTCGGGCGGGTTCGGGGCCGTCCGCGGGGGACCATATGGAGTCGGCCGATCCCTCTTCCTCGCAGAGGGGCGTTTCCCGTACAGCGATGAGTTTTCGGGACGGGATCGGTCCATATGGGTGGACATGCGCAGGCGACGGGGCTGCGCGCATTACGGGGTTGCGCATGTGACGGGGCTGCGCACACGACAGGAGACAGCGATGACCACCAAAGGCTTCACCACATGTCTGTGGTTCGACGGGCAGGCCGAGGAGGCGGCGGAGTACTACCTCTCGGTGTTCAAGAACTCACGCCTCGGCAGGATCGGCCGCTACACCGAGGCGGGGCCGGGGCCCGCCGGATCGGTGATGACGGTCGAATTCGAGCTCAACGGCCAGAAGTTCGTCGGACTGAACGGCGGACCGGAATTCACGTTCAACGAGGCCATCTCGTTCCAGATCCACTGTGCGGACCAGGCCGAGGTGGACCACTACTGGAGCAGCCTCACCGACGGGGGCGAGGAGGGGCCCTGCGGCTGGCTGACGGACCGGTACGGCGTCTCCTGGCAGGTCGTGCCCGAGGCGCTGCTGGAGATGGTCCTCGATCCCGACGCGGAGAAGGGGGCCAGGGCCACGAGGGCGATGATGACCATGAAGAAGCTGGACATCGCCGCCCTGCGCGCGGCCCACGACGGGGGCTGAGACACGCGGAGACCGGCCCCGGCCCGGAACCGGGGCCGGGACCGGGACCGGAACGCGCGGTTGCGGCGATGCCGGGCGGCGGCCGGATCAGGCCGATCCGCCGCCCGGCATCGCCGCACCGTTCCCCGGCCTCACCCCCGGATGCCGCTCCCGGCGCCGGGTCGCGCGCCGCGTCGCGGCCCGAGGAAGGCGCCCGCGAGCAGCGCGCCCGCGAGGACCAGCGCCGAGTTGACCAGGATCGCGACCGACACCCCCGAGAGGACGCCTTCGGGGCCGGTGTCGCCGATGGCGGACATCCGGGCGGTGGCGACGGCGCTCATGACCGGGATGCCCATGGTGATGCCGACCTGCTGGGTCATGGTGGCCAGGCCGGTGGCCAGCCCCTGCTCCTCGTCGGGCAGCCCGGAGGTCGCGGTGACCATGAAGCCGACGATCATCAGCATGTTGCCGATCCCGCCGACGAAGGTGGCCGCCAGCAGGAGCAGGATCCACTCCCCCGCCGTCCCGAGCGCCACCAGGGAGAGCGTGGCGACGGCCTGGACGATCCCGCCGGCGACGATGGTCGTACGGTTCCCGAAGCGTCCGACCGCGCGGCCGCCGAACGTGCCGCCGATCACGGTGCCGATGCCCAGGACGCCGAAGGCGAGGCCGGTGGCGAGCGGCGAGTGACCGAGGACCTCCTGGAGGTAGAGGGTCAGCAGGAAGACCAGCGAGGTCTCGGTGACGAAGGCGATCAGACCTGCGGTGTTGCCCCAGATGACGCTGCGCCGCTTCAGGATGTGCACGGGGACCAGCGGCGACGCCGCCCTCTTCTCGACGGTCCAGAAGCCGACCAGGAGCACGAGGCCCGCGAGGAGCGCGGCCAGGGTGGTGGGCGTGGTCCAGCCGGACTCGCCGGCCTGCGTCAGCCCGTAGACGAGCAGGAGCAGACCGCCGGTGACGGTCACGGCTCCGGGGACGTCGAGCCGGGGGCGCCCGGCGGGTCGCGATTCGGTGATGACGGACGGGGCGAGGACGACCACCAGGGCGGCCACGGGCACGTTGATGAAGAACGCCCAGCGCCAGGAGAGCAGATCGGTGAGCAGGCCGCCGAGGATGGCTCCGGCGGTGAACCCGGCGGACATCAGTGCGCCGTTGAGGCCCAGGGCCCGTTCCCGCAGGGGGCCTTCCCTGAAGGAAGTGGTCAGCAGCGCGAGCCCGGCCGGGGTGACGGCCGCCGTGGCGAGCCCCTGCAACACCCGTGCCACGAGCAGCATTTCGGGCGAGGTGGCGAGTCCGCCCAGGACGGAGGAGAGGCCGAGAACGGTCATGCCGCCGAGGAACAGCCGCTTGCGGCCGACGAGATCGGCGATCCGCCCGAACAGCAGGGTGAAGCCGGCCGCGGCGAGCGCGAACGAGGTGGCGATCCACTGCAGGTGCGAGAGGGAGAACCCCAGCCCCTCGCCGACGACCGGCAGCGCGACGTTCAGGATCGAGAAGTCCACGGCGATCATGAACTGCGCGCCGAGGAGAAGGGTGAGGACGAGCTTCTGCCGCCCGGTCATGCGGATCTTCGACGGGGAGGTGTCGGCAGCGATGCCGACGGCACCGTCGGTGGCGGTGTCGGTGGCGGTGTCGGTGTCGGTGTCGGTGGCAGTCGGGCCCGACGGGGCCTGGCAGGGTGCGGACATGAGGGGACTTCCTCAGGCAGGAGTTTTAAACGGGACTACAGTTCCGTTAAGATGAAGTCACCGTAGCAGAGAAAGGGCCACTAATGGAACTGGAGACCCGTTATGACGTCTGAGGGTGTGGAACCCGGCTCCGTCCGGCCCGGCGGCCGTACCGCCCGGGTCCGGGAATCGGTTCTGCGGGCCGCGGGCGACGCCCTGGCCGAGCACGGCTTCGACCGGCTGGACCTGGCCGATGTCGCGCGCCGGGCGGAGGTCGGCAAGACGACCGTCTACCGGCGCTGGTCCTCCCCCACCGGCCTGGTCGCGGACCTGCTCGACGACATGGCCGAGCAGTCCTCGCCCCGTACGGCCACGGGCTCGCTGATCGAGGACCTCAGGGCCAACGCCCGGCTGGTGGCCACGGCCCTCTCCGACCCCCGGCAGGGCCCCCTCTTCAAGTCCGTGATCGCCGCGGCCACGTGCGATCCGCGCACGGCCGGGGCGCTGCACCGGTTCTACGCGGTCCGCGTCGAGGAGTGGTCCGGCTGTGTCACCGAGGCGGTCGAGCGCGGGGAACTGCCCGCGGGTACGAACGCGGGCGAGGTGATCCGTGCCGTGTCGGCCCCCCTCTACTACCGGCTGCTGGCCGGCGGCGGGCCGCTCGACGAGGCGGCCGCGGACCGTGCCGCCGAGGCGGCGGCCGCGGCGGCACGGGCGGGCGTGTACGTGGACTGAGCGCCACCGGACGCCCCGTCACACGAAACGGCCGGCAGGGGCACGTGCCGGCGGTGCGGTCAGTACGCGGTCAGGGCTGCTTCAGCAGGTGCCGGTAGCTGTCCGGGTGTTGTCTCAGATAGGCGGCCAGGCCCATCGCCGGACGCCCCGTCAGGTTCGGCACCGCGTCCGAGACCGTGGCCATCTCACCGGCCGCGATGGCCTCGTACGAGGTCACCCAGCCGGCCACCTCCCAGTCCTCGGCCCCGTACTGCGCCCGTGAGGCGTACGCCTCCTCGCGGGTCTCCGGTACGTAGGTGACGGTCCGGCCGGTGGCCCTGCTCAGTTCCTCGGCCGCCTCGGCGAGGGTGAACGCCTCGGGGCCCGTGAGGTCGTACGTCACCCCGTCGTGGCGGGTGCCGGCGTGCTCGGTGTCGGCCAGCAGTACGGCGGTCGCGGCGTCCGCGATGTCCTCGTGCGCCACCGCCGCCACCCGGCCGTCGCCGCCCGGACCGCGCAGCACCCCGTCGGCGCCGGTCATCGCGGGGAGCCCGGCGAGGTACAGGCTGTCGCGCAGGAAGGTGTGGCGCACGTCGGCGGTCCGGATGTACGCCTCGGTGTGCCAGTGGTCCCGGGCGAAGGTGAACGTGGCCTCCGGCGCGGCGCCGAGGAAGGAGACGTACACGATGCGTTCGACACCCACGGCGACCGCCGCGTCCACGGCCGTCGTGTGCTCGCGCACCCGGTAGGGGCTCTCGTGCGCCGATACGAGGAACAGCGTGTGCGCCCCGGCGAGTGCGCGGCGCATGGCCTCCCCGTCGCCGTACCGGGCGGGCGGGGCGGCGACCGCGCCGGGCAGTTCGGGCAGTCGTGCCAGATCGCGCCCGAGGAGCCGTACGGGCACCCCGGCGCGCACCAGGCGCCGCGCGACCCGGCCGCCCACGGCACCGCTCGCCCCGGTGACGGCGATGACGGGGATTTCGGGGTTCACCGGACCCTCGGGGTCCGCAGGGGATGGAGCGTTCATACGGGATCGCCTTCCTTGTCCGGCCAGGGGCGCACTTCCACGACCGCGTCCACCGGGACGGGCCCGTAGATGTGCGGGAACTCCTCGCCACCGGGCGGTACGGACTCGTACCGCACGGGCGCCGGGAGCCGGTCGGGGTCGATGACGAGGACCACGAGTTCCTGGTCACCCGCCCCGGCCCCGCTCCCGGCGCCGTACAGCATCTCGGCCACGCCGGCGAGCTGGTGCGGCAACGAGCAGTGGATGAAGCCCTCTTCGTGCAGGGTGCGGCCGCGGGTGGACATCTCGTACGTCCCGATCCCGCGGGCCGCCTCCCACAGGGGCCCTTCGGTGAGGTGCAGCAGCAGTTCGGCCATGGGCCAAAGCTAGCTGCGTCGACGCGCTCTCCGGGCCATCAGCGTGGCCGCCGAACCGGCCACGAGCAGAGCCGCGGCGATGCCACCGATGATCCATTCACCGCCCCGGGAACCCGTGTGGGGAAGTTCTCCCCCGGGGTGGGGCTTGTGCGGCCAGCTGTGGGTCGGGACGGGATCCGGCCCGGGCACCGTCTCCGAGGGCCACGGCCCGGGGGTGTGGGTCCGCGTCGGGGTGCTCGTGGGCGTGGGGGTGTCGGTGTGCGTGGGGGTACCCGTCGGGGTGGGCGTGTCCGTCGGAGTGGGAGTGTCCGTGGGCGTCGGCGTATCCGTCGGGGTCGGGGTATCCGTCGGGGTGGGTGTATCGGTGGGCGTCGGAGTATCCGTCGGGGTGGGCGTCGGCGTAGGGGTGGGTTCTTCGGCGCAGCTCGGCAGGTCCCCGTCGAAGGGGTAGGAGTGCAGTTCCTGGCCGCCCGACTGTCCCGCCGACGTGTGGATCAGCGAACCGGCGGTGTAGAAGCGGCCGTTGGTGCCGCTCATGTCCAGGGTGGTCGTGCTCGACGGTTGGCCGACCAGCACGCTGCCCTGGAACTGGGTGGAGCCGTGCAGCCCGATCTCGGTGGCGTCGGGGAAGTTCCACAACAGGCGTTCGCGCAGCCCGGCCTGGGGCAGCGACCCCATGTACGTGTTGATGTTGCGGCTGCTTCCGTAGACGTTGACGAGCACCGTCGCGCCGTCCGGGATCGCGTTGAACGTGATGCCCTGCTGGCCGCCCCCGCCCGCCGCCACGTCCGCGTCCACGGCGAACACCTGGAGGGCGGAGGTGCCGTCGCCGACGAAGGTCGTCTCGAAACCGGCGTTCACCGTGGTGCCCGTGACGGGGCGTCGGTGGCCCTGGTCGTCGTCGTACGCGTAGCAGTGGCTGGCCTCGGTCAGCTGGTCGCGCAGCGCCGTGTACGGGTCCGTGGCGGCGGGGTCCCTGAGCGGCGCCGGGGTCACCGTCCCGCTGACGGTGTCGGCGTACTTGACCACCCCGTGGTTCGGCCCCTCCTCGGCGATCAGCCGCTGCCCGTCCGCGACGGTCAGCGGGCCGCCCACCGTCAGGTAGTCGGAGTCGTTCGGGGGCGGCACCCGGGAGCCCACGCCGACCACGCCGACGTTGTAGACCTGCGAGGCCCCCTCGCGCTTGTTCATGTCGAAGCGGCCGAGGGTGACGATCTTCCCCTCGGCCTCCGCGGCGGCCTCCCGGACCAGGAAGTCGCCACCGACGAAGATGTTGATGTTGCTGTCGTGGTGGGTGACGGCCCCGTTGTTCGGGTCGAGCCAGGTGGTCGGGCAGTCGTCTCCCCGGCAGGGGCCGAGCCCGCCGGGCAGCGGGTCGGCGAGAGCGGTGGCCGCCAGCGTGCCCACCAGTGCCGCGGCCGCCGCCGCGGCCACCGCCGCCCGGATGCTTCTGCCGCGCCTCTGTGTATCTGTTGCCATAAAGGGCAATATGCAGCTTTACGTATCAAACAAGGCGGAGTGCCACGCCGGATCGGATTCGATGCACCCGGATACCCCGGCCGGGGGGGGGGGGGGGGGGGGGGGGGGGGGGGGGGGGGGGGGGGGGGGGGGGGGGGGGGGGGGGCGGGGGCGGGGGGGCCGCCGGGCGGGGGGGGGGGCGCGGGGGCGCGCCCCCGCCCCCCCCCCCCCCCGTCCCCCCCCCCCCCGCCCCCCGGCCCCCCCCCCCCTCCGCGCCGCCCCGCCGCCCGCCCGGCGCCCCCCCCGCCCCCCCCCCCCCCCCCCCCCCCCCCCCCCCCCCCCCGGGTCCGTGCGCCTGCCGGTCCGGCACGTCCCCGCCGGTACGCTGCGGAGCGCCGGAGCCGGTCAGTCCTGTTTCGCCAGCAGTTCGGCCTCCACCCGCGGGTCCAGGCCGAGCGTCGGCCGGTCCGCCCGCTGCGGAGCCCGTCCGCCCAGCTCCTCCAGCCACTTCCAGGTGTCGGCGACCGTCTCCTCGACCGGTCGGCAGCGCAGGCCGGACGCGTACGCCTTGCTCACGTCGCTCCGGTGCACCGTGTCGTACAGCTCGCCCGGCGGCACCCAGACCGGCAGGTCGTTCCACGGCTCCACGCCCGCCGCGAGGACCGTCTCCGCGGGCGTCCAACGGAGCGTCGCGTCGGAGCCGGTGGCGCGTACGCAGGCGTCCAGCAGCTGCCCCATGGTGGCGTGGCCCGGCCGGCTGACCAGGTTGTACGGACCGCCCAGGCCGCCGCTGCCCGCGTCCAGCAGCCAGTTCGCGAGGTCGCGGGCGTCGATGTACTGGAGCTCCAGGTCCGGGGTTCCCGGGGCGAGCACCGGTCCGCCCCGGGCGATCCGCGTCAGCCACCAGGGCAGCCGGCCGACGTTCTCGCCGGGGCCCAGGATCAGGCCCGCGCGGACGAGCAGGGCCCGGTCCCCGAAGGCGTCGAGCGCGGCCAGTTCACCGCCCCGCTTGGCCAGGGCGTACGGGACCTCCCCGCCCGCCCCGTCCTCGTCGGGCGAGGCCCCGGCCACCAGCGGGCCGTCCTCCGCCAGCCCGGCCGGGGCCGGGTAGTCGTACACGGAGCGGCTGGAGACGTACACGTACCGGCCGGCCCGGCCGGCCAGCAGCCGGGCCGCGTCCCGTACGGCGGAGGGCGCCCCGGTCCAGGTGTCGACCACCAGGTCCCAGGCGTACCCGCCACCGTCGCCGTCCCCGCCCTCGCTCGCGTTCCCGGCGCGGGGGCCGGGCGCGGCCAGTGCCGCGAGTCCGTCCTCGGCGGTGCGGTCGCCGAGGAGTTCCGTCACCCCGGACGGAGGGGCGTGCCGGCCCCGGTGGAACACCGTGACCTCCCAGCCGCGTGCGAGTGCCTCCTCCGTGACGGCGCGTCCGACGAATTCCGTACCACCCAGCATCAGAAGTCTCATGGGTCGACTCTGCCTGCCGCTCACCCGGCCCGGAACAGGTCCTCGCTCTCAGCGCAATCGGGCACCGGTTCGCCCCTCCGGCCGTCCCGCTCGCCCCTGCCGCCGAGGGCGTCGTTCAAGGGGCGCAGACGAGCGGGCTGCGGTTGCGCAGCAGCCACTGGTGGTAGCCGGCCGCCCGCTGGGCCGCCTCCCGGTAGGCCGCCTCCAGTTCGGCGTACGCCGCCGTCATGTCGGTGCCCGGCCGGGACACCAGCAGCAGCCGTACCGCGAGGGGGTCGTCGCGCAGCGGGCGGATCGCCATGTCGTCGCGCGGCCCCGAGGTGGGCTGGCAGGGGGCGACCGCCTCGCCGAGCACGATGAGGGAGGCGGCGGTGAGGTAGTCGCCGTGCAGGACGGTCGGTGCCAGGCCGGCCTCGTCGAACACCCGGCGCAGCCCGTCCCATTCGCCGTCCACCGTGGGGTCCACCATCCACCGGTCGGCGGCCAGATCCTCCAGGTCGACCACGGACCGGGCGGCGGCCGGATGGTCCCTGGCCATGGAGATGAACTGCGGTTCGCGCTCCAGGAGCACGCGCTGTTCCAGGCCCTCGGGGACGGCCAGCGGGCAGCCCTCGACCTCGTGCACGAAGGCGACGTCCAGCCCGCCCGTCCCGACGTCGTGGAGCAGCGCGCGGGCCGACACGTCGACCCGCAGCGAGATGTCGGTGTCGGGCAGTCGGAGCCGCAGTCTGCGCAGCCAGCCGCCGATGACCCGGCTCGCGGTGCAGCCGATGCGCAGCCGCGGGCCGGTGGCGCGCACCGCGGCGGCCTCCGCCTTCGCGTCGCTGACCAGGGCGGTCATTCCGTCGACCAGAGGGCGGGCCCGGCTGAGGACGGCGCGGCCGAGCAGCGTCGGCCGGCAGCCGGTCCGTTCGCGGGAGAACAGCTCGGCGCCCAGGGTGTTCTCGATCCGTCGCAGCTGGGTGGTCAGGGAGGGCTGGCTCACGCCCAGACTGCGTGCGGCCCGGTGCAGACTGCCCGTGTCGGCGATGGCGCACAGCGCCCTGAGGTGTCTCACCTCAAGCTCCATGCCGTCGAGCGTAGGGCGGCGGGCGAGGGTCGCACCAGACTCCCCAATCCCATCAAAGCCCGTTAATTCATCTGGAGTTGACGCAGGATTCGGTGAAGATACCGAGGGCGGTGATAGTGCGGCGCTATCGCCGGTTGACATCATCCGCCGCGGGCTTCGCTCCCCGACACTCTCTCCGTACCCCACCCCGTCCCCGTCCGGTCATCGGACAGGTTCACCGGACGGGTCCATCGGACCGGTAATCGGTAGGAGACCCCCCATGAGACACCCCAGGACCGTCATGTCGGCCGTGGTCGGCCTCGGCTTCGGCCTCGCCTCCGTACTGGGCACGGCCCCCGCCATCGCCGCCTCCACGGCCTCCGACGCGGCGCCCGCCGTCGCCTCGTCAAAGGCCCGGGCCGGCTACACCGCCTACTCCGAGTCGAAGGAGAACGCCGCCGCGAACAAGGCGTTCTTCGAGGCGGTCGCCAAGTCCGTGGCGAAGAAGCGGGCGGCGAACCCCGGCGCCCAGGCGGTCACCGTCGTCTACAGCGCCGCCAACGCACCGAGCTTCCGCAGCCAGATATCCAGCAGCGCGCAGATCTGGAACAGCTCCGTCTCCAACGTCCGGCTGCAGGAGGGTTCGAACGCCGACTTCACCTACTACGAGGGCAACGACTCGCGCGGCTCGTACGCGAGCACCGACGGGCACGGCAACGGGTACATCTTCCTGGACTACGCGCAGAACCAGCAGTACAACTCGACCCGAGTCACCGCACACGAGACCGGGCACGTGCTCGGCCTGCCGGACCACTACTCCGGTCCGTGCAGCGAGCTGATGTCGGGTGGCGGTCCCGGCACGTCCTGCACCAACGCGTACCCCAACGCGAGCGAGCGCAGCCAGGTCAACTACCTGTGGCAGTACGGCTTCGCGGCCGCACCGGCCCGCAGCTCCTCCTGATCCGTTCCCCCGCACCTCCCCCGGGCCGCGGCACGGCCCGTCGCGCGGGATCCGGGGCCACCTCGTAGGACGGGGTGGCCCCTCGGGGTTCCCCGGGGCCGCCGGGCCGGGTGCCCCGGACTCAGGGCGCGTTCAGGGCGGTACGCACCAGATCCAGCAGCTCGTCCTCCGTCATCCCCAACTCGCGTGCGTCGGCCACTACTTCACGCACCCGCTCCAGCAGCCGGGCCCGGTGCGGCGGGACGCCGCCGGTGACGACCGCGCCGCGGCCCCGGCGCAGCTCGATGAGTCCCTCCTCGCGGAGCCGCTGGTAGCCGCGCAGCACGGTGTGGACGTTGACGCCGAGGGAGTCCGCGAGCACCCGGGCCGCGGGCAGCCGCTCGCCCGGCACCACCGCCCCGTCGGCGACCGAGCGGCGCACGGACGCCGCGATCTGGTCGCCGAGCGGCACGGTGGACGTGGGATCTACACGGAACAGCATGCTCAGTGCTCCACCTTGCGCTGGTCGATCAGGGTGTTGAGGAGCGCGGCCCCGGTCGCCGAGTCGTCGACGGTCACCGCGAACTTCCGGCCGCCCGCCAGCGTCGCCACGATCCCCTCACCGGCGCGGAGCACCACCCCGGTACGTCCCGGCCGGACGCGGTATCCCCAACCACCGTACTCCGCCAGGGGGTTGATGTGCGTGCTGCTCGCCGCCTCGATCCGGTCGAGCGGCACCCTGACGCGCGGCCAGCGCAGCGTTCCGGAGACGGTGATGCCGCGCCGGTCGACCACCACGCACGGCCGTACGAACCCGGCCATCAGCACGGCGATGAGCAGCGGAGGCAGCCCGGCGGCCCAGCCCGACACGGTCAGGCCCACCGCGCCCAGGACGACGAGCAGCAGCACGATCAGCGGCAGCCACCGGTTCCCGACGCTGCGTGTCCAGCCGACGACCTCCCCGTCCGCGAGCGCGATCCGCGCGGCGTCCCCGGCCGGTTCGTCCCCGGCCGGTGGCACCGGCGCGGGCCGGAGCGCGGCCAGCCCCGCACCGATCCCGCCCGCGAGCACGGCGACGCCCAGGGCGGCGGCGAGCTGCCACATCGGGAACGAGACGCCCTGCGCCTCCCCCCGCGCACCCTCGACGGCGTCCACGTTGACCAGCAGCGTGGCGGCCATCAGCCAGCCGAGGAACCCCGCGAGGGCGTAGCCCCCGGCGACGACCAGGCGATGGGCCCGCCCGTGGAACTTGCCGCGCGTCACCATGAGGGCCCACGAGACACCGGTCACGGCGAACACCAGCGCACAGAACACCGGGTACCAGATCAGTCCCATGTGGCCGTTCGCCCGGCCGCCGGCCGCGAAATGACTGGCCGGCCGGTCGGGCAGCCGGTCGCGGAACACGAGGAACAGCACCAGGTCGACGACGGACGCGAGCAGGAACGGCAGGGCGACGAGAACGGCCCCGCCCCAGTTCTTACGGTTCATTAAAACCTCCCTTGTTCGCATGCTAGTAGAACAATGACGGGACAACAATCCCGCTCCCCGCCCCCCCCCGGCCCTCATCGCCCCGGGCAACAGAGCTGCCCCGTACCGGAACGGTTCCGGTACGGGGCAGCGTCGACGGGCGGAAACGTACTACGGGAGAGGCGGGGCGGAACGGGTCGGGAAGCGGGAGGACATCAGGCGTGTTCCAGCGGGAACGCGCCCCGGTGCCCGGTACCTGCGCCGCCGTCCGGGCGGGGCTCGTACTCGCGGCAGCTCCAGACCTCCTGGACGAATCCGGTGCGCCGGTCCCACAGTTCCAGGAGGTCGCCCTCACCGGACGCCCCGCGGTAGGCGTCCTTGGCCCCCCGGAAACAGGCGAGGCCCCCGGACAGTCCGCGCTCCGCGCCCGGAGCCGGCTCCGGGGCCGGGAAGTAGTCCGAGAAGGCGCAGGCTATGCAGGTCCGCAGGCGCACCCCGGGCGGCAGGGAGCGCTGGATCGTGGCGAGGGCGGAGGCGAAATCGCTCTCGGCGCGACGGGAGGCGTAGGCCGCACCGCCGAACTGCAATTCGAGGCTGAGGTACGAATCGGGGCGGCGCAGCGACAACAGGCAGCTGAGCGTGGCCTGATGGACGGCTCCGTCCCAGGCCACCGGGAGCGGCAGGTCCCACTCCAGGACGCAGTCGCTCAACGCGCCGTCCACCAGGGCGAACCGGTCGTCGGCCGGTGGTGCCCCGAGGACCGGGGCGAGGCCGTCGAAGCTCGTGCCCTCGAAGTCGATCCCCCTTGTCCGGAGACGTAGTTGCTGTCCGTCGGTGGTGAGGACGACGGCGTCGGAACCCTGCCGGTCCCGGTACCACCCTGCCCATGACTCATCTGTCATGGGCAGGGACTGTAGTCCGTGCCCATGACAGTCGGCCTGTCGCCCTCCTCTTCGCCGAACGGCCCTCGTGACCTCGGTTCCTGCCCCCTTCCGCGTCCGGTGCGCCCGGGCGTTTGCCGTTCCCCCGCGCCCGGGCGTTTCCCCCTTCCTCCCGTCCGGTGCTCAGTGCGTCCGACGGGTGACGAACTCCGCCAGGGTCAGCAGGTCGCCCGCCCGGGCCAGGTCGGGAACCGCCCTGGACAGGTGGTGGATCGCGCGTGCCATCCGGTCCGCGGCGCAGATCTGCGCCCAGTCCCGGCCGCCGGCCCGGTCCACGGCGTCGGCGGCGCGGCTCACCTCGTCGGGGGTGTCCATGGCCCCCCGGTAGAGCGTGGCGAGTTCGGCCGCCGCGGGGGTGCCGGAAGTCAGGGCCGCGACGACCGGCAGGGACTTCTTGTGGGCGATGAGGTCCGCCCCCACCGGCTTCCCGGTCCGCTCCGGGTCGCCCCAGATGCCGATCAGGTCGTCGATGAGCTGGAAGGCGAGGCCCGCCTCCCGGCCGAATCCGTCCATCGCGCCGACCGCCCGCTCCTCCGCGTCCGCGTAGAGCGCGCCCGTCGCGCAGGCACAGCCGAGCAGGGCGCCCGTCTTGGCGACGGCCATGGTCAGGCACTCGTCCAGCGTGACCCCGTCGGGGTCCCGGTCCTCAAGGGCGCAGTCGGCCTGCTGGCCCGCGCACAGCTCGATGACGCAGGTGGAGAGCCGTGCCGAGGCCCGCGCGGCCGCCGGGTCCGGGTCCTCGGCGAGCAGCCGCTGGGCGAGGGCGAGCATGGCGTCGCCGGTGATCACCGCGGCGGGGATGCCGAACACCGCCCAGGCCGTGGGCCGGTGCCGGCGGGTGCGGTCCTCGTCGATGATGTCGTCGTGCAGCAGGGTGAAGTTGTGGGCCAGCTCCACGGCGACGGCGGCCCGCACCGCGCGCTGCGGGTCGCCGCCCAGGGCCCGTGCGGCGGCGAGGACCAGCGCGGGCCTGATCGCCTTTCCCGCCCGCCCCGAGGACGGGGAGCCGTCGGCCTCCTCCCAGCCGAAGTGGTACGCCGCGACGCGGCGGATCGACCCGGGCAGGGAGTCGACGGCGGCGCGCAGCCGCGGGTCGACGAGGGCCCGGCTCTGTTCCAGGAGCGCCTGCGCCTCCTGGCCCTGCGCGACGGGGGCGACCGGGTCGCCGTCGTCCGGGGCGCGGGGGATGGGTGGTTGGGGTACGTGTCGGGTCTTCACTGGCCGTCCTCCCGGAACCGCCCCGGACGCGGCTGCCCGGGGCGGAGATCGACGGGGCCGGACACCGCCGTCCGGCCCCCGGTGCGTTACTGGCGACGACCGACCTCGACGTTCTCCAGTACGCCCAGCGCGTCCGGCACGAGGACGGCCGCGGAGTAGTAGGCCGTCACCAGGTACGAGACGATCGCCTGCTCGTCGATGCCCATGAAGCGGACCGAGAGGCTGGGCTCGATCTCGTCGGGGATGCCGGACTGCTGGAGCCCGATGACCCCCTGTTCGGCCTCGCCCGTCCTCATGCAGATGATCGACGTGGTCCGGGCGTCGCTGACCGGGATCTTGTCGCACGGGAAGATCGGCACGCCCCGCCAGGCCGACACGTGGTGTCCGCCGACCTCGACGCTCTCCGACGCCAGGCCGCGCCTGCTGCATTCGCGGCCGAACGCCGCGATGGCCTTCGGGTGGGCGAGGAAGAGCTTCGAACCGCGGCGGCGCGAGAGCAGTTCGTCCATGTCGTCGGGGCCGGGCACCCCGTCGTGGGGCTGGAGGCGCTGCCCGTAGTCGCAGTTGTTGAGCAGCCCGAACTCGCGGTTGTTGATCAGTTCGTGCTCCTGGCGCTCGCGCAGCGCCTCGACCGTGAGCCGCAACTGCTGCTCGGTCTGGTTCATCGGCTGGTTGTACAGGTCGGCGACCCGGCTGTGGACCTTCAGCACGGTCTGGGCGACGCTCAGCTCGTACTCGCGCGGCGCGAGCTCGTAGTCGACGTAGGTGTGCGGGATGACGGCTTCGCCCACGTGCCCGGCGGAGAGGTCGATCGCCGCCTCGCCGTACTTGTTGGTGCGTTGCCGCGGGATGGCGAGGAGGCCGGCGAGGTGGGTGCGGAGCGAGTCCGCGCGCTCCGCGAGGTTCAGCACGTCCGCCCGGCTCAGCGTCAGCACCGTGCAGGCGGTGACGGCGCGGGCCGTGCAGTCCCAGACGGCGTCGCCGTCGACCAGTGCCCGGTCCCCGAAGTAGGCCCCGTCGGCGTGGACCCCCAGCACCGCCTCGTCCCCGTAGGGACCGGTGCCGACCTTCTCGACCTTGCCGTGCGCCAGCAGGTAGACGACGTCCGCCGCGTCCCCCTCGGAGGCCAGCACCTGCCCGGCGGCGATCTCCCGCTGCTCGCAGCGCCGGGCCAGCTCGCCCAGCACCTCCTCGTCGCCGAAGTCCCGCAGTGCGGGCAGCTCCCCGAGCTCCGCGGGGACGACCTCCACCCGGTCACCGGTCTGCACGAAGGTCACCCGGCCGTCCCCGACCGAGTGGCTCAGCCTCCGGTTCACCCGGTAGGTGCCGCCCTGCACCTGTACCCACGGCAGCATCTTCAGCAGCCACCGCGAGGTGATCTCCTGCATCTGCGGGGCGGACTTGGTGGTCGTCGCGAGGTTCCGCGCCGCCGCCGTGCCCAGACTCTGCTGGGGCGGCGTCGACGCGCTCCGAACCTCTTCACCAACGGACATCTGGCGTCCTCTCAACTCTTCGATCGACCTGCGCGAAGAAGCCTTTCAGCACGGAGAGCCACGACGCCATTACACAAAAGAGTGCGACTAATCTGCCTACGGGCTGGGCAAAGCGTCCGACCGCACCCGAGGAGCGGGATAACTTGCATCTCATATGCAAGTTATCTACCGTGAGGGTCATGCGGCTGACGAAATTCACCGACGTGGCGTTGCGCGTACTGATGCGCCTCGCCGTCGCGGAGAACGAGGAACCGCCGACCACCCGGGAGGTGGCGGCCACCATGCAGGTGCCGTACACCCACACCGCGAAGGTCGTCGCCAAACTCCAGCACCTCGGCCTCATCGAGGCGCGACGGGGGCGCGGCGGCGGGCTCAGCCTCACCTCGGCGGGCCGTTCCGCCTCCATCGGCGGACTCGTCCGCGAACTGGAGGGCCCCGGGGACGCCGTCGACTGCGAGGGCACCACCCCCTGTCCGCTGCGTGCGGCCTGCCGGCTGCGCGTGGCCCTGCGCCAGGCGGAGGACGCCTTCTACGCCTCGCTCGACCCGCTCACCATCGGCGAGCTCGTCGCCGCTCCCACCGGACCCCTGCTGATCGGCATCAGCAGCAGCCGCCCCTCCGGCTGACCGGCAACCGCCCCCGCACACGCACCACCGCCACGAACCGGGCTCCCCTGCCCGGTTTTCCTCTCGCAAAAAATACGCATCTCAGATACCAATTCAAGGTTCCAGGAGGAACAGATGCTCTCCGAGACGTCGACCGCCACCGTCCGTGCCACCCTCCCCGCCGTGGGCGCGGCCATCGGAGACATCGCCGATCTCTTCTACCGCAAGATGTTCGCGGCCCACCCCGAGCTGCTGCGCGACCTCTTCAACCGCGGCAACCAGGCATCCGGCGCCCAGCGCCGGGCACTGGCGGGCTCCATAGCCGCCTTCGCGACCCAGCTGGTGGAGCACCCGGACACCCGCCCCGACGTGATGCTCAACCGGATCGCCCACAAGCACGCCTCGCTCGGCGTCACCGCCCCGCAGTACGAGATCGTGCACACCCACCTGTTCGCCGCCATCGCCGAGGTGCTCGGCGACGCGGTCACCCCGGAGGTCGCCGCCGCCTGGGACGAGGTCTACTGGCTGATGGCCGGTGCCCTGATCTCGATCGAGGAGCGGCTGTACGCCCAGCAGGGCGTCGTCGCCGGTGACGTGTGGCGCGAGTGGGAGGTGGTCGCCCGGATCGAGGAGACCTCGGACGTCGCCACCTTCCAGCTGCGCCCGGCCGACGGCGTGCCCGCCCCGGCCTTCCGCCCCGGCCAGTACGTCTCCGTGCAGGTGGAACTCCCCGACGGGGCCCACCAGATACGCCAGTACAGCCTCTCCTCCGCCCCCGGTTCGCGACTCCGCTCGATCACCGTCAAGCGGGTGCACCGGGCCGGCGCACCCGACGGCGAGGTCTCCAACCACCTGTACACCGAGGTCGGGGCCGGCGACCGGCTGCGCGTCTCCGCCCCGTACGGCGACCTCGCGCTCGGCTCCGCCGACGTCCCGCTGCTGCTCGCCTCCGCGGGCATCGGCTGCACCCCGATGCTCTCGATGCTGGAGCACCTCGCGGCGATCGGCCATCGCGCCCCCGTCACCGTCGTGCACGGCGACCGCTCCCCCGCCACCCATGCGATGCGCACCGACCACGCCCTGCTCACCGAGAAGCTCCCCGCCGCCACCGCCCACTTCTGGTACGAGGACCCCGAGCCCGGCCACCCCGCCGAGCGCACCGGCCTGGTCGACCTGAGCGAGGTCGTCGTCGCCCCCGGCACCCACGCGTACCTCTGCGGCCCCCTGCCCTTCATGCGCTCCGTGCGGACCCAGCTGCTGGCCAAGGGGGTCCCGGCGGCCGACATCCACTACGAGGTGTTCGGCCCGGACATGTGGCTGGCACAGGACTGATCCCGGTCACCGCTCGCGGCCCCGCGAGGACATGACCGCCGTGGCCGGCCGGGCCCGTCGCCCGGCCGGCCACGGCCGTGCCGCGACAATGGGGGCATGGCAGCCTCCTCCCCCTCCCCCGTCCTCCGGCCCCGGCTGCCCTCCCCGGCGCAGGAGGTCCGCGACGAGCGGTTCGAACAGCACGGCGTCCGGCTGCTGCTCAAGCGGGACGACCTCATCCACCCCGAGCTGCCGGGCAACAAGTGGCGCAAGCTCGTCCCCAATCTGCGGGCCGCCGCCGGGCGCACCGTGCTGACCTTCGGCGGGGCGTACTCCAACCACCTGCGGGCCACCGCCGCCGCCGGGCGGCTGCTCGGGTTCCCCACCGTCGGGATCGTGCGCGGCGACGAGCTGGCGGACCGCCCGCTGAACCCCTCGCTCGCCCGGTGCGCGGCCGACGGGATGACCCTGCGCTTCGTGGACCGGGCGACGTACCGCGCGAAGGGCGATCCGGAGGTCCTGGCGGGGCTGCTGAGCGCCTTCGGGGACTGCTTCGTGGTCCCGGAGGGCGGAAGCAACTCCCTGGCCGCACAGGGCTGTACGGAGCTGGGACGCGAGCTGCGCGGTTCGGTCGACGTGGCCGCGGTGGCCTGCGGCACCGGGGGCACCCTGGCCGGTCTCGCCGCCGGGCTGGGCCCGGGGCGGCGCGCCCTCGGCGTCCCGGTGCTGCGGGGCGGCTTCCTCGGGGACGCGGTGCGCGCCCTTCAGGAGGAGGCGTTCGGCGGCCCGGCCGGGTCGTGGTCCCTGGACGAGCGCTTCCACTTCGGCGGCTACGCCCGTACTCCCCCGGCACTGCACGCCTTCGCGGACGACTTCGAGCAGCGCCACGGGATGCCCGTCGAACGGATCTACGTCGCCAAGCTGCTGTACGCGCTCACCGAGCTGGCCGCGGAAGGCGCGTTCCCTTCGGGAACCACGGTCGCGGCGGTCGTCACGGGCTGCCCCTGAGGCCCTTCAGGGGGCGTCCGCCTCCCGGTGGGCCGCCGCCTCCTCCAGGTCGAGCCGTCTGAGCAGGGTCCGCAGCAGTTCGTCGTCGATCCGCCGCTCGTCCCGCAGCCGTACGAAGACCCCGCGCTCGGCGTCGATCATCTCCCTGGCCAGGCGGCGGTAGGTGTCGTCCGCCGACTCCCCGGTGACCGGGTCGGCCGCGCCGAGCCGTTCCCACACCGCGTTGCGACGGCGCTCCAGGACGGCGCGCAGCCGGTCGGCGAGGGGGCCCGGCAGGTGGTTGTGCGGGTCGGTGAGGAGTTCCTCCAGGCGGGCGTCGGCGGCCGCGGACGCCTCGCTCTGGGCCTGTGCCTCGGCCAGCGTCTCGGCCCGCGCGTCGCGCCCGGGGAGTTTCAGGACCCGGACCAGGACCGGCAGGGTGAGCCCCTGGACGACCAGGGTGCCGATGACGGTGGTGAACGTCAGGAACAGCACCAGGTCGCGGGCCGGGAAGGGGCTCCCGTCGGCGGTGACGTACGGGACGGAGAAGGCGATGGCCAGGGAGACCACGCCCCGCATCCCGGCCCAGCCGACGATCAGCGGCGCCCTCCAGTCCGTGCCCGGTTCGCGCTCCCTGATCCGTCTCGACAGCCACCGGGGCGTGTACGTCGCCGGGTAGACCCAGAGGAAGCGGACCACCACGACGGCGAGGAAGACGAGGACCGCGTACCGGGCGGCCTCGCCCGCGTCGTACGCGCCGAGCCCCTTCAGTACGAAGGGGAGCTGGAGCCCGATCAGCGCGAAGACCGAGGACTCCAGGACGAACGCGACCATCTTCCGGACGGCCTCCTCCTGGAGCCGGGTCGCGAAGTCCACCTGCCAGGACCGGTGCCCCAGGTAGAGCGCCACGACGACCACGGCGAGCACCCCGGAGGCGTGCACGCGCTCGGCCGCCGCGTACGCCACGAACGGGATCAGCAGCGACAGCGTGTTCTGGAGCAGCGCCTCCTTCAGGTGCGTGCGGAGCCAGTGCAGCGGCACCATCAGGGCCAGGCCGACCGCGACGCCGCCGACCGCGGCGAGCAGGAACTCGCCGATCCCCGCGCCCCAGCTCATGCCCTCGCCCACGGCGGCGGCGAGCGCCACCTTGTACGCGGTGATCGCCGTGGCGTCGTTCACCAGGGACTCGCCCTGCAGGATCGTCGTGATCCGGCCGGGCAGCCCGACCTTGCGGGCGACCGCCGCGGCCGTGACCGCGTCCGGCGGGGCGACGACCGCGCCGAGCACCAGGGCGGCGGTGAGCGGCAGACCGGGCACGAGGCGGTACGCCAGCCAGCCGACCGCGACGGTCGCGAACAGGACGTAGCCGACGGACAGCAGCGCGACCGGCCGCAGATTGGCCCGCAGGTCGAGGTAGGAGCTGTCGAACGCCGCCGCGTAGAGCAACGGCGGCAGCAGCAGCGGAAGCACGATGTGCGCGTCCAGGGTGTACGCGGGAATCCCCGGCAGGTACGAGGCGATCAGCCCCGCGGCGACCAGCAGCAGCGGGGCCGGTACGGGGGTGCGGCGGGCCGCGCCCGCGATCGCGGCACTGCCCGCGACCAGTCCCACCAGTGGCAACGCATCCATTCCACGGTCCTCGCATCCGCGTCCACGGACCGGCGTCCGTCGCGATTCACGGCCCACGCGACCGTCGTAACCTGACAATCATGAGCGACTGCCCCCACGTGTCCGCGTTGCCCCGCCCCGAACCGGTGCCACTCGGCGAGACCTGTCCCGGTTGCCTCGCGGCGGGCACGCACCCCGTGCAGCTGCGGCTCTGCCTGGTCTGCGGCCATGTCGGCTGCTGCGACTCCTCGCCCCTGCGGCACGCGACGGCGCACTTCGAGGAGACCGGTCACCCGGTGATGCGGAGCTTCGAGAAGGGCGAGAGCTGGCGCTGGTGCTTCGAGGACGGTTCGATCGTCTGACGTCTGGGTACGTCAAACCGGCGCCGGTCGTTCGCAATTGGCCGCCGCAGACCCCTACCCACTGTGCGTACCCATGGGCTTACCATGAGTGACAGTCATGGGCCGGGGATCCGGCGACACGGCATCATGGGTCGCGATAGCGTCGCCGGGCCACAACCGAAGACGTACCGCATGGTTCCGGGGCTTCTTCCCGGACCCTCGAAAGAGTTTGTGCCACCTTGGAGGTGAGGGTGTCCCAGATCGCAGGCGAGCCCGGGAATCAGGACTTCGTAGAGGTCCGGCTGCCCGCTGCGGGTGCCTACCTGTCGGTGCTGCGCACGGCCACGGCCGGGCTGGCAGCACGTTTGGATTTCACCCTCGACGAGATCGAGGATCTTCGCATCGCGGTCGACGAGGCCTGCGCGATCCTGCTTCAGCAGGCCGTGCCGGGCTCCGTCCTCAGCTGCGTCTTCCGGCTCGTCGAGGATTCTCTCGAGGTGACGGTGTCGGCCCCGACGACGGACGGCAGGGCGCCGGAACGTGACACCTTCGCCTGGACGGTGCTGTCCGCACTGGCCGGAAAGGTCGACTCCTCGGTCGCCGACGACCGGACGGTCAGCATCAGCCTCTACAAACAGCGCGGCGCGGGACCCGGGCCGGCGTGAGCAAGGGGAACGGGGAAGGTCCTGTGCGGGACGAGACGATGCGATCAGGGGTGGTACGCGCAACAGGCATCCCGGAGCAGCAGGCCCTGCCCCATCCGGTGGACGGGGCGGACGGGCCTGCGGGCCGTACGGTCGCGATGGAGCAGTCGCAGGCGGAGCGGGCAGGCCAGATGAGCGAGCACGTGCACCACGATCCACATGACCGCAGCGGGGCGCGGGCGCTCTTCGTCGAGCTGCGCTCGCTTCCCGACGGGTCGCCCGAGAAGGCCGAGCTGCGCAACCGGCTGGTGCGGATGCACCTGCCGCTCGTGGAGCACCTGGCCCGCCGGTTCCGCAACCGGGGCGAGCCGCTGGACGACCTCACCCAGGTCGCCACGATCGGCCTGATCAAGTCGGTGGACCGGTTCGACCCGGACCGCGGGGTCGAGTTCTCGACGTACGCGACCCCCACGGTCGTGGGCGAGATCAAGCGCCACTTCCGTGACAAGGGCTGGGCGGTCCGGGTGCCGCGCCGGCTCCAGGAGCTGCGGCTCTCGCTGACCACGGCCACCGCCGAGCTCTCCCAGCAGCACGGGCGCTCCCCCACGGTCCACGAGCTGGCGGAGCGGCTGGGCATCTCCGAGGAAGAGGTCCTGGAGGGCCTGGAGTCGGCCAACGCGTACAGCACGCTCTCGCTGGACGTGCCGGACACCGACGACGAGTCCCCGGCGGTCGCGGACACGCTGGGCTCCGAGGACGAGGCGCTGGAGGGCGTCGAGTACCGGGAGTCGCTCAAGCCGCTGCTGGAGGACCTGCCGCCGCGCGAGAAGCGGATTCTGCTGCTGCGGTTCTTCGGCAACATGACCCAGTCGCAGATCGCGCAGGAGGTCGGCATCTCCCAGATGCACGTCTCGCGGCTGCTGGCCCGCACGCTGGCGCAGCTGCGCGAGCGGCTGCTCGTGGAGGAGTAGCGGCCGGCGGGCCGCGGTGGCGCCGGCGTCACCTGCCCGTACCGTCACGCGCCCCGTCGTCCGGTCCGCCCCGTGGGGCGCGCCGGGCGGCGGGGCGCGTGACGGTTCCGGCGGGGTCAGGCGTCCGGTGTGGTGCCCGGCCTGCGGATGCCCAGCGCCTCGACCGTCGTCGGCCTGACCAGCTGGTAGAGCGCCGTCAGCGTCACCGCGGCGAGCACGATCCCGGCCGGGATCAGCACGCCCTGCGACCTCAGCAGCGTCCAGGCCACCGGGAGCGCGATGATCTGTGTGATGAGCGCGGGCCCCCGGCTCCAGCTGCGCCGCAGCAGCAGGCCGCGGGCGGCGAACAGCGGGATCAGGGCGAGCGCGATCAGCGTCAGCCCGCCCATCTCCGCCTGCTGCGGGCTCTCGGGCCGGCCGAGCAGGCCCATGACCAGCATGTAGATCCCGCCGATGGCGAGCGCCGCCCCTTCCAGGGCGGTGAGTGCGGCCACCAGGGTGATCCTGCTCGGCTTCGCCGGTTCGAGCCGCGGCGCGGGCGACGGGTCGGACGTGTTCTGCTGAGTACTCACCCCTGCAGGTTGGCATCCCGGTGCCGCGAAAGCGAAGCCGGGGTCGGAATCGGTACGGGACGGGCCACCCGCCCGGCCCCGCCGCACCCGAGCCGTCACTGAGCGTAAAGGTCATGGGGAAGGACTTCAGGGCGATACCGCGCGGTAGGTAGTCTGGCGGTCATGCGCGCACTCCTCGTGGTCAATCCAGCTGCTACCACCACCAGTGCGCGGACCCGTGACGTGCTCATCCACGCGCTCGCCAGCGAGATGAAGCTGGAGGCCGTGACCACCGAGTACCGCGGCCACGCCCGGGACCTGGGGCGGCGGGCCGCGGAGTCGGACGACATCGACCTGGTGGTCGCCCTGGGCGGCGACGGCACGGTCAACGAGGTCGTCAACGGCCTGCTCCACAACGGCCCCGACCCGGACGCCCTGCCGAGCCTCGCGGTGGTCCCCGGCGGATCCACCAACGTGTTCGCGCGCGCCCTGGGGCTGCCCAACGACGCGGTGGAGGCGACCGGCGCGATCCTGGACGCACTCGCCAACCGCACCGAACGCACGGTCGGGCTCGGGCTGGCGGCCGGTACTCCGGGCAGCGAGGACGAATCCGTTCCCGAACGCTGGTTCACTTTCTGCGCCGGACTCGGATTCGACGCGGGCGTGGTCGGCCGGGTCGAACAAAAACGCGAACGCGGTAAGCGTTCGACCCATGCGCTGTACGTGCGCCAGGTGGTCCGGCAATTCCTGGAGGAACCGCGTCGCAGGAACGGGGCGATCACCCTGGAGATCGCCGGGGAAGAACCCGTCACCGACCTCGCGCTGTCCATAATCTCCAACACCGCCCCCTGGACCTACCTGGGGAATCGCCCCATGTACGCGTCCCCCAAGGCGAGTTTCGACACCGGCCTCGACGTGCTCGGACTGAAGCGGCTCTCCACTTCGGCGGTCGCTCGTTATGGCACCCAGCTGCTCACTTCGAGCCCCGAGAAGGGTCCGCACGGGAAGCACGCGGTTTCACTTCATGACCTCACCAACTTCACCTTGCATTCAAAGGTGCCGCTGCCCTTCCAGATGGACGGCGACCACCTGGGAGTGCGTACGAGTGTGACGTTCACAGGCGTACGCCGTGCACTGCGTGTGATTGTGTGAGTGGAAGGGACCAAAGTCCTTTAACTCGAACGTTTGGGCTGGGCTCCACCCCATAGAAGTACGGCTGTGACCTAGTCGACACCGAGGAATCAAAAAAAAGTTTCCAGAAGGGGTTGTATCCGCCGCTGAGGTTTGCGAATCTCTACATGGCGATCGGGACGGCCCGCAACAACGGCCTCCACTGAGAGCCAGAACCCCTCCTCACTGCACAGGACCACAACCAGCTCGACTGGGCGTCGGCCCTTCACCTGCGGGGGGATTCGTGAAAGCGTTCACATTCACAAGCAACAGTATGCAATACCAAGGAGAGGTAGCAGCCATGGACTGGCGTCACAACGCCGTTTGTCGTGAGGAAGACCCCGAGCTGTTCTTCCCCATCGGCAACACCGGTCCTGCGCTGCTGCAGATCGAGGAAGCCAAGGCCGTCTGCCGCCGCTGCCCCGTCATGGAGCAGTGCCTGCAGTGGGCGCTCGAGTCCGGCCAGGACTCCGGCGTCTGGGGTGGCCTCAGCGAGGACGAGCGCCGCGCGATGAAGCGCCGGGCCGCTCGCAACCGGGCGCGTAACGCCAGCGCCTGAGCCGACGCCACCGCTACGAGCCTCAGCCAGGCGGCGCGTACAGCGCGTACGCACCACCCCGCCCCCCGAGTCGCAGCGCGCAGTACCCCCGAAGCGCATGCTTGAACAGTGGACCCGGGCCGTGTGATCACACAACGGCCCGGGTCCACTGCTGTGTTGACCCTTCCGGGACGGGCCGGACGCCGGGAGCGGACCCGCCCCCGGCCGAGGTCACTTCTCGGCGCGGACCGGGATGTCGAGGACGACCCGGGTGCCGCGTCCGGGGGCCGGGACCATGCCGAAGGTTCCGCCCAGCTCCCCCTCCACCAGGGTCCGGACGATCTGGAGTCCCAGATTGCCGGCGCGCTGCGGGTCGAAGCCCTCGGGCAGACCGCAGCCGTCGTCCTGGACGGTGATCAGCAACCGCTGTTCGACCGAGGAGCCCCCGCGCACCGCGGAGACCTCCACCGTGCCGGACTCGGCGAGCGTGAACGCGTGCTCCAGGGCGTTCTGCATGATCTCCGTGAGCACCATCGCCAGCGGTGTGGCCACCTCGGCGTCGAGGATGCCGAACCGGCCCGTGCGGCGGCAGGTGACCTTGCCCGGGGAGATCTCGGCGACCATGGCGATGACCCGGTCGGCGATGTCGTCGAACTCCACCCGCTCGTCCAGATTCTGGGACAGCGTCTCATGGACGATGGCGATCGAACCGACGCGCCGCACCGCCTCGTTGAGCGCCTCGCGGCCCTGCTCGGAGTCCATCCGCCGGGCCTGGAGCCGCAACAGGGCGGCAACGGTCTGGAGGTTGTTCTTCACCCGGTGGTGGATTTCCCGGATGGTGGCGTCCTTGGTGATCAACTCGCGTTCGCGGCGGCGCAGTTCGGTGACGTCCCGGAGCAGGACCAGGGAGCCGATCCGGACGCCCTTGGGCTTGAGCGGGATCGCCCGGAGCTGGATCACCCCGCCCGCGCACTCGACCTCGAACTCCCGGGGCGCGTAGCCGCTGGCGAGCTTGACGAGGGCCTCGTCCACCGGGCCGCGGGAGGGGGCCAGTTCGGCGGTGATCTTGCCCAGGTGCTGGCCGACCAGATCGGAGGCGAGGCCGAGACGGTGGTACGCGGAGAGGCCGTTGGGGCTGGCGTACTGGACGATTCCGTCGGCGTCGAGCCTGATCAGTCCGTCTCCGACGCGCGGCGACGCGTCCATGTCGACCTGCTGGCCGGGGAACGGGAAGGCCCCGGCGGCGATCATCTGGGCCAGGTCGGAGGCCGACTGGAGGTAGGTGAGCTCCAGCCGCGAGGGGGTGCGGACGGTGAGGAGGTTGGTGTTGCGGGCGATGACGCCGAGCACCCGGCCCTCCCGGCGCACCGGGATCGACTCGACCCGTACCGGCACCTCCTCGCGCCACTCCGGGTCCCCCTCGCGCACGATCCGGCCCTCGTCCAGCGCCGCGTCCAGCAGCGGACGGCGCCCGCGCGGGACGAGGTGGCCGACCATGTCGTCCTGGTAGGAGGTGGGGCCGGTATTGGGCCGCATCTGGGCCACGGAGACGTAGCGGGTGCCGTCGCGGGTGGGGACCCACAGCACGAGGTCGGCGAAGGACAGGTCGGAGAGCAGCTGCCACTCCGATACCAGCAGGTGGAGCCATTCCAGGTCGGTGTCACCGAGGGCCGTGTGCTGGCGGACGAGGTCGTTCATGGAGGGCACGTGTGCGAGCGTACCCGCGGACGGGCAATGGTTCCGAACCGGACGACCCGGCCGTACGTGCAAGGGTGGGAGGGCCCGGAAATTTGCCGTGCTCCCATGGATGGACACGGACGAATGGTCTAGTCCACAATGCTAGGACACGACTTCCGCTCTCCCCGCACAGGAGGGCGGATCGAGGTACCGCGCTCTCTGCCCTGACCGCGTCGGTACCTCTCCCCGGCCGGGGGCACCGCACACCGCCGGCCTTGCTCCGGGCTGCGGTGCCGGACGGGCTGAGGGTCCCGTCCCGGCGCCGTGGCCCGCGGGTGTTTCCGGGGCCGTTCCCCGCGCTCAGTGGGTCTCGGTGACCTTGGCCAGCGCCCGGGGCGCGTCCGGGTCCTGGCCACGGGCGATCGTCACCTCGTACGCCAGCATCTGCAGCGGCAGGATCTCCAGGACCGGCTGGACCTCCTCGGCGACCCCGGCCGTCGGCAGCACGAAGCCCGCGGACGCCGCCGCCACCTGGGCCTGCGGGCCGACCACGAACAGGTCCGCGCCCCGGCCGCGCAGCCGGTCGAGCACCGGCTGGAGCGCCTCGCCGCCCCGCCCGTCGGTGACCACGGCGATCACCGGGGAGATGTTGTCGACCATGGCGAGCGGGCCGTGCAGCAGATCGGCACCGGAGTAGGACAGGGCCGGGATGTAGCTGGTCTCCATCAGCTTCAGGGCCGCCTCCTTGGCAGTGGGGTAGCCGTAGCCGCGGGAGGTGATGACCATGCGCTCGGCGAAGCGGTAGCGCGCGGCCAGGGTCCGGACCTCGTCCTTGCGGGCCAGGATCTCCCCGGCCCGCTCCGGCAGGATCTCGGCGGCCGCCCCGTCCCCGCCGCGCAGGCCCTCCACGAAGAGGTAGAGGGACAGCAGCGAGGCGGTGTACGTCTTGGTCGCCGGGAGGGCCCGTTCCGGGCCCGCCAGGATGTCGACGTGGTGCTCGGAGACGGCGGCGAGCGGCGAGTCCCGGTTGTTGGTGACGGCCAGGGTGATGGCACCCGCCTCGCGGGCCGCCCGGGTCGAGGCCACCAGGTCGGGCGAGCCGCCGGACTGGCTGACGGTGACGACCAGGACGTCCCTGAGGTCGGGTCGGGCACCGTACGCGGTGGTGGTGGACATCGAGGCGAGACCGCAGGGCATGCCGAGCCGGATCTCCAGCAGGTACTTGGCGTACAGCGCCGCGTTGTCGGACGTGCCCCGGGCGGTGAGCAGCACGAAGCGGGGCTTGCGCGCCGCGACGGCGGCGGCCGTCTCACGGATCCTCGGGGCGCCCTCGTCGAGGACGCGCCGCAGCACCGCGGGCTGCTCGGCCATCTCGCCGGACATGATCCGGCCCGGCCGTTCGCTGCCGTCGGCCGGAGGGGTGGCGGACATGTCGGGAGCCTCCCAGGGGTGCCCCGGGGCGTCGGCGACGCCGTTCGGTCCAGTCGACCACGGGGCCCCCGGCACCCGCCAGCGGACAACCCCCGAGACAGCCGTGCCCGCGGCGGACAGGTCTGCTAAATTGGGGCGCGATTGGTCTATACCACATCTCGATTCGACTCCTCAGATCGGCAGGCCCCGCGTGGAAGTTGTCATCGTCCCGGACGCCAAGGCAGGCGGAGAACTCATCGCGGAGGCCATCGGCGCCCTGCTGAGCCGCAAGCCCGACGCCCTTCTCGGCGTTGCCACCGGCTCGACCCCGCTGCCCATCTACCAGGCGCTGGCGGCCAAGGTCCGCTCCGGCGCCGTGGACGCCTCGCGCGCCCGCATCTGTCAGCTCGACGAGTACGTCGGACTGCCGGCCGGCCACCCCGAGTCCTACCGCTCCGTGGTGCTGCGCGAGGTCGTCGAACCGCTCGGCCTGTCCGAGGAGTCCTTCATGGGCCCCGACGGCTCCGCCGAGGACGTCCCGGCCGCCTGCCGGGCGTACGACGAGGCGCTCGCCGCGGCCGGCGGGGTGGACCTCCAGCTCCTCGGCATCGGCACCGACGGGCACATCGGCTTCAACGAGCCGTGCTCCTCGCTCGCCTCGCGCACCCGGATCAAGACGCTCACCGAGCAGACCCGGATCGACAACGCGCGCTTCTTCGACGGCGACATCGACCAGGTGCCGCACCACGTGATCACCCAGGGCATCGGCACCATCCTGGAGGCCCGCCACCCGATCCTGCTCGCCACCGGCGAGGGCAAGGCGGACGCCGTGGCGCAGACGGTGGAGGGGCCGGTCGCCTCGATCGTGCCCGCGTCGGCGCTCCAGTTGCACCCGCACGCGACGGTCGTGGTGGACGAGGCCGCGGCGTCGAAGCTGAAGCTGGCGGACTACTTCCGCGCCACGTACGCGGCGAAGCCCGCGTGGCAGGGGCTGTAGACCGGTCCTGAGGCCGGTGGGAGGGCCGGGAGCACCCGTGGCGGTGTTCCCGGCCCTCCCGCGTGCCATGACCTGCTCCCGGGCCGTACGGGGCCGCGGCACGCGGGGACCCGCCCCGGGTGCGCGAAAACGCCCGGTGCCCGTCCCCGCGGACGGGCCCCGGGCGTTCCGGCCGGGTGTGACGCGCCCCCCGGACCGCGTCACACCCCGTTCGCTCAGGCCGTCGGGCCGACCGTGCCCCCGACGATGACCTCCGCCGCCGCCAGGCCGCAGACGCGGGCGGCGCCGTGGGTGGCGATGTGCGGGGCGCCGACGGGCGCCGACTGCGGTACCCCCATCTCGACCACGACCGTGTCGGGGCGCCGCGCGACCAGGCCGTCCAGGGCCCGGGCCATCCAGTCGTGGCGGTGGACGTCGCGGACCACCACGACGATCCGCCGCTCCCCCGCGGCCCGCAGCACCGCGTCGACGGGCTGCTCGGTCTCGCTGCTGTACGTGCCGGTCTCCGTGCCCGGCAGCAGCCGGCCCAGTTCCGCGGCGACGCCCCAGGGGGTCTCGTCGCCGACGGCGATGTTCGACGCGGAGGTGAACGCGGCGACGTAGCCGGGCCCGGTCAGCGGCGCCGCGGAGCCGGTCACCCGCACCGCGCGGCGGGCGGCGACCAGGCCGATGTCGGAACCGGCCGCGGTCCCCTCCCGCGCTGCCGCGCCCGGCCCCGACCCGGTCCCCCGGGCCCCCTGGGTCCAGGACGCGAGGGCGCGCACCCGTGCGGCGGCGTCCGCGAGCCGCTCCTCGGGGAGTTCGCCGCCGCGCACCGCCGCGACCAGCGCGTCGCGCAGCCGCCGGACCGTGCCCTCGTCCTCCAGGCCGCCGCCGACGCACAGGGCGTCGGCACCCGCGGCGATCGCGAGGACGGAGCCGCGTTCGATGCCGTACGTCGCGGCGATGGCCTGCATCTCCACGGCGTCGGTGACGATCAGCCCGTCGTAGCCCAGTTCCTCGCGCAGCAGCCCGGTGAGGATCCGCGGGCTCACCGTCGCGGGGCGGTCCGGGTCGAGGGCGGGCAGCAGGATGTGCGCGCTCATCACGCACTTGGAACCCGCGGCGACGGCGGCCCGGAAGGGCACCAGTTCCCGGGCGTGCAGGGTCTCCAGGTCCACGTCGATGCGGGGCATCGCGTGGTGCGAGTCGATCGCGGTGTCGCCGTGCCCCGGGAAGTGCTTGGTGCAGGCGGCGACCCCGGCGGCCTGGAGGCCCTCGACGTACGCGGCGGTGTGCCGGGCGACCAGTTCGGTGTCGGCGCCGAAGGACCGTACGCCGATGATCGGGTTGCCCGGGTTGGAGTTGACGTCGGCGGACGGCGCCCAGTTGAGGTTGACGCCGCACTCGGCGAGCCGGCGGCCGAGTTCCTGGGCGACCGCGCGGGTCAGGCCGAGGTCGTCGACGTGGCCGAGGGCGAGGTTGCCGGGGAACGAGGAGCCGGTGCGCACCTCCAGCCGGGTGACGTCACCGCCCTCCTCGTCGATCGCGACGAGGAGGTCGTCGCGATCGGCCCTGAGCTGGGCGGTGAGCGCGGTCACCTGCTCGGGCGTGCGGATGTTCCGGCCGAACAGGGCGACGGAGCCGAGTCCCTCGCCGATCTGGCGCAGTACCCAGTCCGGGGCGGTGGTACCGGTGAATCCGGGCTGGAGGACGGCGAGTGCGTCGCGGGTGACGGTGTCCGTCGCGGATATGAGGGTGGTCATGAGCGGCGTTATCCCTTCACGGCACCGTCGGTGAGGCCGCTGACGGCCTTGCGTTGCAGGAAGACGAACAGGATGAGGATCGGGATGGCGAAGATCGACGCGGCGGCCATGGTGGCGCCCCAGTCGTCGCCGAACTGGCTCTGGAACTGCGAGAGCCACAGCGGGAGCGTCTTGGCCCCGGGTTCCTTGTTGAGGATCAGGACCAGCGGGAACTCGTTCCACGCGGTGATGAAGCCGAAGAGCGAGGTGGCCATCAGGCCGGGGGCGAGCAGCGGCAGGATGACCTTGGCGAACGCCTGCGGGCGGGTGCAGCCGTCGACCATGGCGGACTCCTCCAGTTCCTTGGGCACCGCGGCGACGTAGCCGCGCAGCGTGAGGATCGTGAAGGGGAGCACCATCACCATGTAGAAGAGCGTCAGCGGGACCAGGCTGTTGAGCATGTCCGCGTCGCGGACCAGCATGTAGATCGCGATGACCATGACTTCCCAGGGCGCCATCTGGGCGATCATGAAGACCAGGATCATGCCCTTGCGGCCCTTGAACCGCATCCGGGCCAGTGCGAACGACGCGAAGAGCGCGATGATCAGTGAGAAGGTCACGGCGAGCAGCGTGACGGTGAGCGAGTTCCCGACCAGGGTCAGGAAGTCGGGTGCGTTGTACGCCGTCCTGAAGTGCTCGAACGTGACGTCGGTCGGGAACCAGACGGGCGTCTCGGTGATGATGTCGCCGGTCGGCTTGAACGCCGTGCTGAACATCCAGTAGACGGGGAAGACCAGGCCGGCGAAGAGGACGATCGCCGTCGCGTTGGGCCAGATGCGGCCGAACAGTGAGCGCTTCACAGCTCGTCCTCCTCTTGCTTGAGAACGATGCGGAGGTAGTAGGAGGTCAGCCCCAGCATGATCAGGATGGTGAGCAGCGAGATCGCCGCGCCCATGCCGTAGTGCTGGTTGCCGACGCCTTCGACGAAGGCGTAGATGGGCAGCGTCTCGGTGAGGCGGTTGGGGCCGCCCTCACTGATGGTGAAGATCTGCGGGAACGCCTTGAAGACCCAGATGACTTCGAGGAAGGTCGTGGCGTAGAGGAAGGGCCGCAGGAAGGGGAACGTCACCGAGGTGAAGCTCTTCCAGACGCCGGCGCCGTCGAGCGAGGCGGCCTCGTACAGCTCCTTGGCGATCGTGGTGGTCGCCGCGTAGAGGTTGATCGCCACGAACGGGATGGACTGCCAGACGATCATCAGGGTCACCACGAAGAAGGTGGAGAACTGCGATCCGGTCCAGTTGAAGTCGGCCATCGAGTGCCAGCCGAGCTTGTCCAGCACGTAGTTGACCACGCCGAAGCGCGAGGCGAACAGCCACTGGTAGACGGTGGAGGCGGCCACGATCGGCATGGCCCAGGCGAGCACCAGGCCGATCATCAGGGTGAACCGCATCTTCTTGCCGAGGCGGGCCAGGAGCAGTCCGACCAGGGTGCCGATGAGCATGATCAGTACGACGTTGACGCCGGTGAACACGATCGTGCGGAGGGTGACCCGCCAGAAGTCCTCACCGGTGAGGATCTCCTGGTAGTTCTCGAAGCCGTTCCACTCGGTGACATGCCGGATCAGCTGCCCCATGTTGAGGTTCTGGAACGACAGCATGGCGTTCTTCACCAGGGGGTACCCGAGGAAGAGCGCCGTCACCGCGAGCGCGGGGACCATCAACAGGTACGGTGCCGCGCCGATGCCCGGCCTTCGCTTGTTTCCCCCGTGCTGCCCGACGGGTGGTTTCCCGTCCTGCCCGCGGGCCGCAGCCGTCTTGGCCACGTCCGAGGGGTCGGTCTGCACTGCCATGCTCGCCATCTCTTCCAACAGAGCCCTACACGGAACGGTGCGTACGCCGGGGCGGCGGGTACGGGACCCGCCGCCCCGGCGCGGACGCGGACTTGCGCTTACTGCTGCTGGCTGAGGCGCTTGTTGAGCTCGCCCTCGACCTGCTTGGCGGCGTCGGCGGGCGACTTGCCCTGCAGAACCAGCGTCATGTAGGTCTTGATCGGGTTCGGCGGGTTCTCGACCGGCGCCCACTCCGGGATCAGCGGCGTGGTGCCACCGGACTTGGCGGCGGCCGGGGCGGCGGCCACGGCGGCGGGCTGGTCGGCGGCGAACTTCTGCATGGCGTCGGACTTCGGCGTCCAGCCGACCTCCTTGACCAGCGCGCCGTCGTTCGCCTCGGAGAGCGCGATCTTCAGGAACTCCTGGGCGAGCTCCTGCTTCTCGCTGCCCGCGGCCACGGCGAGGTTCGAGCCGCCGAGGAAGACGCCCTCGGGCTTGTCGGCGGTCTCACCGGGGATGGTGAAGAAGCCGATGTCGTCCTTGATCGCCGGGTTGGCCTTGATGGCCGTGCCGGCCTCGTAGCCCATGGCGATGATGGCGCCGGTCTTGCCCTTGGCGAAGACCTCGGCCTGCTGCGGGGTGGCCTCGTCCTTGTCCTTGGGGGCCTTGGAGAACGCCTGGTACTGCTTGTAGACGTCCATGGCCTCGGCGACCTTGGGGTCGGCCAGGTTGGAGACGTACTTGTCGCCCTCCTTCTTGACCGGCTCGACGCCCTTGCCGACGAGCAGGCCGTCGAAGAAGTACCAGTTCTGGCCGGGCAGGTAGATCGGCTCGGCGTCGCCCTTCTTCTCGATGGCCTCGAATGCCTTGAAGAGGTCGGCGCGGGTCTTCGGCGTCTCGGTGATGCCGGCGTCCTTGAAGACCTTCTTGTTGTACATGACGACGCGGTTGCCGATGTACCACGGCAGGGCGTACTGCTTGCCGTCGAAGACGGAGGGGGCGTTGATCGCGTCGGCCCAGCCGGAGCCGATCTCCTTCTTCAGGTCGCCCAGCTCGGCGAGGCCACCGGTCTTGGCGTACGCGGGGGTCTGGGTGTTGCCGATCTCCAGGACGTCCGGCGGGTTGGTCTCCGAGAGGGCCGTGGTGATCTTCTGCTGAATGCCGTTCCAGTCCTGGACTTCGATCTTCAGCTTGGCCTTGGTCTTCTTCTCGAACTCATCGGTGACCGTCTTGGTCCATCCGGGCGGGTTGGAGCCGGACATCGTCCAGACGGTGAGGGTCTGGCCCTCGTAGCTGCCGGCACTCGACTTCTTGCCGCCGTCGTCGTCGGACCCGCATGCCGCGAGGCCGATCATCATGCCCGCGACGCCGATCGCCGCGATGAGCTTGCGCTTCACGCCAAACCCTCCTCAGGGATACTGCAACCCCGCCCACCGCGAAGACATTCGACGAGTACTGCTGGGGCTGGACCTGGTCTTTAATGGTTTAGACCAGTACCGGGAGCTTGGCCTAGACCTTTAGGGGTGTCAAGGGTGTATAAGAAGTGCACTCGCGTCCGTTATAGGACCGACACCTAAGGGAGGGCGACGAGCCGTGACCGGACCGTGCCACCATGTGAGCCGCGACAGACGGAGGAGCCGGTGACGGCAGCAACGCAGCAGTCGGGAAGGCGGGCCATGGGTGCCGACGGGGGAAGTGCGGAGAACGAGACGGGCGCGGCCACGCGGACGGCGCGCGTCCCGAAGTACTACCGGCTGAAGCGACATCTCCTCGACATGACGGACACCATGCCGCCGGGCACCCCCGTGCCGCCGGAGCGGACCCTGGCCGCCGAATTCGACACCTCGCGCACCACCGTGCGCCAGGCGCTCCAGGAGCTGGTCGTCGAGGGCCGGCTGGAGCGCATCCAGGGCAAGGGCACCTTCGTGGCCAAGCCGAAGGTCTCACAGGCCCTCCAACTGACCTCGTACACCGAGGACATGCGCGCCCAGGGACTGGAACCGACCTCCCAGCTGCTGGACATCGGCTACGTCACGGCCGACGACACGCTCGCCGGGCTGCTCGACATCACCGCCGGCGGCCGGGTGCTGCGGATCGAGCGGCTGCGGCTCGCCAGCGGGGAGCCGATGGCGATCGAGACCACCCACCTTTCGGCCAAACGCTTTCCCGCGCTGCGCCGTTCACTGGTGAAGTACACCTCGCTCTACACCGCGCTGGCCGAGGTGTACGACGTGCGGCTGGCGGAGGCCGAGGAGACCATCGAGACCTCGCTGGCCACCCCGCGCGAGGCCGGTCTGCTCGGCACGGACGTGGGCCTGCCGATGCTGATGCTGTCCCGGCACTCGCTCGACGGGCGGGGCGAGCCGGTGGAGTGGGTGCGTTCGGTCTACCGGGGCGACCGGTACAAGTTCGTGGCGCGCCTGAAGCGGCCCACCGACTGAGCACGGCGGGCCAGGGTCGAATTCCGGCCACCGACCCGCCGCCACCGCCCTTCGAAACCCCTGCGGAACCCCTCGTTCCGCAGGGGTTCCGCATGTCGCCCACCCTCTTGGTACGGACCAGAACCGCACGTCCGACCGCTCGTCGCACGTATCCGCCCGCTCGACGCACCGTTGCCGGACCGCAATGCGGACAGGGGGTGACGCTGATCGGAGGCTCGCCTAGATTTCCTGCGCATCCGAGGTAACCAGCGAGGGGACGGAGCCGCCTCATGCCCGCAGAACCCGAAGAAAAACCACCCACCGTCACACCCGTGCGCGTGGTCATCGCCCTCTGTCTCGTCGCCCCGTTCGTGGCGATGCTCTGGGTGAGTTCCTACGCGAAGGTGGACCCCACCTTCATCGGCATCCCGTTCTTCTACTGGTACCAGATGCTCTGGGTACTGATCTCCACCGCGCTCACGATGGTCGCGTACAAGCTGTGGCAGCGTGACCAGCGCGCCCGCAAGGGGGGTGCTTCCTCATGAAGGACGGTGTGAACGGCGTCGCGCTCGGCGTCTTCATCTTCTTCTTCGTCGCCGTCACGGTCATGGGGTTCATGGCGGCCCGCTGGCGCAAGGCGGAGAACGAGGCCAGTCTCGACGAATGGGGCCTGGGCGGACGGTCGTTCGGCACCTGGGTCACCTGGTTCCTGCTCGGCGGCGACCTGTACACCGCGTACACCTTCGTCGCCGTTCCCGCGGCGATCTACGCGGCGGGCGCGGCCGGCTTCTTCGCCGTGCCGTACACGATCCTCGTGTACCCGCTGATCTTCACCTTCCTGCCCCGGCTGTGGTCGGTCTCGCACAAGCACGGGTACGTCACCACCTCGGACTTCGTGCGCGGGCGGTTCGGCTCGAAGGGCCTGTCGCTGGCGGTCGCCCTCACCGGCATCCTCGCCACGATGCCGTACATCGCGCTCCAGCTCGTCGGCATCCAGGCGGTGCTGGACGTGATGGGCGTCGGCGGTGGCGAGAACACCCACTGGTTCATCAAGGACCTGCCGCTGCTGATCGCGTTCGCGGTGCTCGCCGCGTACACCTACTCGTCCGGACTGCGGGCCCCCGCGCTGATCGCGTTCGTCAAGGACGGGCTGATCTACCTGGTCATCGCGGTGGCGATCATCTACATCCCGATCAAGCTGGGCGGCTTCGACGACATCTTCGCCAAGGCGGGCGAGGCGTTCTCGCAGACCAACCCGGCCACCGGCAAACCGCGCGGCGCGCTCGCACCGGGCGAGGCGGGCCACTGGGGATACGCCACCCTGGCACTGGGCTCGGCACTGGCACTCTTCATGTACCCGCACTCGATCACGGCGACGCTCTCCAGCCGCAGCCGGAACGTGATCCGGCGCAACACCACGATCCTGCCGCTGTACTCGCTGATGCTGGGCCTGCTGGCGTTGCTCGGCTTCATGGCGATCGCCGCCGGGATCAAGGTGGACAACGGGCAGCTGGCCATTCCGCAGCTGTTCGAGAACATGTTCCCGGACTGGTTCGCGGGCGTCGCGTTCGCCGCCATCGGCATCGGTGCCCTGGTGCCCGCCGCGATCATGTCGATCGCCGCGGCCAACCTCTTCACCCGCAACATCTACAAGGACTTCCTGAAGCCGGACGCGACCCCGGAGCAGGAGACCAAGGTCTCCAAGCTGGTCTCGCTGCTGGTCAAGGTCGGGGCGCTCGCCTTCGTCCTCACGATGGACAAGACGGTCGCGATCAACTTCCAGCTGCTCGGCGGGATCTGGATCCTCCAGACGATGCCGGCCCTGGTCGGCGGCCTGTTCACCCGCTGGTTCCACCGCTGGGCGCTGCTCGCGGGCTGGGCCGTCGGCATGGTGTACGGGACGGTGGCCGCGTACGGCGTCGCCTCGCCGACACAGAAGCACTTCGGCGGCTCGTCCGCGGAGATCCCCGGCATCGGCGAGATCGGCTACATCGGTCTCACCGCGTTCGTGCTGAACGTGGTGGTCGTGGTGGTGCTCACCTTCGTCCTGAACGCCCTGAAGGCGCCCGCCGGGATCGACGAGACCTCGCCGTCCGACTACACGGCCGACGCGGGCGACCCGGGTGTCGCCACCGAGCTCCCGCCCGCCACGGCGGGTGCGCCCGGCGGCCACTGACGCCCGACCCGCACGAAAGGAACGGGCCGCCGGTCGTTCCCGGAAGGCCCGCAGGGCCCTTCCCGTCGGTCCGGATCGAACCGACCGACACAACATGTGGGGGCCGCCTCATCGGGCGGCCCCCACATGTATGCTCATCCTCGCTGTCGCCGCAGGGGAATCCGGTGCGAATCCGGAACTGTCCCGCAACGGTGTACTCAGTGCGCATTCGCGCACCCCGAACAAGTCCGAGGACCTGCCGGCAGCGCGTCCGGTTCGACCGATCCGGGCGCCAGACGTCCGGGCCTCGCGGTTGGGCCGGCGGACGCCGTGCGCGGTGCTGTCCCGTTCCCGGGCGCGCCCGCCCGGCCGCCCGTTCCCCCGCCGGCCCCGAGCCGAGCGAGGGAGAGCCCCCACGTGACCATCGCACCAGCCGATCCGGCATCGGTCGCCACGTCCACGGCCGCCGTTTCCGAGGCAGCCGCACCCGACGGACCGGGGGCCGCGCTGCTGCGGACCCTGACCGACCTCACCGCCGATCTGCCCGACACCGACCCCGGTCGCGTCGCCGCCGCCGCGCTGCGCGGCCGCAGCGCACGGGCGGACGAGGCCGAGCTGTGTTCGCTGGCCACCGAGGCCGCCGCCGGGCTGATCTCCGAGGACCCCGCCTACTCCCGGCTCGCCGCCCGGCTCCTGACCCGCGCCATCGCGGACGAGGCCGCCGGACAGGGCGCCGTCTCCTTCTCCGCCTCGGTCGCCGTCGGACACCGCGAGGGCCTGATCGCGGACCGCACGGCCGACTTCGTCGCCCGCAACGCGGACGCCCTCGACGCGCTGGTGGAGCGGGCGCTCGCCGACGGCGCCGACGACCGCTTCGGCTACTTCGGGCTGCGGACCCTGCACAGCCGCTACCTGCTGCGCCACCCGCACACCCGCCAGGTCGTCGAGACGCCGCAGCACTTCATGCTCCGGGTCGCGTCCGGGCTCGCCGAGGACGACTCCCCGCGCGCCGTGGACGAGGTCGCGGCGCTGTACGAGCTGATGAGCCGGCTCGACTACCTGCCCTCCTCGCCGACCCTCTTCAACTCCGGCACCCGGCACCCGCAGATGTCCTCCTGCTACCTGCTGGACTCCCCGCTCGACGAGCTGGACTCGATCTACGACCGCTACCACCAGGTGGCCCGGCTCTCCAAGCACGCCGGCGGCATCGGTCTGCCGTACTCCCGCATCCGTTCCCGGGGTTCGCTGATCCGCGGCACCAACGGGCACTCCAACGGCATCGTGCCGTTCCTGAAGACGCTCGACGCCTCGGTCGCCGCGGTCAACCAGGGCGGCCGGCGCAAGGGTGCCGCCGCGGTCTACCTGGAGACCTGGCACGCGGACATCGAGGAGTTCCTGGAGCTGCGGGACAACACGGGCGAGGACCAGCGGCGCACGCACAACCTCAACCTGGCGCACTGGATCCCGGACGAGTTCATGCGCCGGGTCGAGGCGGACGGCCGCTGGTCGCTGTTCTCGCCCGCCGACGTGCCCGAGCTGGTGGACCTGTGGGGCGAGGAGTTCGACGCCGCGTACCGGGCCGCCGAGGCGAAGGGGCTGGCCCGCAAGTCGATGCCCGCCCGTGAGCTGTACGGCCGGATGATGCGTACCCTCGCCCAGACCGGTCAGGGCTGGATGACGTTCAAGGACGCCGCCAACCGGACCGCCAACCAGACCGCCGAGCCGGGCCGCGTCGTCCACTCCTCGAACCTGTGCACGGAGATCCTGGAGGTCACCGACGACGGCGAGACGGCCGTCTGCAACCTGGGCTCGGTCAACCTCGGCGCGTTCGTCGTCGACGGTGCCATCGACTGGGAGCGGCTGGACGCCACCGTCCGCACCGCGGTGACCTTCCTGGACCGGGTCGTCGACATCAACTTCTACCCGACCGAGCAGGCCGCCCGCTCCAACGCCCGGTGGCGCCCGGTGGGCCTGGGAGCCATGGGTCTCCAGGACGTCTTCTTCCGGCTGCGGCTGCCGTTCGACTCCGCCGGGGCCCGCGCGCTCTCCACGAAGATCTCCGAGCGGATCATGCTCGCCGCGTACGAGGCGTCCTGCGACCTGGCCGAGCGGTCCGGCCCGCTGCCCGCCTGGGAGCAGACGCGCGCCGCGCGCGGGGTGCTGCACCCCGACCACTACGGCGTCGAGCCGAACTGGCCGGAGCGCTGGGACGCGCTGCGCGCCCGCGTCGCACGGACCGGGATGCGCAACTCGCTGCTGCTGGCCATCGCGCCGACGGCGACGATCGCCTCGATCGCGGGCGTGTACGAGTGCATCGAGCCGCAGGTCTCCAACCTCTTCAAGCGCGAGACGCTCAGCGGGGAGTTCCTCCAGGTCAACGCGTACCTGGTGGAGGACCTGAAGCGGCTGGGGGTGTGGGACGCGCGCACCCGGGAGGCGCTGCGCGAGGCGAGCGGCTCCGTGCAGGGCTTCGCCTGGATCCCCGAGGACGTGCGGGCGCTGTACCGCACGGCGTGGGAGATCCCGCAGCGCGGTCTGATCGACATGGCGGCGGCCCGTACCCCGTTCCTCGACCAGAGCCAGTCGCTGAACCTCTTCATGGAGACGCCGACGATCGGCAAGCTCTCCTCGATGTACGCGTACGCCTGGAAGCAGGGGCTGAAGACCACGTACTACCTGCGTTCGCGCCCGGCGACCCGGATCGCCCGGGCCGCGTCCGGCCAGGCGTCGGCCGCCGCCCCCGTCCCCGTACAGCAGGCTTCGGCGCCCGACGCGGACGCCATCGCCTGCTCCCTGGAAAACCCCGAGTCCTGCGAGGCCTGCCAGTAATGACCGCCAGCGAAGCGAAGAACCTGCTCGACCCGGGCTTCGAACTGACCCTGCGTCCCATGCGCTACCCGGACTTCTACGAGCGCTACCGGGACGCGATCAAGAACACCTGGACGGTGGAGGAGGTCGATCTGCACTCCGACGTGGCCGACCTCGCCAAGCTGTCGCCGGGCGAGCAGCACCTGATCGGCCGGCTCGTCGCGTTCTTCGCCACGGGTGACTCGATCGTCTCCAACAACCTCGTGCTGACGCTGTACAAGCACATCAACTCCCCCGAGGCGCGGCTGTACCTGTCGCGGCAGCTCTTCGAGGAAGCCGTGCACGTCCAGTTCTATCTGACGCTGCTGGACACCTACCTGCCCGATCCGGACGACCGGGCGGCGGCGTTCGACGCGGTCGAGGAGATCCCCTCGATCCGGGAGAAGGCACAGTTCTGCTTCCGGTGGATGGACTCGGTCGAGAAGATCGAGCGGCTGGAGACGAAGGCCGACCGCCGCCGCTTCCTGCTGAACCTGATCTGCTTCGCGGCGTGCATCGAGGGGCTGTTCTTCTACGGCGCGTTCGCCTACGTCTACTGGTTCCGCTCGCGGGGGCTGCTGCACGGTCTCGCCACGGGCACCAACTGGGTGTTCCGGGACGAGACGATGCACATGAACTTCGCCTTCGAGGTCGTGGACACCGTCCGCAAGGAGGAGCCGGACCTCTTCGACGAGGAGCTCCAGCAGCAGGTCACGGACATGCTCAAGGAGGCCGTCGAGGCGGAGCTGCAGTTCGGCCGCGACCTGTGCGGCGAGGGCCTGCCCGGCATGAACACCGAGTCGATGCGGCAGTACCTGGAGTGCGTCGCCGACCAGCGGCTCACCCGGCTGGGCTTCCCGGCGGTCTACGGCTCCGAGAACCCGTTCTCGTTCATGGAGTTGCAGGGCGTGCAGGAGCTGACGAACTTCTTCGAGCGCCGCCCGTCCGCGTACCAGGTGGCGGTGGAGGGCTCGGTCGCCTTCGACGACGACTTCTAGGTCTGCTACACCCTGGCCCAGCTTCTGACGTACGGGCGCCGCGCGGTTCTGACAGGCTGCGCGGCGCCCGCCGTTTTCGGCGGTCCGTCGTTCCGTGCCCGCTGTGCGGAGCGCAGTTCGCGGTCGATGCGGCGCTCCCGGGCGAGCCCGGCCAGGGCGGGCAGCAGGACGAGAGCGATAAGTGCGGCTATGCCCAGGACGTTCAGGAATGCGTTCATGGCTCTACTGTCGCCTGCGCGGGCCCGTCGCGGCAGTGGCAGGACTGTCATGGAACGTCGAATTACTGCCACACTGACTCCATGCTGAACAATGTCGCCGCTCTGCTGCTCGACGATGTCCACCCCTTCGAACTGGGCGTGCTGTGCGAGGTCTTCGGGCTCGACCGCAGCGAGGACGGACTGCCGGTGCACGACTTCGCCGTGGTCTCCGCCGAAGGCCCGGTGCTCCGGACCCACGCCGGTTTCACCATCGGCACCTCGCACGGCCTCGACCGACTGGAGGAGGCCGACCTCATCGCCGTCCCCGCCGGCGGCCGCTTCGTGGACCGGGAATACCCCGAGGAGGTCCTCGACGCCCTGCGCCGGGCGGTGGACCGGGGCGCCCGGGTGCTGAGCGTCTGCTCCGGCGCGTACCTCCTCGGCGCGGCCGGACTGCTGGACGGGCGCCGCTGCACCACCCACTGGCGCCACGCCCGGGAGCTGGCCCGCCGCTTCCCCCGGGCCGTCGTGGAACCCGACGTGCTGTACGTGGACGAGGGCCAGATCATCACCTCGGCGGGCACGGCGGCCGGGATCGACGCCTGCCTGCACCTGGTCCGGCAGGCGTACGGGCCCCACGTCGCCAACGCGATCGCCCGTCGCATGGTGGTGCCGCCGCACCGGGACGGCGGCCAGGCGCAGTACATCGAGCGGCCGCTGCCGCGCACCTCCTGCGACACCGTCGGCGAGACGCTCGCCTGGATGGAACGCCACCTCGACCGGGAGATGACCGTCGAGCAGCTGGCCGCCCAGGCCCACATGTCGCCGCGCACCTTCGCCCGCCGCTTCCAGCAGGAGACGGGCACCACGCCGTACCGCTGGCTGCTGCGCCAACGGGTGCTCCTGGCGCAGCACCTGCTGGAGACGTCCGACGAGACGGTGGACACCATCGCCGGGCGCACCGGTTTCGGGACCGCCGCCGCGCTGCGCCACCAGTTCGTGCGCTCCTTGAACACCACTCCGAACGCGTACCGCCGCGCCTTCCGCGGCCCCGGCGTGGTGCCCGAGGTGGCCTGACCGGCGGACCCGCACGGCGGGCGGCACGCCGCACGCGGCGCGCGAAGGGCCCCGTGCGCCGGTCCGTGAGGAGCCGGTGCGCGGGGCCCGGTGTGGCAGGACGTGCCGGGTGCGTCAGATGCCGCAGCTGGGCGCCGACCAGTAGTGCGAGGGGCCCTGGTTCACGTGGATGTGGTCGTTGTGGCCGGGGTAGCCCGGGCCGAGGATCCCGTTGAAGCCGTGGTAGCGGGCCTGCTTGGCGATGGTGCACAGCGAGTGCGGTCCGGAGCCGAGGTCGACGGCGTCCCCGTACATGTGACGGCTGTTGGACGCCCCGCCGACCGCCGCGTTGCAGGAGACCGAGCGGAATCCGCTGGTGACCCGGATCGACTGGTCACCGAGCGCGTGCCGCAGCGCCTCCAGCTTCCACATGGAACTGAGCGCGTTGGCTCTGGCCGTTCCGGCCGCCACCTTGCCGCCGGCCCAGGTGCTGTTGCACTTGTTGAGCTCGGGGTAGGTGAAGTGCGCCGGGGTGCAGTCGCTGTCCTGCAGCGCGTAGATCTTGGCCTGGGTGGCCGGGCCCGCGATGCCGTCGGCGGCGAGTCCGTAGGCGGCCTGGAAGCGCTTGACGGCAGCGGTGGTGGCCGGGCCGTAGGAGCCGTCGATGGCCAGCACGGAGTTGTAGCCGGGGTATCCGGCCACCCGTATCTGGAGCTGGACGACGTCGTTGCCCGTGGCGCCGGGGCGCAGCGTGCGGGTCCAGGTGTAGCAGTCGTCGGCCTGCGCGGTGCCGGCGGTCACCACGGCCCCACCCAAAGTGAATGCCATGGTCATGACAAGGCCGAGCAGGAGTCGTGCGGTACGTCTGAGCATGAGGGAGCTCCCTACCCGAAAAAGGTGTGGGAAGAAAGCCTGTCGGACGAGTCGACGCGCGTCAACTTCCCGTAAAAAAATGGCAGTTGACGGCCAGAGCCGGTCCGGGAACCCGACGGGCCCCGGTCCGCCCCGCAGGGTGGACCGGGGCCCGTCGGCAACAAGCTGACGCCCGATCAGTCGTTCGGCACGACCTCGTAGCGCGGGGTGTTCTCCGCCATCTGCCGCAGCGCGTCCTTGCGGTCCCGCTTGGAGAGGCGGTCGATGTACAGGTAGCCGTACAGGTGGTCGGTCTCGTGCTGGAGGCAGCGGGCGAAGTAGCCACTGCCGCGGACCTTGATCGGGTTGCCCTTGGCATCCTGCCCGCGGACCACCGCGTAGTCCGGGCGGGCCAGCGAGGCGTACGCCGTCGGGACGGAGAGGCAGCCCTCGTTGGAGTCGTCCAGGACCCGGTCCTCGGGCGCCAGCTCCTCCAGCACCGGGTTGCAGACGGCGCCCACGTGCCGCACGCCGTCGTCGTCCGGGCAGTCGTAGACGAAGACCTTGAGGTCGACGCCGATCTGGTTGGCGGCCAGGCCCACGCCCTCCGCCGTCCGCTGGCTGGCGAACATGTCGTCGATCAGCCCGGCCAGCTCGTCGCCGAACTCGGTGACGTCCTTGCACTCCTTGTGGAGCACCGGGTTGCCCACGACCGTGATCGGACGGGAGGTGCCGCGCTCGCGGTAGGCGGCCTCGCGCGCCTCACAGTCCTCGGTGTCCACGACGAATCCCTCGTCGTCGACATTGATCTGCTCGTCCGTGTCCTGTTGCGCCATGTCCGCCGTATGCCTTCCTCAAAAACCTTGGGGCCCGGGCAGTCCGGGGAACCGCCGGGCACCTCGACCGGTGCGCGTACAGCCTAACGGCCCCGCCCCTGGCGGAGAGCGGATCGGCGAGCGGTCAGCAGACCTCTTCGAGGTCCCGCCACTCGCGGCTGTCCGGGCTGTCCGCCACCCAGCCGTCCAGCAGACCGCGCACCAGCCCGGCCGGCGCGGCTATCCCGCACTCCCGCTCCGGCACCCACAGCTCGCCGGCGGTGCGGTGGCCCAGCGGGCCGGGGTGCCCGGGCTCGCTGTGGTCGTGCGGGTCGAGGTGTTCGCCGTCGCCCTCGTCGCTCTCCATCCGGCTCTCCGAACAGGCCCGGCAGAGCAGCCGCACGGAGGACGACCAGTCCTCGGCGGCGAACCCGGCGTCGGACGCCAGCCGCTCCAGCGCGTCCCGGTCCGCCTCGGTGGCCGCTTCGAGCAGCACCACCCAGGTGGGCACCGGGGACGGCGCCCACAGCTCGATCTCGTCGAAGACCGGGTACGAGGGCCCGGCCGCGGTGACCCGCTCGCCGTTCGGCACCCCGTCGTGCAGGACGACCTCGCCCCAGCGGCGCCCGGACGAGGGCAGCGGGATGGACAGCACCTCCATCCGGGCCGGATCGAGCCTGCGGCCCCACACGACCTCGGCCTCGCCCTCCGGCGACAGCCGCACCGCGGCGCTGCCCAGCTCCATGCCGACCGGCTCGCTGTTGGCCGCCGCGGTGTGCTGACCGGCGCCCGGCACCTTCAGGCCGTACGCCTGCCAGGCGCGGCGCGCCAGCGGCCAGTCCTGCAGCGCGGTGGCGGCGATCCCGACGTTCCACCAGTCGGGGGCGCCGGATTCCTTGTCGAGCAGCGCCACGGCCCGCAGGCCCGCCGCCCTCGCCTGTTCCCAGTCGTGCCGGAACTTGTGCAGCAGCGCCAGGTTGAACCACGACTCGGAGAGCCAGGGTTCCAGATCCGCCGCACGTGTCAGCAGCGCGCCCGCGTCCTCGTACCGGCCGTCGCCGATCAGCGTGAACGCGCGGTCCGTGGCCTGCCGCCAAGAGGCGGAGGGCCGATGCCGTACCTTCCCGAAGATCCTCACGATTCCCGCCCGTCCCGACTGGACACCCTCGTTTTCCGCTCTTCTTCGCATCCAACCATGCCGGGCCGGACGCTCGCTCATTACCCATGGGTTACCCGGGGAGAACCGGGGCCGGACCGCTCCGGGACAGGACCCGGGCCAGCGATTCCACGACTTCGGGCTGATAGTCGTGGGCGGTCCCGAGCCTGAGCTGTTCCAGTGCGCCCAGCGGCCCGATGAGGCTTTCCCCGCAGAGGTCGTCGTATGCGTTGACCGTCCTGACGATCCTGGCGGACAACGGCTGCTCGCGATAGGGGTCGGCCTGTCTCTCCACCACGACGGCCACCTCGGCGTCCACCCCGGTCTGCCGGACCACGGCCCCGCCGAGCAGCGCGATCCGGCGCTGTTCGGCGGCGGGCAGGGTGGCCGTCGCCCCGTCCGGCACCGGGTCGACGAGGGAGAGCTGCCCGATGTCGTGCATCAGGGCCGCGTACTCCAGCACGGTCAGCTGGCTCCCGGAGAGGCCCAGCTCACGGCCGACGGCCCGGCAGAGCACCGCGACCCGGCGGGCGTGCCCGTGCGGGGTGTACCCGGCGATCTCGGTGGCCCGGGCGAGCGAGGCGATGGTCTGCCGGTAGGTGGTGCGCACGGCGACGAACCGGCGGAAGGAGACCTGGGTCAGCAGCAGCGGCACGCACAGCACGGGCAGCGCCCACAGCCCGGCGACGGCCACCCCCAGCGCCATCACGACGCCGGTCGCGCAGACCGCCGAGCCGATGCCGACGAGCCCGCGCAGCTGGTCCCGCAGCAGCGGCGGATAGGGGTGGCGGGTGCGCGAATGCAGCAGCAGGGCCGCGAGGACCGCGTCGCACAGGGCGGTGAGCACCAGGAGCAGCAGCAGGACGAGCACGTAGTACGGGCCCTCGCCGAACCAGCTCGCGATGCGGCCGGAGTTGTACAGCGGCTGGAAGCAGACGGCGGCGAAGGTGACGGACAGGATCCGGCGGGCCACCCGGTCGGGGCCCGGCCCGGTGCCGCGCGCCACCTGGGGCACGCAGGCGACGAGCTGCGCCGCGACGAGCACGGCGATCACCTGGAGGACGCCGTGCCCGGTGGGCGTGCCGCCGCTGCGGCCGAGAAGGGCGTACGCGAGCGCCCCGGCGGCGCCGAGCGGGGCGGGCTCGCGCTCGGCGGGCAGGGCTCCCCAGCGGGCCAGTTCGCCGACGGCGATCAGGACGCCGAAGGCGAGGGCGTGGCCGGGGTCGTGGACGCCGTACCAGAAGGTGTGGGCCAGCCCCGCGACGGCGAACAGGGCGGCGGCGCCCCGGACGGCGAGGGCCACGGGGGACGGCCGCGCCCCGGCCCGGTCCCGGCTCACCGGCGGCGGTCCGCGGGCGGCTGCGGACCGGGCGACTGGGTGCGGGCGGGCCGGCCGGTCCCGTCCCGCGGCGACCGCGCGGGGGGCATCCGGCCGGTCCCGCCCTGCGGCGGGCGGTGGCACGGCGCACCGCGGCCGGGGGGCGGTACCCGGGCGGGTCCGGCCTGCGGCCGAAGCGTCTCGGCGCCCCCGCCCTCGGCCGGGGGCTCGTCCGCCGTCACCCCGGCCGTCACCGCCGACCAGCCGTGCCGCTCCAGCCCGCGCACCAGCGCCCGCACCATCTGCGGATCGAACTGCGTGCCCGCGCACCGCTTCAGCTCCTCCAGCGCGGCGGGCACCGGCCTCCCCCGCCGGTACGAGCGGGTCGAGGTCATCGCGTCGAACGCGTCCGCCACCGCGACGACCCGCGCGAACTCCGGGATCTCGCGCCCCCGCAGCCCGTACGGATAGCCGCTGCCGTCGAGCCGTTCGTGGTGGTGCAGGATCGCGGCCCGCGCCTCGCCGAGGAAGCCGATGCCGCGGACGATCTCGTGCCCGTACTCCGGGTGCAGCTCGATCACCTGTCGTTCCTCCGGGGTGAGCGGCCCGTCCTTGCGGAGCACCCGGGTGGGGACGCCGAGCTTGCCGACGTCGTGCAGGATGCCGGCGAACCGGAGGACCTCCAACCGGTCCTTCTCCATGCCCAGTTCGCGGGCGATGATGACGGAGGCCCGGCCGACCCGTTCGCTGTGGCCCCGGGTGTAGGTGTCCTTGAGGTCGACGGCCTGCACCAGCGCCCTGATGGTGGCGCGGTGGGCGGCGTGCTCACGGTGGTACTGGGCGAAGACCCAGCAGGAGATGTACATCGGCAGCAGGACGATGAGCGCGGACAGCGGTCCGTACGGGCCGCGCCACAGCACCGCCATCATCAGCCCGGCGAGCCCGTGCACCAGGTGCGGCCCCAGCGAGCGGGACAGCAGTCCGCCCCAGGCGCGCCCCGGCGGCAGCCGCTCGGCCACGACCAGGATCGAGCCGTCCAGCGCGGTCAGCACGAGGCTGAAGACCAGGGCCGCGGCGCAGGCGGGCAGGATCGCGTACGGGAGGTCGGGTCCGGTGCCGGTGCCGCCGAGTGCCGCGGTGCCGCCGAGCAGGGCGTGGGCGGTCGAGGCCGCCCAGACCGTGACGGCGAGCTGCGCGGCCCGCCAGACCCGCCGGGCGGCGGCGGGCGGCTGCTCCACCCGGCCGACGAGCGATCCGGGCACGGCGACGAGGGCGGCCGCGGCGGGCGGCAGCAGGAACGCGGCGGCGAGCAGCAGCGGAAAGAACGATCCGGCGCTGATCGGCACGGAGCCGCCGAAGAACGGGAAGCGTCCGGGGAGTTCGCAGACCAGGTAGAGCCCGGTGAGCAGCGCGAGGGTGAACCACGGGACCTCCGCCCCGGTCCGCAGGACGGGGAGCACACAGCACAGGGCGCCGACCGCGGCCACCAGGATGTATCCGCGCGCCGCCCCGCGTGTGGCTCTCACCCGCCCGGCCCGCCCCCCAACATGGTCAATGGAGGCGCCACGCTAGCGATTTGTGGGCGGGCCCGAGCCGCAATGGACCGGATTAGCACATTCGGGTGACGGGTGGGATGACGTACCGGCCCGGAACCGTCAGTGCCCGGCGCGCGTCCGGGCGGACCGGCGCGGGGCGTGCCCGGACACGCGTGTGGGGGCGCGCCGCGTCGTGCGCGGCACGCCCCCACCCGTGCGGAACGCGAGGAGGACCGGTCGGGGCCGAGGCCCGGCCGTCACTCCTTGGCGGCGGCCGGCGTCTCGCTCTCCGCGGCCGTCACGTCCTGCTCGGGAACCGCCTGGCCCGAGCGGATCAGATCGATCCGGCCCATCACCTTGGACCGCAGATCGGTCGGTACGTCGTCCTGGCCGCAGCAGCGCTTCACCAGCTTCTTCACGGCCTGCTCCAGACCGTACTTCTCCAGGCACGGGGAGCACTCCTCGAAGTGCACCTCGAACTTGGTGCAGTCACTGTCGGGCATCTCGTGGTCGAGGAACTCGTAGAGGTGGTCGAGCACCTCCGAGCAGTCCGTCTCGTGCGGCTCTCCGCAGCTCATGAGCCCGAGCCTTTCCGATCGTCCGACTCTCCGGCACCGGCCGGGACGAGCCCGCGCTCACGGGCGTAGTCCTCCAGCATGCCGCGCAACTGGCGGCGGCCCCGGTGCAGTCGGGACATCACCGTACCGATGGGAGTCCCCATGATGTCCGCGATCTCCTTGTAGGCAAAGCCCTCTACATCGGCGAGATACACGGCGATGCGGAACTCCTCGGGGATCGCCTGCAGGGCGGACTTCACGTCCGAGTCGGGCAGGTGGTCGAGCGCCTGCGACTCCGCGGAGCGCAGACCGGTCGACATGTGCGACTCGGCGCGCGCCAGCTGCCAGTCCTCGATCTCCTCGGCGGCGCTGCGCTGGGGCTCCCGCTGCTTCTTGCGGTACGAGTTGATGAAGGTATTGGTGAGGATGCGGTACATCCACGCCTTGAGGTTGGTGCCCTCACGGAACTGATGGAAGGAGCCGTACGCCTTGGCATACGTCTCCTGGACCAGGTCCTCGGCGTCCGCGGGGTTGCGCGTCATGCGCAACGCGGCCGAGTACATCTGGTCGAGGTAACCGAGAGCGTCCCGCTCGAAGCGTGCGTTGCGCTCGGCAGCCGTCTCCGGTACGCGGCCGTCGTCGGTCCCTGTGTCGGTCCCAGTGACCGGACCCACCTCCTCCAACGCTGTGGCGGAGCCGAAACCGGACCCGCTCGAATCGGAGAATAGTCGACCTTGCTTCGAGACGGGCTGTCGATTCGATCCGCCCGACGCCCGCTCGGGAGCGGTCCTGGCCGCATGCAGGACCGTCCACTCCAGGTCAGCGGCGTTCGAGCGACGCGGGCAGATGGTCGAACCCATGCGACGGACTCCCTCTCCACACATACGACGTTGTTGTACCGATGACACGCACAACAGCCGCCCCCCACCCAACATTCCCGGGGTGTGCGTCACACGGGAGCGAGACCGGTGGAGAGCCATCCGGCCACGGCGGCGGTCAGGGTCCCCAGCGCCTCCTCCTGCGTCGTGCCGGCCTTCTTCGGTACGGCGAAGCCGTGGTCGCCGTACGGCACCTCGACGATCCCGTAGGTCCCCGGGGAGAATTCGGCGGGCCGCCCGAACGGGTCGTTGCCGCCCTGTACGACGAGCGTGGGCACGCCGGTCCCGGTGAGCTCGTCCTCGCGGGACTTCTCCGGCTTCCCCGGCGGGTGCAGCGGGAAGGCGAGCGCGAGGACGGCGCGGGCGCCCAGCTCCGCGGCCGTCCGGCAGGCCACCCGGGCCCCGGCGCTGCGGCCGCCCGCGACGACGGGCGCCCCGGCGGCGGCGAGGGCGGGCCACACCCCCCGCCATCCGGTGTCCAGCGTCTTCGGGGCGGGCGCCAGCTTCTTCCCGGCGACCCGCCACGGCTGCTCCACCAGGGCGACGGTCACCCCGTGGGCGGGCAGCGCGGCGGCCAGGGCCCGGAGGTCGCGGGCCTCGATGCCGCCGCCCGCGCCGTGGCCGAGTGCGAGCACGAGCCGGGCCGCCGTGGCTCCCCCGGCGGGGAACCAGGTGATCCTTGCCGGTCCGGCATCGGTTCCGACCGTCTCGACCGTACGGTCCTTCTCTGTGGTGGTCACGCGTCCCATCCTCCCCCGGCGGGAGGCCGAAAGGGCGTCAGAAGAGGGTGCCCTCCTCCGGCGCGGCCAACTCCTCCACCAGTTCGGGCCCGTTGTTGCGGACGTTGCTGACGGCCGTGGCCACCGGGTAGGCCCGCATCAGTCCGGCCGGCGGCGGCGCGAGCAGCCCCCGCACCTCCTCGGCCTCGGTGTTCGACGGGTCGAGCCAGGCGTCCCAGCGGTCCGGGGTGAGCATCAGCGGCATCCGGGGATGGATGTCGGCGAGCGTCGCCGGGCCCTCGGCGGGGGCGACGCCGAGCGGGGTGGTCTCCGCCTCCGTCGTGATCACCGAGCAGGTCACCCACCAGGCCGCCGGGTGGTCGTCGGGCAGGGTCCGGTCGCGCCAGAAGTCGTACAGCCCGGCCATCGCGAAGACCGACCCGTCGGCGGGCGTCACGAAGTACGGCTGCTTGCGCGGGCGCTTCTTCCTCCCCTTCTCCTCCAGCTGCCGCTCGTCCGCGCCGGTGACCCACTCGTAGTAGCCGTCGGCGGGCAGGATGCAGCGCCGGGAGGCGAAGGACCGCCGGAAGGACGGCTTCTCGTGGACGGTCTCCGCGCGGGCGTTGATCATCCGCGCGGCGCCGTCGGGCGACTTCGACCAGGAGGGCACGAGTCCCCATCTCAGGGTGCGCATCTGGCGAACCGGACGCGGCTCCGCCGCGTCCTTCACAGGACGTTCCAGTACCGCGTAGACCTCCTTGGTCGGTGCCACGTTCCAATCCGGCGCCAGGGCCTCTGCGGGCTCCCACTTCTCGACCTGGAAGATTCCGGTCAGGTCCTCGGGCCGCCGACTCGATGCATACCGTCCGCACATGAGTGCCAGACTGCCACGACCGTCACGACGGCAAGACGCCGAATACCGCAAGGAGCCGCCCGCATCATGGACAGCACCGATCTGGGCAATCTGTGGGACCGCGTCACCGGCACCCAGCCCGCCCCCGAACAGTGGCTCGTGGTGGTGACCGGGACGCTCGCCCTCATCGCCGTCGTACCGAACCCGCTGTGGCGGCTGAGCCGCAACGCGATCACCATCGCGCACGAGGGCGGCCACGGACTGATCGCACTGCTCACCGGCCGGCAGCTCACCGGCATCAGACTGCACTCGGACACCAGCGGCCTCACCGTCAGCCGCGGCAAACCGACCGGCATCGGCATGATCCTCACCGCGGCGGCCGGTTACACCGCCCCGCCACTGCTGGGGCTGGGCGGGGCGTGGCTGCTGGTCGACGGCCGGATCACGCTGTTGCTGTGGCTGGCCACCGCACTGCTCGTGACGATGCTGGTGATGATCCGCAACGTGTACGGGGCGCTGGCGGTGATCCTCACCGGTTCGGCCTTCCTGCTGGTGTCCTGGCTGGCCTCGCCCGCCGTGCAGTCGCTGTTCGCGTACGCCGTGGTCTGGTTCCTGCTGCTCGGCGGCGTGCGGCCGGCCTTCGAGCTCCAGTCGAAGCGGCGGCACGGGGGTGCGCCGGACTCGGACGCGGACCAGCTGTCACGGCTGACCGACGTGCCCGCGCCGCTCTGGCTCTTCCTCTTCCACGCGGTGTCGCTCTCCTCCCTGATCGGCGGCGGGCGCTGGCTGCTCGGCATGTGAGACGGGCGGCGCCCGGGGCGCGGGGGCGGGCCCACCGGACGCTCTAAAGTGAGGTCCATGACCGAAAGCTCCGTGCACCCCGCCCTCTGGCCCGCCCCCCATGCGACCGGGGCCGTCGACGCGACCGTCACCGTGCCCGGGTCGAAGTCGGTCACCAACCGCGCGCTCGTCCTGGCCGCGCTCGCCGCCGAACCCGGCTGGCTGCGCCGCCCGCTGCGTTCCCGCGACACCCTGCTGATGGCCGAGGCGCTGCGCGCGATGGGCGTCGGCATCGAGGAGACGGTCTCGTCCAGCTCCGCCGTCACGGGCGGCCCGGAGGCGTCCGGCGAGGCGTGGCGGGTCATCCCGGCCGGTCTGCACGGCCCCACCACGGTCGACGTCGGCAACGCCGGCACGGTGATGCGCTTCCTGCCGCCGGTCGCGGCCCTCGCCGACGGCCCGGTCCGGTTCGACGGCGACCCGCGTTCGTACGAGCGCCCGCTGGACGGCGTGATCGACGCGCTGCGGGTGCTCGGTGCCCGGATCGACGACGAGGGGCGCGGCTCGCTGCCGATGACGGTGCACGGCAGCGGTGCGCTGGACGGCGGGCCGGTGGCGATCGACGCCTCCTCGTCCTCCCAGTTCGTCTCGGCGCTGCTGCTCTCGGCGCCCCGCTTCAACCAGGGGGTGGAGGTGCGCCACACGGGCGCCCGGCTCCCCTCCATGCCGCACATCCGGATGACCGTGGACATGCTGCGGGCGGTCGGCGCGCAGGTCGACGAGCCGGAGACGGGCGGTGAGCCGAACGTCTGGCGGGTCTCCCCCTCCGCCCTGCTCGGCCGGGACCTGACCATCGAGCCCGACCTGTCCAACGCCCAGCCGTTCCTCGCGGCCGCGCTGGTCACCGGCGGCCGGGTCACCATCCCCGACTGGCCCGAGCGCACCACCCAGCCGGGCGACGCGCTGCGCGAGATCTTCACCGCGATGGGCGGCAGCTGCGAGCTGACCGAGCGCGGCCTCACCTTCACCGGCTCGGGCCGCATCCACGGCATCGACGTCGACCTCGGCGAGGTCGGCGAGCTGACGCCCGGCATCGCGGCGGTGGCGGCCCTCGCCGACTCGCCGTCCACCCTGAGCGGTGTCGCCCATCTGCGGCTGCACGAGACGGACCGGCTGGCCGCGCTCACCAAGGAGATCAACGAGCTCGGCGGCGACGTCACCGAGACCGCCGACGGGCTCCACATCCGGCCCCGTCCGCTGCACGGCGGTACCTTCCATACGTATGACGACCACCGGATGGCAACCGCGGGGTCGATCATCGGCCTTGCCGTCCCCGGAGTGGAGATCGAGAACGTGGCGACAACCGCCAAGACCCTGCCGGACTTCCCGCAGATGTGGACCGGAATGCTCGGGGTCTGAGAAATGCGCCGTTACGGCAAGAACCCCGACGAGGACGACGTCCGGGTCCGCCCCAACCGCAAGGGCAACCGGCCCCGCACCCACATCCGTCCCAAGCACGAGGACGCCGAGGACGGCATGGTCCTCACCGTCGACCGCGGCCGTCTCACCTGTCTCGTCGACGACCGCACGGTCGTCGCGATGAAGGCCCGCGAGCTGGGCCGGAAGGCCGCCGTGGTGGGCGACACCGTCTCGATCGTCGGGGACCTCTCCGGCGACAAGGACACCCTCGCCCGCATCGTCCGCATCGGTGAGCGCCGCTCGGTGCTGCGCCGGACCGCGGACGACGACGATCCGTACGAGCGGGTGGTCGTCGCCAACGCCGACCAGCTGGCGATCGTCACGGCGCTGGCCGATCCGGAACCCCGGCCGCGGATGATCGACCGCTGTCTGGTCGCCGCGTACGACGGCGGGCTCTCCCCGCTCCTGGTGCTCACCAAGTCGGACCTGGCCTCCCCGGACAAGCTGCTGGAGGCGTACACCCCGCTGGGCGTCCCGTTCGTCGTCACCAGCCGCGAGGAGCTGGAGAACGGCGACGCGGCCGACCGGGTCCGCGAGCAGCTCCAGGACCGGGTCACCGCCTTCGTCGGGCACTCCGGCGTCGGCAAGACCACGCTGGTCAACGCCCTCGTGCCGGAGGACCGGCGACGCACGACCGGGGTGGTCAACGCGGTCACGGGCCGCGGTCGGCACACCACCACGTCGGCGCTCGCGCTGCCGCTGGCCGGCGGGCGCGGCTGGGTGATCGACACCCCCGGCGTGCGTTCCTTCGGGCTCAACCACATCGACCCGTCCCGGGTGATCCACGCGTTCCCGGACCTGAGGCCCGGCGCCGAGGAGTGCCCGCGCGGCTGCACCCACGACAGCCGGCAACCGGAATGTGCCCTGGACGCCTGGGTGGCGGACGGTCACGCCGACCCGGCACGGCTCGACTCGCTGCGCCGGCTGCTGTCCACCCGCGAGCGACGCGAGGGCGACTGACCCGACGGCCCGGTCCCGGCAACCGGTCCCGACGGCCCGGTCACGGCCGGGCGACGCGTCGGCGACCGGGCCGGGCGCGTTTGCGATCTGCCGTCGCCGGTAAGTGCATAATCACACCGAGCCTGGCAAGGCGGTCACCGACGTGGGAGGGCACTGACGATGGCGTGGCTGCTGGTCGTGGTCGCAGGACTTCTGGAGACCGGCTTCGCCGTCTGTCTGAAACTCTCGCACGGCTTCACCCGGCTCTGGCCGACCATCGCGTTCGCCGCCTTCGCCCTCGGCAGCTTCGGACTGCTGACGCTGTCGCTGAAGAAGCTCGACGTGGGGCCCGCCTACGCCGTGTGGACCGGCATCGGCGCGGCCGGCACCGCGATCTACGGCATGGTCTTCCTCGACGACGTGGTCTCCACCCTCAAGCTGGTCTCCATCACCCTGGTCATCCTCGGGGTGATCGGACTCCAGCTCTCGGGCTCGGCCCACTGACCGCGCCGCGCCGTCCACCTGCGGGAACACCGCTCAGACGAGCGGGCCGGACGTCCCCTCCAGCACCTGGCGCACCAGGGGGACCGGTCCCCGCCCCCTCCCGGACCGCGCCGGCACCAGCGCGTAGCTCAGGGCCAGCCTGAGCACGATCTCGCAGCGCGCGGCGAGCGCCGCCGGGTCGTACGGCGGCCGTCGCGCGGCCGGGTCCGGGCCGAAGGCGCCGAGGACGGTCGCCGCGCGTTCCCCGGCCAGCCGGAGCAGCTCCGCGGGCGGCGGTGTCCCGGCATCGGCGCGCCGCTGGGCGGGCACCGGTGAGGGGGGCGGAGGGCCACCACGCGCGGGGCGGGGCGACCGTTCGTTCCAGCAGCCCGTCAGCACCCCTCTGACCAGGGCGTTCGCCCGTACGGCCCGGACGGTCCAGACGGCGGTGGCGGTCAGTTTCTCCGTGGCGCCGCCGTCCGAGGCCAGCGCCCGTTCCACCCCGGCCAGATAGCCGTCGGCGGCGTCGCGGAGCAGGGCGCGGGCCAGGCCGTCCTTGCCGCCGAACTCGTTGTGGAGGGTCTGCCGGGAGACGCCGGCGGCGGCTGCCACGTCGACCATGCGCACCGCCGTCCAGGGCCGGGTCGCCAGCGCCGAGAGGGCGGCGTCCAGCAGTGCTTCCCGCGCTGTGGGCATCGTCGCCTCCCGCGCCGAGGGCTCCGTCCCAGCGTTGGGGCGCCCCGGAGAACTGTCAATGGCCCGCGCGGGCCCGGGGTCCTGTGGTCCCGTTCACCTGCGGTCGATACTGTGACGACATGCCCGATTACCACGATGATCTGCGCCTTGCCCATGTCCTGGCGGACGCCGCCGACGCGGCGACGATGGACCGGTTCAAGGCCCTGGACCTCAAGGTCGAGACCAAGCCGGACATGACGCCGGTGAGCGAGGCCGACAAGGCCGCCGAGGAGCTGATCCGGGGCCACCTCCAGCGGGCGCGCCCGCGGGACGCGATCCTGGGCGAGGAGTTCGGCATCGAGGGCACCGGCCCGCGGCGCTGGGTGATCGACCCGATCGACGGCACCAAGAACTACGTGCGCGGTGTGCCGGTCTGGGCGACGCTGATCTCGCTGATGGAGGCCGGGGAGGACGGTTTCCAGCCGGTCGTCGGCGTGGTGTCCGCCCCGGCGCTGAACCGGCGCTGGTGGGCGGCGAAGGGGGCCGGGGCGTTCACCGGCCGCAGTCTGACCTCCGCGACCCGGCTCCAGGTGTCGAAGGTCGAACGGATCGCGGACGCCTCGTTCGCGTACGCGTCGCTGAGCGGCTGGGAGGAGCAGGGCCGGCTCGACGGGTTCCTGGACCTGACCCGGGCCTGCTGGCGCACCCGCGGGTACGGCGACTTCTGGCCGTACATGATGGTCGCCGAGGGTTCGGTGGACATCTGCGCGGAACCGGAGCTCTCGCTCTGGGACATGGCCGCCAACGCGATCGTCGTCCAGGAGGCGGGCGGCAGCTTCACCAGTCTGGACGGGGTCTCCGGCCCCGGCGGCGGCAACGCCGCGGCCTCCAACGGCCTGCTCCACCACGAGCTGCTGGGTTATCTGAACCAGCGCTACTGACCCGGTCCCGGCCCCGCCGCCCACGCCCCGCGCGCGCCGCGCGCCCCGTACCGCCCGGGGCGCGCACGAGGGGGGCATCCTCCGCCCGGACCGCGCCGGTGGTCCCGCCCGGCCGACCGGGGGCGGTCCGGGACTCCGCCACGCGCCCCCGTGTGCGCACTCCGGGGCGGCTTCGCCCCTTGTCGGTCCCCCGCATCGGTGCGACGCTGGGAGTCCCCCCGCTTGTGAAATTGTGAACCGACCCGTGCGGTCGTTCCGACAAGGAGGTGGCTCCCTTCATGCTCGTCCGTGACGCCATGAGCACTCTGGTTCTCACCATCGGCCCCGCCCACACGCTCCGTCAGGCCGCTCGGCTGATGTCGGTCCGTCGCGTCGGAGCCGCGGTCGTCCTCGACCAGGACACCAGCGGGCTCGGCATCCTCACCGAACGCGACATACTCGACGCGGTCGGCTGGGGCCAGGACCCCGACGTCGAGACCGTCGCCGCCCACACCACCACCGACGTGGTCTTCGCCGCCCCCACCTGGACCCTGGAGGAGGCCGCGGAGGCCATGACGCACGGCGGGTTCCGCCATCTGATCGTGCTGGACGACCACGGGCCGGTGGGCATCGTCTCGGTCCGCGACATCCTGCGCTGCTGGACGCCCACCAGGCGCCGTCGCCACCCGGAGCTGATCGGCTGAGAAGCCCCGGAACGGCCGGCGGGCCGGTCTCCCGGGGAAAGGGAGACCGGCCCGCCGTCGACGACAGGCGTCCGGGTCAGCCGCGCAGGGCCTGGACCGCGGCCTCCAGACGCTTGCCGAAGTCGCCGTCCGCCCGGCGGAAGTTGTCGATCGCGCGCTCGGCGATGTCGTCGCGCGACACCTTGGCGATGAACCCGGCGAGGTTGTCGACCAGTCGCGCCTTCTCGTCCTCGGAGAAGAGCCGGTAGAGGTTTCCGGCCTGCACGAAGTCGTCGTCCTCGGCGTGGCTCGGGGCCGCGTGCGTACCGACCTCGCCGTTGACGGTGGTGGGCCCCCACAGCGGGCGGTCCGTCTGCGCCGGGCCGCCGAAGCTGTTCGGCTCGTAGTTCTTCGCACCCTTGTGGCGGCCGTCGTACAGGTAGCCGTCACGGCTGTGGGTACGCGCCTCGGTGGCGTGCGGACGGTTCACCGGCAGGTGGTCGGCGTTGATGCCGACGCGGTAGCGGTGGGCGTCGCCGTAGGCGAAGAGACGGCCCTGGAGCATCTTGTCGGGGGACGGACCGATGCCCGGCACGAAGTGCGCGGGACTGAAGATCGACTGCTCGACCTCGGCAAAGATGTTCTCCGGGTTGCGGTTGAGCTCCAGCTTCCCGATCTCGATCGGCGGGTAGTCCTCGTGCGGCCACACCTTGGTGAGGTCGAACGGGTTGAAGCGGTACGTGGCCGCCTCGGCCGCCGGCATGATCTGGACCTGCACGGTCCAGGTCGGGAAGTCGCCGCGCTCGATGGCCTCGCGCAGGTCGCGCTGGTGGCTGTCCGGGTCGGAACCGGCCAGGAGGGCGGCCTCCTGCGAGGTGAGGTTCTTGATGCCCTGGTCGGTCTTGAAGTGGTACTTGACCCAGAAGACCTCGCCGGCCTCGTTGTTCCACTGGAAGGTGTGGGAGCCGTAGCCGTTCATGTGGCGGTAGCTGGCGGGGATGCCGCGGTCGCCGAAGAGCCAGGTCACCTGGTGGGTGGACTCGGGGGACAGACCCCAGAAGTCCCAGACGTTGTCCGCCTCCTGCGAGCCGGTGTACGGGTCGCGCTTCTGGGTGTGGATGAAGTCGGGGAACTTGATGGCGTCCTTGATGAAGAACACCGGGGTGTTGTTGCCGACGAGGTCGTAGTTGCCCTCCTCGGTGTAGAACTTCAGCGCCCAGCCGCGCGGGTCGCGCACGGCGTCGGCCGCACCGAGATTGCCCGCGACGGTGGAGAAGCGCAGGAACGTCTCGGTCTGCTTGCCGACCTCGGAGAGGAACTTCGCCCGCGTCCACTGCGAGACGTCACGGGTCAGTGTGAACGTGCCGTACGCACCGGCGCCGCGGGCGTGCACGACGCGCTCCGGGATGCGCTCGCGGTTGAAGTGCGCCAGCTTCTCCAACAGCGACTGGTCCTGTACCAGGACAGGACCGCCGACGCCCGCGGTCTGGCTGTTCTGGTTGTCGGCGACCGGCGCGCCGGCCTCCGTGGTGAGCGGTCCCTGCGTCACGTGCGCCTCCTGCGTCGTTCCTGCACATTCGTCATGTCCTGCACAGCCTGTCCCTTGGCCTATACCGTTCCCGATCCTACAATAGACATTGTCCAAGTCAATTGGGCATCCAAATCAACACTCGTTCGGGATACACCCCCTCCACTGTTAGGCTTGTTCTCATGAGTGACCTGCTGGAACGACTCCGCGGACGCGGCTGGCGCATGACCGCACAGCGGCGCGTCGTGGCCGAGGTCCTCGACGGGGACCATGTGCACCTGACGGCCGACGAGGTCCACGCGAGGGCCGTCGCCAAGCTGCCCGAGATCTCCCGCGCCACCGTCTACAACACCCTGGGCGAGATGGTGACGCTCGGCGAGGTCATCGAGGTCTCCACGGACCGCCGCGCCAAGCGCTACGACCCGAACGCGCACCGCCCCCACCACCACCTCGTCTGCGCGAGCTGCGGCGCGATCCGCGACGTGCACCCGGTCGGCGACCCGATGGCGGACCTGCCCGGCGAGGAGCGCTTCGGCTTCACGATCTCCGACGTCGAGGTGACCTACCGGGGCATCTGCCCGAACTGCGCCGCGACGACCTGAGCCGACCCGGCCGACGATCGCGGCACGGGGACTTCCCGTCCCCGGCGTTCCCATCCCCGATGTTCCCGCCCATGCGGGGCGGTCCATACGGTCCCGGGCATGCACAGAGGGCCGGATCCTTGAAGGATCCGGCCCTCTGTTTTCAGTAGCGGGGACAGGATTTGAACCTGCGACCTCTGGGTTATGAGCCCAGCGAGCTACCGAGCTGCTCCACCCCGCGTCGTTGTGTTCACAACATTACGTCACCCCTCCGGCCCTGTGCAAATCGATGGCGCCCCCGCGCGGACGACACGGTTCCGGAACCTCCGCTCCCCCGGCCGCGCCCCGCACCGCCGGACGGCCCGGGGCGGGCCCGGGGGCGGTGCTCGGGTCGGGGCGGCTCCAGGGTGGTGCGCGGGGCCGGGGACGGTGCGCAGGTCGAGGGACGGTGCGCGGGTCGGGGCGTGCCCAGGGGGTGCGCGGGTCCGGGACCGGACCGGCGGGGGCCGCGCTGCCAGGCGGCCCCGGGACGGAGGCCGGCGCGGGCGGTGCCCCGCCGCCCCGGCTCCGTCCGGCCCGTCCTCGCTACGCGGTCAGCTCCTGGTGCAGTGCCTCACGCAGCCGGGCGGCCCGTTCGGCGACCTCCGCCGGGCCCAGCTCGACGGCCCGCGCGCACCAGCGCTGCCCCTCGGTGAGCTCGCCGCGACGGGCGGCCAGCAGGGCCAGGCGCAGGGCGGCCCGGCCGTGCCCGTCGTTCGCCGCGCGGCTCCACCACAGCGCGGCCTCGCGCTCGCTGCCCTCGCGGGCGAGCAGCAGCCCCAGGTTGAAGGCTCCGTTGCGGCTGCCCGCCTCGGCGGCCTCGCGGTACCAACGGGCGGCGCTGTCCACGTCGCCGCGGGCGGCCGCGAGCATCCCGACCCGCACCTGGGCGCGACGGTGCCCCTGCTCGGCGGCCCGCTCGTACCACTCCTCGCACTCGGTCTTCTCCGGCATCGGCTCCCCCAGCGCGGGAGGGCCCGGAGGCGGCCGGCGCGAGTCCAGCACCCCGGCCAGCCGGAAGGCGGCCTCGGCGCTGCCGCCGCCGGCCGCGCAGCGCAGATGGCGTTCGGCCTCCTGCTCCTCGCCCCGGTGGAGCAGGGCCATGCCGACCTGGAGCGCGGCCTCGGTGTGCCCGGCCGCCGCCGCCCGCTCGTACCAGACCAGGGCGGCACGATCCTCGTCGCGCCCGGCGTACAGGATGCCGAGGTTGAACGCCGCGTCCACGCTGCCCGCCTCGGCGGCCTTGGAGAACCAGGGCTCGGCGCCGGTCGCATCGCCCGCCTGGAGCAGGAGCACGGCCAGCGCGTTGGCGGCCTCGCGGTGGCCCGCGTACGCGGCGCGGCGGTACCACTGCTCGGCCTGCGGCGTGCGGTCCTGCGCCGCGCAGAGCAGCCCGAGGTTGTAGGCGCCGTTGACGTCGCCCGCGTCCATCGCGGCGCGGTACCAGCGTTCGGCGGTCTGCTGCTCGCCGCGGGCGGCGTGCAGCGCGCCCAGGGCGTTGGCCGCGTTGCCGTCGCCGTCCTGCGCCGCGCGCAGCCACCACACGGCGGCGCTCTCCTCGTCGCCCGCGTCGCGCAGCAGGAAGCCGAGCGCGCAGGCGGCCCGCGCCTCACCGGCCTTCGCGGAGATGAGGTACCAGCGGCCGGCCTCCTTGGGCTCGCCGCGCTGTTCGAGGATGGCGCCCAGGTGCAGGGCGGCGCGCCGGTGCCCCCGCGCGGCGGCCTGCCGGTACCACTGCTCCGCCTCGCCCACGCGTCCGGTCTCCGGGCCCGCCACCGGGCCGTCGTCCCTGCGCGCCAGGACGCGGTCGATGGCGTCCGGCCGGTCCGCGCCCCTCCCGCCGGGAGCGGAACCCGGCCGCCCGAAGGCGTCGTGCGGGTCACCCGCGGCGCTGCGGTCCAGCATCCGCGCGAGGCGGTACGCGGCTTCCCGGTGCCCCTGTTCCGCGGCGGCGCGCAGCCAGCGCTCCGCGCCGACGTCGCTGCGGTGTTCCAGCAGGTCGGCGAGGGCGTACGCGCCCAGCGCGTGACCCTGCTCGGCGGACTGCCGCAGCCAGTACTCGGCGCCGGGCTCGTCGCCGCGCTCGCGGTAGTGACGGCCGAGGGCATGCGCGGCAGCCGCGGAACCCGCGACGGCGGCGACACGCCACCAGCCGGCCGCCTCGTCGGGGTATCCGCGCTGGTGGAGCAGGACACCCAGATTGTTGGCCGCGGCCCGGTCGCCGTCCGCGGTGGCGCCGCGCAGGTAGGGCTCGGCGCCGTCCAGGTCGCCGCGGCGCAGCAGCAACGCGCCGAGGACGCTCATCGACGCGGTGTCCCCGGCGTCGGCGGCGCGTCGGTGGCGCGCCTCGCTCTCGGCGCTCTCCGGGCTCTCGGCGCCGCCGGAGGTTCCGTCGGCCTCGGCACTCCCGCCGACGCGGGCGCTTCCCGTGTTCTCTGTGAACTCCGTGCTCTCGGCGGTCGCGGCACACCCCGCAGTCTCGGCGGTCTCGGTCGTCCCGATGATCTCAGGTGTATCAAGCGTCTCGGGTGTCTCGGATGTGTCGGTGGTCTCACTCTTTACCGCGGCGTCAACACCAAAAGCCGCGTTCACCTTGCTATCCGGCCGATGAACGCGGCGCTGCACAAACCGCCCTGTCTCCAACAGAGTTGCCCTGTCCCCCATAAATACCATCGTCGCACCACCTGTAACCCGCGTACACCCGCTATATCGCGGCCAGTGAGGTCACTTCAGCGTTTTGTCGACATGCCCACAGAGAGACAAGTCAAACACGTCCGGGCCCAACTCGTGCCCTGCGAACCGCCCTTCACGCGCTTCACACAAGAAATCTCGTCACGGCATGACGAAGGCCCGGATCCTCGAAAGGATCCGGGCCTTCGTCTTTCAGTAGCGGGGACAGGATTTGAACCTGCGACCTCTGGGTTATGAGCCCAGCGAGCTACCGAGCTGCTCCACCCCGCGTCGTTGTGCAGAAACCGTACCACGACGTGGGGTGGAGCCTTTACCGGGTTTCTCAGCCGCCGCTGCGGGCGGCCGAGGCGTTCTCCTTGTCCTTGTCCTCCGGCTTGCCCTTGTCGGAGCCGTTCTTGTCCGCGTTGTTCGCGCTGCCCGGCTTGGGCTGGGCGGCCGCCGCGCGTTCGAGAGCGTCCTGCAGGTCCTTCTGGGCCTCGCCGTAGGCGGTCCAGTCCTGTTCCTTCAGGGCCGCCTCACCCGCCTCGTAGGCCTTCTGCGCGTCCGCGATCGCCTTCTTCAGCGCCGCGTCGCCGGTGGCCGGCGGCTGCGTGGTGTCGCCCGGTGGCCGGGTGGTGTCCGTGGGCGGCTGGCCGGTGTCGGAGCCCGCCACCCCGAAGACCGCGTTGAGCGCCTCGCCGAGGCTGTTCTCGAAGACGGTCTTCGACCCGTACGAGGCGGCGACCTTCCGCAGCAGCGGATAGTTCTGCGTGCCACCGCGCGTGTAGACCGGCTCGATGTAGAGGAAGCCCCCTTCGAGCGGCACGGTCAGCAGATTGCCGTACTCGATGTCGGAGTCGGTCCCCTTCAGGTTCCTCACGAACTCGGCGACGTCGTCGTTGCCGTTGAGCTCGCTCTGCACCTGACCGGGGCCCTTCACCGTGGTGGTGACCCGCAGCAGCCTTATCGTGCCGTAGTCCTTGCTGGCCGCGTCCGCGTCCACCGCCATGAACGCCCCGAGGTCGGGTCGTCCCTTCGGTGTGAACGTCGTCGTCAGCGAGAACTTCTGATTCTCCTGCCCCGGCATCTTTATGCTCAGGTAGTACGGCGGGACGGAACCGGACTCCTTGTTGGTCGGGTCGTCCGGGACCTGCCACGCGTCACTGCCGCTGTAGAACTGGGCGGGGTTCGTGACGTGGTAGCGGGTGAGCAGTTCGCGCTGCACCTTGAACAGGTCCTGCGGGTACCGCAGGTGGTCCATCAGGTCCTGCGGGATGTCCGACCTGGACTCGACGGTGCCCGGGAACGCCTTGCGCCAGGTCTTGAGAACCGGGTCCTCGGTGTCCCACTCGTAGAGCTTGACCTTGCCGTCGTACGCGTCGACGGTGGCCTTCACCGAGTTGCGGATGTAGTTGACCTGGTTCTGCTGGGCGACGACCGCGCGCTGGTTGGTGGTCAGCGAGTCGGCCGTGGTGTCACCGAGCGTCGTGCGGGAGGCGTACGGGTAGCCGTTGGTGGTGGTGTACGCGTCGACGATCCACTGGATGCGTCCGTTCACCACCGCCGGGTAGGCGTCGCCGTCGATGGTCAGCCACGGGGCGACCGCCTCGACGCGCTCCTTGGGCGTGCGGTTGTAGAGGATCCGCGAGCCCTCGCCGATGGCTCCCGAGTAGAGGATCTGCGGCTCGCTGAACGCGACGGCGTACGCGGCACGGTTGAAGGCGTTGGAGAGGCTGACCCCGCTGTTGCCCTGGTAGCTGGTGGTCTTCTCGCCGTCCTCCTCGTAGTCGAGCTCCTTCTGGGGCCCGCCGACGATGGAGTACTGCTCGGTCTTCTCGCCGTAGTAGATCCGCTGCTCGTACTTGCCGAGCTCACCGCCCGTCGGCAGGCCGGACTCGGTGAAGTCCGGGGAACCCTTCGGGTTCTTGCCGGTCGTCGTGCCCCGGGCCGCGATGGCGCCGTAGCCGTGGGTGTAGGTGAAGTGGTCGTTGATCCAGTTGCGCTTGGGGATGCCGTCGAGGTTGAGCTCGCGCAGACCGATGATCGTGTCCTGGTCCTTGCCGGCGGCGTCCTTGTAGCGGTCGACGTCCAGCGTCCTGGGGAACTGGTAGTAGTTCCTCTTCTGCTGGAGCTGCTGGAAGGCCGGGGAGACGACGTTGGGGTCCATCACCCGGTAGCTGGCGGCGTCGTCCGCGCTCGCGCGCAGCTTGGCGTCGTCGTCCGTCGTGCTCTTGCCGGAGTAGTCGTCGACCTGCGCGTTGTCGATGTCGTACGCGTCACGCGTCGCGTCGATGTTCTTCCGGATGAACGGGGCTTCCTTGGCCTGCTCGTTCGGCTGGACCTGGAACTTCTGCACGATCGCCGGGTAGAGCCCGCCGATCAGGATCGCCGAGAGGACCATGAGGCCGAAGCCGATCACCGGGAGCTGCCAGGTGCGGCGCCAGAGCGTCGCGAAGAACAGCACGGCGCAGATCGCGGCGATGCAGAACAGGATGGTCTTCGCCGGGAGGTAGGCGTTGGCGTCGACGTACCGCAGGCCCGTCCAGTTGTCCGTGGCCTTGAAGTCGCTGGACTTCACGGCCAGGCCGTACCGGTCGAGCCAGTACGCCACGGCCTTCAGCGAGACGAAGACCCCGAGCAGCACCGACAGGTGGCCGGTGGCCGCGCCGGTCGCGCGGGCGCCGGGGCTGGTGATGCGGAGCCCGCCGTACAGGTAGTGGGTCAGCCCGGCGGCGATCAGCGAGAGCACCGTGGCCGCGAAGCCGAAGCCCAGCAGGAAGCGGTACCACGGCAGGTCGAAGGCGTAGAAGGACACGTCCAGGTGGAACTGGGGGTCCTTCTGCCCGAACGCCACGCCGTTCACGTACATCAGCCAGGTACGCCACTGACCGGAGGCGGATGCTCCGGCGATCAGCCCGACGAGCGCGGTGATCGCGAGCAGCACCCACTTCTTGTGCGGGGCCAGGCTCATCCGGTAGCGGTCCAGGCTCTGCTGTTCCAGGGACATCGCGCTCAGCGGCGGCCGGAGCCGGTGCGCGAGCCAGATGTTCAGACCGACGGCGACAGCCATCAGGAGTCCGAAGACGAGGAACAGCCCGATCTTGGTCCACAGGGTGGTGGTGAAGACGGACGAATACGAGACCGACCGGTACCAGAGCCAGTCCGTCCAGAACCCGGCGAACATGACGAACGCCATGGCGAGAATCGCCAGGACGCCCAAGGTCATGAGCAGGGTACGGGCGCGCCGGGACGGGCGGCCGACTCTGATCCGTGGCCCTGTCGGGCCTCCGCCGCGGTCCGGCATCTGGAAAGCCAACGTGCGCACCTCGAAGTTCGCGGGTCGTTGTGGAGCGGGCCCAGCGATCGTAGAGCCCACCTATGCAACTTACTGAGGCTTTACCTAGTTCCCGTTACCGGGGCGGAAGGAGGCAGGATGTTGGCCATGTCCAATGTTTCCCCCTCGGGCCCCCCGATGGCCGCGAGCCCGCTCACCGTCGCCGTGCTCGAAATCGACGAGTACATCTCAGGTCTCGGCTGGGACCAGCCGGCCCGGCTCTTCGCCCTGGTCGACACCGCCAAGCTGCGGGCCCAGGAGCCCGGCCTCGCGGCCCAGCTCGGTCTCGACGCCGCCGAGGCCCCGACCTCCTCGCTCACCCCCATCGAACAGGACGAGCTGCCGCCGGGCACCGCCCTGGACGAGTTCCTGGCCACGATCGCCTGGCCCGACGCGGTGATCGGATGCGCGATGTCGGTGGAGCGGCTGATGCTGCCGCCGTCCGCCGAGGCGTCCGTGCCGGAAGGACTCAGCGACGCACAGCTGGCCAAGTGGGTCGCCAAGCACCCGGAGCGCCAGGAGGTGCGGATGACCGTGGCCGTCCTCCGGGACGGTACGCGCGAGTCGGCCGTGCGGCTGCGGGCGAAGGACACCCCGAGCGAGGTGCGGACCGGTGCCGGTCTGGTGCCCGGACTGGCCGACGCGCTGGCCGCGACCTTCGAGGCCTGACCCGCCCGGCCCCGCAGGGGGCGCGGTCAGCCCGCCGAGCAGCTCGGCAGTCCGGCCGTGTCCCCCGCCCCGATCTTCTCCAGGGACTTCCGCGCGTCGGCGAGCGTCTTCACCCTCACCAGGGTGAGTCCGCTCGGCGTGTCGGAGGCAGCGGCCCCGCAGTTCTCGTCCGGCGTCAGGAAGTACCTGGCGCCCGCGTCGCGCGCGCCGACCAGCTTCATGTTGATGCCGCCGATCGGGCCGACCTTGCCCTTGTCGTCGATCGTGCCGGTGCCCGCGATGAATTTTCCGCCGGTGAGCTTGCCGGGCGTCAGCTTGTCGATGAGGCCCAGCGAGAACATCAGGCCGGCGCTCGGTCCGCCGACGTCGGCGAGCTCGATGTCGATCCGGAACGGGAAGGTGTGGTCCGTCCCCGCCTGGATACCGACGATCGCGCGGTCCTCCTTGGGGGCCTTCGCGGTCGTGATGACGATCTTCCGGCTGCCCTCGGGCTCCTTGCCGGCCTTCTCCGCCGCCTGTGCCGTCTTCGCGGGGATGATCGTGAACGTGACCTTCTCGCCGGGATCGTGGCGGGTGACGAGCTTCGCCACGTCCTCCGGCTGTTCGATCGGCGTGCCGTCGACCTGCTTGATCACGTCGCCCGCGTGCAGCTTGCCCTGGGCGGGGCTGTCCTTCACGACCGTGGAGACCACGACGCGCGAGGAGACCGGGATGCCCAGCTCGGTCAGCGCGGCGACCTTGGCGCTCTCCTGGGACTGGCTGAACTCCTCGGCGTTCTCCTGCGTCGACTCCTGCTCGGTCTTCCCGTCGGGGTACAGCGTGTCGTGCGGAACGACCACGCCGTCGTGGGCCAGCCAGCCGTAGACGGCCTCGACGAGGTTCATCCGGTAGTCGGCGCCGGTGACCCGGACCGTCGTCATGTTGAGGTTTCCGGACGTCGGGTACGTCTTGTGCCCGGAAATCTGCAGGACGGGTTCGCCGCCGACCTTGCCGAGGGTGTTCACGGTCGGTCCGGGGGACATTTCCGAGTACGGCACTTTGATCAGCACGCCTGCGCAGAGCAGCGCGATGAGGATCAGGGTGGAGGCGAGCATCGTCGCGGTGCGGCGTGGCATGGAACGACAGTACGGGAAGGGACTGTCAGTGCACTGTCGGGGCCGGTCCGTACGGAACGGGCGACAGGGCGGGGCGCGGCGCCGGAGGGCGCCCGCGACCGGGGCCGCGCCACGGGTTGGCGACTGCGTATGTGCGACGGAAATCAGACCACGTCGGAACCGGAGTGCGATTTCTCCATCGCCTCACGGAACCGGGCATACCCGGCGAGCTCGGAGACATCACCGGTCGTGCGATTACGAGCGGCCCAGCTACCCCATATCGCAGCGCCGAGCGCAGCGAAAAGCGGAATCAACAACCAGGCGAGTGCTGCCATTACGACCTCCCTACCCCATGAGCGACCGCAACTGACCGATCAGCAGATTAACCGTCTGCGGAATCAACGCTCACGGCAGGGGTGCGGTTACGCAAATCAGGTCCGGACGGCCGCCCGTCCGGGTTGCGCTCAGCAGGCGCCGACCCACTCCTCGGTGCCGTCCGAGAAGCGCTGGTGTTTCCAGATCGGGACCTCGTGCTTGAGGTCGTCGATGAGCTTGCGGCACGCCTCGAACGCCTCGGCGCGGTGCGGACAGGAGACGGCGACGACCACCGCGAGGTCGCCCACTTGGAGGTCGCCCACCCGGTGGACGGCGGCCAGCGCGCGGACCGGGAAGTTCGCGGCGACCTTCTCGGCCACCCGGCGCAGCTCGTCCTGCGCCGACGGGTGACAGGAGTACCCGAGCGCGCCGACGTCCTGACCGCCGTCGTGGTTGCGCACCGTGCCGACGAAGAGCGCCGTACCACCGGCGGCGTCGTCCCCGACGGCCCGGAAGACCTCGTCGACCGACAGCGGCGTGTCGCGGATCTCCAGCAGCCGGATGGGGTCCATCGACGCCTGCTCGCCGGGGTGGTCGTAAGTGGGAGCCATGCGACCCATGGTGCCGTACGGCACCGACAGCGTGGAATAGCGTTTTCCACCGGCGGGCCGCCCCCGGCCTTGGAGCCTTCTACAGCACCCCGAAGGGGTGCCGTGCGGGCCCTGCCGGAAGGAGCCGCACCGAGGAGTCGTGCCCGGGACGCCATGCCAGGACGCCGCACCCGGAAGGGCCGCGTCCTGAGCACCGTGCCCCGAGGGCGCGTGTCCGGGAGGGCCGCGCCCGGGAGTGCGTGCCCCGGAGGGCCGCGCCCGGGGCGCCCGCCCCGCCCCGATCAGATGCGGCGGCGGGCCTTGCGGGCGCGGCGGACCAGCGCGGCGGTGCCCAGGAGTGCCACGGTCGCCCCGGCGGCGCCCGCCGCGGTGGCGTCCTTGCGGCCGAGCCGGCGTCCGGCGACGGTGTGCCGGCCCTCGACCTCTTCGAGAAGCGCGGCGAGCACCTCCTCGTTGGTCCAGGCCGGGCGCCAGCCCACGTCGTGCAGCCGGCTCACGCTGACCACCCAGGGGTGCATCGTGTACGCCAGGTCGCCCGCCGGTGACGGGGTGAGGCCGATCCGGTGCAGCCGGGCGGCGGCGCCCAGGGCCACGGCGGAGGGCAGTTCCATCCGGCGGACGCCGCTGAGCTCCTCGACCTCCTCCTGTTCCAGCCAGCCGTCGCAGCCGACCGCGAACTCGCCGTCGATCTTCTCCAGCGCGGCGTACTCCAGGGCCGTGACCAGGTCGTCGACGTGGCAGAACTGCCAGGCCGGACGCGATCCGGCGACGACCAGGAGGCGCGGCGACTCGAAGTAGCGGGTCAGCGCGGTGTCCGTGCCGCCGACCAGGACGGTCGGCCTGACCACGGTCACGTTGAGCCCGGGGTGGGCACGGGGCGCGCGGCGGCCGAGCCGCTCGATCTCCAGCAGGTCGCCGACGCCGGTGGCCTCGGCGGTGGCCCGCAGCTCGGCGTCCTCGGCGAGCGGGATGTCGTTGTCGGGCAGCGCCCCGTAGACCATCGCCGATGTGCACAGCACGACCCGGTGGACGCCGACGGCCGCCGCGGCGGTCAGCACGGTCTGGGTGCCGCGCACGTTGTAGGCGGTGCGGGCCGCGGGGTCGGTCTCCAGGTCGAGGTCGAGCGCCAGGTGCACCACGACGTCCGCGCCGCGCAGTTTCTCCACGATGGCGGGGTCGCGGACGTCGAGGAGGTGCCAGGTCGCCTCGGACACCTCGCCGCGGCGCTCGTCGATGGCGATGACCTGCTTGATCTCCTCGGACGCCGCGAGGCGCGCGGTGAGCAGCTCGCCCACGCCGCCGGCGGCTCCGGTGATCGCGACGACGGGGCCACGGCTTCTGGAACGGCTCTTGGCGGGTTTGCTCTCGGTCGAGGGGTCGGACGGGTTTCGCGCTGCGCGAACCTGAGGGTCTGGGGAACTCACCGGGCGTCTCCAGCGGTTGTCTTCAGTACGTACCCGAGTGACGCGTGCGTACCAGGTGGCGTCCATCCTGCCGCAGGGCGGGCCCCGACGGAGCACTGAGGCCCTGAGCGGACTTTTGGTGTCTACGCTGGATGGTGATGTCGGGCAGTCGCCGCCGGTTCGAGCCGGCGGCCCTACGAGCCGAGGAAACCCGTGAGTGACACCCCATTCGGATTCGGCCTTCCGCCGGAGGAGCCGGAGAACGGCGACGAGGGCAAGAAGAAGGACCCCACCGGAGGTGGGCAGGGTTCGGGCGGGCCTGCGAACCCGTTCGGCTTCGGGCCCGGCGCGGGCGGTGAGAATCCGTTCGCGGCGATGTTCGGCACGATGAATCCCAACGACCTGGGCGCCGCCTTCCAGCAGCTCGGCCAGATGCTGAGCTACGAGGGCGGTCCCGTGAACTGGGACATGGCCAAGCAGATCGCCCGCCAGACGGTCTCGCAGGGCACGCCGGACGGCACCAAGGACGCCAGCGTCGGCCCGGCCGAGCGGTCCGCGGTCGACGAGGCGCTGCGCCTGGCCGACCTGTGGCTGGACGGCGTGACGTCGCTGCCCTCCGGTTCGGTCTCGACCGTGGCGTGGAGCCGGGCGGAGTGGGTCGAGGCGTCCCTGCCCGCCTGGCAGAAGCTGGTCGACCCGGTGGCCGAGCGCGTCGGTCTCGCCATGGGCGACGTGCTGCCCGAGGAGATGCAGGCGATGGCCGGCCCGCTGATCGGCATGATGCGGTCGATGGGCGGCGCGATGTTCGGCCAGCAGATCGGGCAGGCCGTCGGCGTGCTGGCCGGTGAGGTCGTCGGTTCGACCGACATCGGGCTGCCGCTGGGCCCGGCGGGCAAGGCCGCGCTCCTTCCGTTGAACGTCGAGAGGTTCGGCAAGGACCTCAGCGTCCCGCAGGACGAGGTGCGGCTGTATCTGGCCCTGCGCGAGGCCGCCCACCAGCGCCTCTTCGCCCACGTCCCGTGGCTGCGCTCGCACCTCTTCGGTGCCGTCGAGGGGTACGCGCGCGGCATCAAGGTCGACACCAGCAAGCTGGAGGACGTGGTCGGCCAGTTCGACCCGTCGCAGCCCGAGCAGTTGCAGGACGCCCTTCAGCAGGGCATGTTCCAGCCGGAGGACACGCCGGAGCAGAAGGCCGCCCTGGCCCGGCTGGAGACGGCGCTCGCCCTGGTCGAGGGCTGGGTCGACGCCGTGGTCCACGAGGCCGCGAAGTCCCGTCTGACCTCGGCGGACGCCTTGCGCGAGACGATGCGCAGGCGCCGTGCCTCCGGTGGTCCGGCCGAGCAGACGTTCGCCACGCTCATCGGTCTGCAGCTGCGCCCGCGGCGGCTGCGCGACGCCTCCCGGCTGTGGGCGTCCCTCACCGACGCACGCGGTCTCGACGGGCGCGACGCCCTGTGGGAACACCCCGACATGCTGCCGACGGCCCAGGACCTGGACGATCCGGACGGCTTCGTGCACCACGAACAGCTGGACTTCTCCGAGCTGGACAAGATGCTCGGCGAGGCCGCGCAAGGCACCCAGGGCACGCAGAAGCCCGCCGCGGACGACGGGGACGACACCGGCGGCGCCGAGGGCCGCGACGACAGCAAGGGCGACACCGACCGGTGAGCCTGTACGACGACGCCGTGCTCGTGCTGAAGGAGTACGAGCAGCGGGCCGACCCGGCCCAGGACGAGCTGCGCCGGCTCTACCTCGATCACCTGGTGGAACACCCCGACGGCATGTGGAAGAGCTGCGGAGCGGGTCATCTGACGGCCAGCGCCCTGGTCGTCGATCCGGAGCGCGGCCGGGTGCTGCTCACCCTCCACCGCAAGCTGCGGATGTGGTTGCAGATGGGCGGCCACTGCGAGCCCCAGGACACCTCGCTGGCCGCCGCGGCTCTCCGGGAGGCGTCCGAGGAGTCCGGCGTCAGCGGTCTGACGCTGCTCGCGGGCGGTCCGGTGACGCTGGACCGCCACCCCATCCCCGCCCCCTGCCACTGGCACATGGACGTGCAGTACGTGGCGCTGGCGCCCTCGGGCGCGACGGAGCAGATCAGCGACGAGTCGCTGGACCTGCGCTGGTTCGCGTACGACGAGGTCGCCTCGGTGGCCGACGCCTCGGTCATCAGGCTGACTGAGCTGGCCCGCGCGGCGCTGGAGCGGCCCTAGTAGGACGGCACGCGAAAGCGGGTGGGGCGGTCTCCGAGGAGGCCGCCCCACCCGCTTCGGTCCGGGTCTCGTGCCGCGGATCAGTTCCAGGCGTTGTTCTGGTTCTGGCCGTGGGCGCCCTGCTGGCCCATGCCGTACTGGGCCCGGATGCCCTGGCCGATCTGCTGGTTCTGCGGGGGCAGCACCTCGCTGGGCTGGACCAGGGCGAAGCCCTGGCCGAGGAAGCTGAGCTCCCAGCCCTCACCGGTGTTGCCGCGTCGGCGCCACACGCCGGAGGAGTGCGTCTGGGCCTGCATCTGCACCCGCAGCGAGCTGGACCAGGCGACGATGGCGTCGGCGTCGGCGTTGACGTACTTGTCCGGGGTGACCTGCATCATCAGCGGCTGGCCCGAGGTCATCAGGGCGACCTTGCCGGTGCCGGAGATGTTGAGCTGGTACTTGCCGGTCCCCGAGATGCCGTACTGGCTGTCCACCGCGATGACCTCGGCGTGCAGCGAGGAGTCCAGTGCCAGGACGTAGGCGCTGTCCACCGTGAGGCCGTCGTGGTCGACATCCACGATGTGAACGTACTGCGCGAGGTTGGCGAGGAAGACCGTGCCCTGCCCGGAGCAGCGCATCAGGTCGAGGCCCTCGCCCGTGTTCGCGCGGGCTCGGCGCTGGCTGTTCGACTGGTACTCGCCGTCGAACTCCATCAGCCCCTGGTAGGCGACCATGGCACCCTTGCGGGCGAGCACGTCGTCGTGGCCGGTCAGCGAGACCCGCAGGAGCTGCGGGTTCTGGATGGCGTACCGGTCCTGGGACTGCTGTTCCGTGTAGTTGAAAAGCGGACTCTGCATGGTGTTTCCCTCCCCCTCAGTTCCGGACCCGCAGGCGGTCGGTACTGTCCTCGCTCGGCTGTACGACGACGATGCCCTGGCCGGAGAAGGCCATCTGGTAGGCCTCGCCGCTGCCCCGCCCGATGAGCGAGGACGCCTTGAAGCTGCGCTTGCCCTTCACCTTGAGGTTCGGGGACCACGCCACGAGGGCGTCCGGGTCGACGTAGGTCTCGTCCTCGCCGCGTCCGCAGTCGACGACGATCGGCGTGCCGCGCGAGGTGATGGCGACCCAGCCGGTGCCGGAGATGCAGACGTTCCACAGGCCCTGGCCCGCGAACTTGGCGAGGCCCTTGACCCGCTCCACACCCCAGGTGAGGTGGCCGTCGAAGGCCAGGACGTTGGTGCCGTTGACCGAGAGGGAGTCGTTGTTGAGGTTGATGACGACCACGTCGGCACCGTAGTCGGCGAGGTAGAGCAGCCCGTCGCCGGAGCACTTCATGATCGGCGCGCCCTCGCCGGTGATCCACTGGGAGGCGATCTGACGGATGGCGGGCGGGTTGGGTTCGTACTGGATGAAGCCCTCGTACGCGACCATCGAGCCGGTACGTGCGTAGAGGTCCTGGCCGGTGGCCATGGCGACCTTGAGCATCGTGCGGCCGTGGTTCTCCATCCGGGCCGTGACGGGGGACGGGGCGAAGCCCGCGAGTTGCTGGTTCATGACGGGCTCCCTCAGACCTCGTAGGGCTGGACGACGATGAAGTTGCCGGGAGCACCCCGGAACTGAAGGTTCACGGTCTCCCCGCTGTGCCCCGGGTACGCGTTGCGGCGCAGCCGGACCTGGCTGGAGATGATCACCTGGGACGCGGACGACCAGGCCACGACGGCGTTGCAGTCGGCGAAGGTGGTCGGCGTGACGGGCAGGACGACGGGGACGCCGTGGGTCTTGACGACGATCGTGCCGCTGCCCTGGAACTGCATGGTGAACAGGGCCCCGCCCGGGATTCCGTGGCCCTCGATCCTGCGGACCTCGTACTGCAGGGTCTCGTCGAAGGCGAGGACGTTCTCCGCCGAGACGCAGATCCCGTCGCCCTGGAGCTCGATGGTGTGCAGGTGGGAGCCGTCCTCCGCGAGGAAGAGCTGCCCGCGGCCGGTGCAGCGCATCAGCTGCATCTCCTGGCCGGTGGAGTTGCCGACGATGCGGCCCGCGAAGCCTGCGCCCTTGTAGCTGAAGTCGACCTTGCCCTGGTACATCACCATGCTGCCCTGGCGGGCGAGGACGGGCGTGCCGCCCATGGAGAGGTCGACCCGCATGAGCTGCTGGTTCTGCGGGGTCCAGCGCTGCCCGGTGGCCGTCTCCTTGTAGGGCTGGAGCGCCGCCTGAAGGCCGGCACCGGCCTGCGGCATCCCCTGCGGTACGCCCTGGGGCATGCCGGGCGGCTGCATTCCCGGCATTCCCGGAGGCTGCATCCCGGGCATCCCGGGAGGCTGCATTCCCGGCGGCTGCTGTCCGTACGGGGCGGGCGGCTGCTGTCCGTAGGGCGCGGGGGCCTGCTGTCCGTACGGGGCGGCGGGCGCGGGCTGGCCGGGGACCTGGCCGAACTGCGGCTGCTGCGGCTGCCCGTACGGAGCGGGGGCCGGCGCGGGCGCGGGCGGCACCGCGCCCCCGGGCGGCGCCAGCGGCGCGGCCATCGTCGGCGCGCTGTGCATCTGCTGCGGCGGTGCGGGCGGCGGGGTCTGCCCGACCGGAGCCCCGAAGGACGGAGCCGGCTGGGGGGCCTGCGGGGCCGCCGGGGCGCCGAAGGACGGGGCGGGGGCCGGCGCGGCTGCCTGGGCGGGCGGCGCGAACGACGGGGTGGCGGCCTGCGGCTGGGGAGCTGCGGGCTCCTCCTCGGCGACCTCGCCGCCGAAGTTCTTCAGCAGCGCTTCGAGGCCGCCGTCGAATCCCTGGCCGACGGCGGCGAAGCGCCAGACGTCCTTCAGGTAGAAGTCGCCCAGCATCACCGCGCGCTCGGTGCTGAACTCCGAGCCGTTGAAGGCGTACCTGACGACCTCCTCGCCCCCCGCGACGACCCGGATGTACCCGGGGCCGATCTGGGACATCTGCCCGGCCCCGTCGATCGTCGCGGTGAACGACAGCTTGTGGATGTTCGCCGGAATGCGGTCCAGGGTGACGCGGAACGACTCGGTGTCGCCTGCCTGGGCACCGAGGAGCTGAATGGACTCCTCGGGCGATTTAGGCTGATTGAAGAAGATGAAATACCGGTCGTCGGAGAGTCGCTCCTCGGCGTCGAGACCGAAGCAACTGATGTCGAAGGTCAGTCCCGACCCGGCGATCTGCACACCTACGTACAGGTCCGTCCCCGGCGTGAGATCGCTGATCTTGGCCTTGTGGCCGCGTTGGAATTCCCTGGCCATGCGTAACGACCGTCCCCCATCCCGAATGTGAATGCGTCGCGCCAGGCTAACCGCAAACTCCGACATTGAGCTAAGCCGGTACACACCTGGTACGGAATCGCCGTATGTCACTCACCTCGGGCGGCGGGCAGCTGCGGCAGCCGGTCGGCCGCCACCACGCCCTCCAGGTAACCGCGTGCCCGCTCGGTGCGGGGGTATGCCTCCAGCAGCCGCCAGAAGCGGGGGCCGTGGCCGGGAACGAGCAGGTGGGCCAGCTCGTGGACCAGTACGTAGTCGACGACGTACTCGGGCATGCCCTGCAACCGGTGCGACAGGCGGATGCTGCCCTCCGCCGGGGTGCAGGACCCCCATCGGGTGTTCTGGTTGGTCACCCAACGCACCGAAGCCGGTCTGGCCCGGCCCTCGAAGTACTGGGCGGACAACCGCTCCGCGCGCTCGGCCAGCTCGCCGTCGCCGAGGACGCGTCTGCTCTCCTGCGCCGCGAGCCGGTCGAGCATCACCCCGACCCAGCGCTGCTCCTCGGCCTCCGTCATCCGGGCCGGGATGAGCACGATGGTGCGGTTGCCCTCGCGGTACGCGGAAACCGTTCTGCTGCGGCGGCTGCTCCTGCGGACCTCGACCGCGCTCGTCGCCGAGGCACGGGGCGGACGGTCCGGATCGTCGCGCCGCCGGGTTCCGGCGCCGCTCACGGAGGTCCCCCCGGCGATTCCGGGTGGCGGGTCGGCGGGCACGCCACGACGTTACCCGGAATCGGCGGGGGAAGTCCCGCCTCCGGAACGGTTCGTGTCCGATCCAGGTCACAGCACGCACCATTTGAATGACTAATACCCCCTACCTGTGGATAACTTTCCGCACGGTTCGACGCCGGGCCGCATTCTGGCAACGGATCTCGCGAAGATCCGGGCCGCGGGCCCGCGCACAGAGACCGAGGAACACAGACCGGGGGTAGTCGTGCATCCGATGTTGAAACCCGCACTGCGCCGCGCGTGGCGTGGTCGGGGCACCGTGCAATTCGGGGTGACCCATGCTCACGCGGTGAAGTTCGGCCCGCTGGATATCGCCACGGGCAGTTTTCTGGAACTGCTCGACGGGACGCGCGGTCTGCCGCTCCTGCACGAGGAGGCCCGCACGCTGGACCTGTCGGAACATCAGGTGGACATGCTGGTGAACCGCTTGGCGAGCGCCGGTCTGATCGACGACGTGCGGGCCGCCGGCCCGGAGACCGAGGCGTTGCGGAGCCGGCCCGGGGCGTTGGAGCGGCACCGTCCCGACCTGGCGTCGCTCTCCGTCGTCCATCCCGAACCGGGCGGCGGGATGCGGCGGATGGCGGCCCGCCGGACGATGCGGGTCCAGGTGCGGGGCGCGGGCCGGGTCGGGGCCGCGATCGCGGCGGTGCTGTCGGGGGCCGGGGTGGGCCGGGTGGAGGTTTTGGACGGTGGGCACACGGAGCCGTGGGACGTCTCGCCCGGCGGGCTTCCCCCGACGTCCGTCGGTGAACGCCGGGACACCGCGGCCCGGCAGTTGGTGCGCAGATCCGCCATCGGCGCGACGCCCCGGACGGCGGAATCGGCGGGTTCCCCGTCGGGTGGTGAGCCGGGGCTCTCGCTGATCGTGGTCGCCCCGCGCGACGGTCTCGCGGTGTACGCCCCCGACCCGCGTCCGGCCGAGCCGTGGATCGCGTCGGGCACTCCTCATCTCTACGCGGGGGTGATGGAGGCGACGGGAGTGGTCGGGCCGTTGGTCCTGCCCGGGGGCACCGCCTGCGCGGGGTGCCTGGAGCTGAACCGCGCGGACGGGGACGAGCAGTGGCCCAGGATGCTGTCCCAGTGGCGGTCCGGGCGGCGGGCCGCCGTGCAGGCCTGTGACCTGGGTCTGGCGACGGCGGTGGCCGGGTTGGCGGCCGCCCACGCGTTGTCCTTCCTGGACGGGGAGCTGCCCGCGAGCACCGGGACGCGCTGGGAGGCCGCGCTGCCGTTGCTGGACTGGCGGTCCGAGCGGATCGGAGCGCATCTCGACTGCTCCTGTGGAGCGGCCGGGCATGTTGGGAGGGAGTGCTCCTCCGGGGCCGGAACCACGCACGACACAATGGCCGGGTAACCGCCGCGCCCGGCACGGCAGTCTGGGATTTGGAGGGGCTCATGTCTGATCTTCCCCGGAAAGCGGTCACTCGTACCGCCAAGTTGGCCGCCCTGCCCTTGGGGTTCGCCGGTCGCGCCACGTGGGGCCTGGGCAAGCGGATCGGTGGGAAGTCCGCGGAGTTGGTCGCCCGGGAGGTCCAGCAGCGCACCGCGGACCAGTTGTTCAAGGTCCTGGGCGAGTTGAAGGGCGGGGCGATGAAGCTGGGGCAGGCCCTGTCCGTCTTCGAGTCGGCGCTGCCCGAGGAGGTCGCCGGTCCGTACCGGGCGGCGCTCACCAAACTCCAGGAGGCCGCGCCCCCCATGCCCAGCGGCACCGTCCACGCGGTGCTGGAGGAGCGGCTCGGCGAGAACTGGCGGGAGTTGTTCCTCGAATTCGCGGACACGCCGTCGGCGGCCGCCTCGATCGGCCAGGTGCACCGGGCGGTGTGGCACGATGGGCGGGAGGTCGCGGTGAAGGTGCAGTACCCGGGCGCCGGAGAGGCCCTGCTCTCGGATCTGACCCAGCTCAGCAGATTCGCCCGGGTGCTCGGCCCGTTGATCCCGGGCATGGACATCAAGCCGCTCATCGCGGAGCTGCGCGACCGGGTCTCGGAGGAACTGGACTACGAGCAGGAGGCACGGTCGCAGCAGGACCACGCCGAGGAGTTCGCCGACGATCCCGACGTCGTGATCCCCGGAGTGGTGCACCAATCCGACCAGGTGCTGGTGACGGAGTGGATGGACGGTGTTCCGCTGGCCGACGTGATCGCGCAGGGCACACCGGAGCAGCGGGACCGGGCCGGTCAGTTGCTCGCGCGGTTCCTCTTCTCGGGTCCCGCCCGCACCGGCCTGCTGCACGCCGACCCGCATCCGGGCAATTTCCGGCTGCTTCCCCCGGACGAGGAGTCGGGCGAGGAGGACGGCGAGGAGAGCCGGTGGCGGCTCGGGGTGCTGGACTTCGGAACGGTGGACCGGCTGCCGGGTGGTCTGCCCCAGCCGATCGGCGACTCCTTGCGGCTGGCGCTGGAGGGTGAGGCGGCGGCGGTCTACGAGCTGTTGCGCGAGGAGGGGTTCGTCAAGGAGTCGGTCGACCTCGACCCGGACGCGGTGCTCAAGTACCTCCTGCCCATCATCGAACCGGCGCAGGTGGAGGAGTTCACCTTCACCCGGAGCTGGTTGCGCGCCCAGGCGGCGCAGATCGCGGACCTCCGCTCCCCCGCGCATCAGCTCGGCAAGCAGCTGAACCTGCCGCCCGCCTATCTCCTGATACACCGGGTGACGTTGAGCACAATTGGGGTGCTGTGCCAATTGGGTGCGACGGTACGGCTGCGCGACGAGCTCGAAGTCTGGCTGCCGGGCTTCCTGCCGGAGCACGAGGAGGACGGGGCACAGGAACCGGTGGAGGACGAGCGGGAGGGCGGCGTGGCGCCGGAACTGGTGGAGGACGCGCCCGCGGGGGCTTAGGGCCTCTCGTTTGGATCATGCCGGGCTCACTGATCCGGCCTGATCCAAACGAAAGACCCTAGGCCGGGGCGATGCCACGGACGCGTTCCCGCCGGATGTGTTCCTGACCGAGGCGTTCCCGGCCAGGGCGTTTCCGGCCGGTGTGTTCCGGTCGGGGGCGGGGGCCTTCGGCCGGAACGCCGGCGGCCGGGGCTCTGCCCGGTGGGGCGCTGCTGAGCGGGTGGCCGGGCGGGTCACCACCAGGCGGAGTCGAGGCGGCTTTCGATCGCCCTGATGTGGGTACGGGCGCACTGCTCGCAGAAGTACTGGCGCCGGCCGTTCTCCACGGAACAGATCCAGGTCGGTGGTGTGCTCTCGCCGTCGGCGGAGGTGCCGCACAGGGCGCAGACGACCGCTGCCTCGTCGCTCCCGGCGGGATGCCGAGCGGACTGCTGAATCGGGTGATGGGTCTCCTCGTCCACGCCGTGACGATAACTCCGGTGCCGCCGCTCCGCTCGGCATCGCCCGACGACACCGGCACGGCAGCGCCGGCATGTGGCTCGGTCGCGTGTGGCACGACCGCGGGGCCGGTCCGTCCGGACCGGCCCCGCGGAAGGGGTACTGACTGTGGGTGCTGTTCGCCTCCGGGCGGAGCGGTTGCCCGGCGGCGGGTGTTGCTGTCGACCTGGCTAGTGCATGACCGCCATGGCCAGCGCGCGGCGGGCGCGCATCGAGGCGCGCTCCGCCCTGCGCTGCATCCGACGCGCGTTGACCAGGCGCACGGCCCGGCGTTGCGTGTCGGCTTCCCTCATGCGGTCGTGCATATGAGCACGCGCCAGGGCTTCTGGGATGAGTTGCATCTCGCGGGTCCTGTTCTGACGCGAGTCGTTCGCGCCGATGTTCGTGACGTTCGGTGTTGCGGAGCCGATGGGCTCATTCGTGGGGACGGACATGGGGGCCTGATTTCGGGGATCGTGGGTGTGGGGACGGTCGATGGTTCCGATGCGCTTCATGGGCTTGGGGGCCGTGACCCCCAGGTCGGCGGTCACGCCGCGACCGGGTTCTTGCGCGGACGGCCACGCGGCCGCTTGCGAGCAACGACAACACCCTGGATGAAGAGCTCACCGCCCCAGACGCCCCACGGCTCACGACGCTCCTTGGCGCCCGCGAGGCAGGCCTCGACGAGCGGGCAGGTGCGGCAGAGGGACTTGGCGTACTCGACGTCGGCGGGCGACTCGGCGAAGAAGACCTCCGGGTCGTAGGAGCGGCACGGAACGGGTACGCCGAGGTTCTCGATGGCGTCGTCGAGCGCGGTGAGCGCGGTGAGGGGGAGCAAGGTGGAGTCCTCCGTGAGGCCGGGCGGGGAGATCGTGTCGGAAGGCGGTACGGACGGGGCGTGCGCTTCGAGTTGCACGGTGGGTGGTGTCCTCGTCTGTTCGTTCCGGCCTGTTGACCGGGTGGCGGCTGGTACCGGGTGTTTCTTGTCCCGAGGCCCCTTCGCGCTGTCTCGTCCGTTCGGACAAAACAAAAGGGCCGCGGATCCCGAGTGGGGTTCCGCGGCCCTGAAGGCGCCGGCCTGATGGTGGATCAGGCTGGATCACTCCAGGGGTCAGGCCCACGGAAGGCCCACATCGTGTGGTGCGTCATCTGCTTCTTGGCGCCGAATTCCGCTCCCGCACCGACGGCGGCAAAGGCATAGGCCTGGGCCTGTCCCTTCGCTACTGCTGCTGCCGGTGCCTGGGCCGGTCGCTCATTGCGCTCCCGCACGGGGAGGCTCGCCGGGGCCAGCAGGCTGACGGCAGGGATGCCGGACAGACCGGTGCCACGGAGCGAGGACTCGTAGGAGCGGGTGAGGCCGAGCGAGCAGGTGGAGACGACGGAAAGATCGTTCAGTTTGTTGGTCTTGATGATGCTGATCACTTCAATCGCCTCCTCTCGGCGTCCAGGGGACCGGCGAACCGGTCCTGCGTATTCGGATAAGTACAGCACGGAACCAGGACTTCAGAGAAGCCGCTGTTTCCGTGGTTAAGAACCTATGGTGATGACTGGGGCGCGCGCAAACTATTTTTCCGACGAGTTTTCCTCAGCTCTCGCCGACGGCTTCCCCGAGCACTTCATCTACCGTCCCACCTGCGCAAATGGCCAGGACCGCGGTCCCGAACCGGTCCAGCTTCCGCACACCGACGCCGGAGATCCCGGCCAGTTCGCCCTCGCTGCCGGGCACGGCCTCGGCGATCGCCATCAGTGTCTTGTCGGTGAACACGCAGTACGCGGGCTGGCCGATCTCCTTCGCCCTGACCGCCCGCCAGTCGTGCAGCCGCTCGTACAACGCCTCGTCCATGTCGGAGGGGCAGTCGTCGCAGCGCATCAGCTTCATCTCGCCCGCGTCGGTGAGTGTCTTGCCGCATACCCGGCACCGGGCGGGGCCTCGTCGCCCGCGTCTGGCGACCGGGCCGGTGCCCTGGCCCTGGCTCCGGTAGCCCCTTTCGATCCCGCCGGTCGCCGCCGAGCCGAGCCGCGCGCCGAGGGCCGCCGAGCCGGGGCGCAGCCCGTTCAGGAAGCGGCTGGGGCGCCGTCCGGCACGGCCGCCGGGCGAGCGGGAGAGCGACCAGGACAGCATGAGGTGCAGTCGGGCCCGGGTGACGCCGACGTACAGCAGCCGGCGTTCCTCCTCGACCTGCTCGTCGGTCTTGGCGTAGGCGATCGGCATCATGCCCTCGGTCAGTCCGACCAGGAACACGGCGTCCCACTCCAGGCCCTTCGCGGAGTGCAGCGAGGCGAGCGTGACCCCTTGGACCGTGGGGGCGTGCTGGGCGGCGGCCCGTTCGTCCAGCTCCGCCACCAGGTCGGAGAGCGTGGCGCCCGGCTTGGCCCGTTCGAAGTCCTCGGCGAGCCGGACCAGGGCGGCCAGGGACTCCCAGCGGTCCCGCACCGCGCCGGAGCCCGCGGGCGGTTCCGGGGTCCAGCCCTTGGTGGAGAGCACCGCGCGCACTTCCGCGGGCAGCCCCTGCGCGTCGTCGAGCAGGGAGTCGTTGCTCCCCGCACGGGCCGCGCCGCGCAGGGCGACGCCCGCCTCCCGCACCTCCGCCCGTTCGAAGAAGCGCTCCGCGCCCCGCAGCTGGTACGGCACGCCCGCGTCGGCCAGGGCCTGTTCGTAGACCTCGGACTGGGAGTTGACCCGGTAGAGCACGGCGATCTCACCGGCCGGGACGCCCGCCGCGATCAGGTCGCGGATGCGGCGGGCGGTGCCCTCGGCCTCCGCGGGCTCGTCGGCGTACTCCGTGTAGGCGGGCTCGGGGCCGGGGTCGCGCTGCGAGATCAGTTCGAGCCGGTGCTCCGCGGCGCGGCCCCGGGCCTGGCCGAGCAGCCCGTTGGCCAGGTGCACCACCTGGGGTGTGGAGCGGTAGTCCCGGACGAGTTTGACGACCGTCGCGCCGGGGTGGCGGGTGCGGAAGTTCAGCAGGTGGTCGGGGGTGGCTCCGGTGAAGGAGTAGATCGTCTGGCCGGCGTCGCCGACGACGCAGAGGTTGTCCCGGTCGCCGAGCCAGAGGTCGAGCAGCCGTTGCTGGAGCGGGCTGACGTCCTGGTACTCGTCGACGACGAAGTGCTGGTACTGACGGCGGACGTGGTCGGCGATGTCGTGCCGGTCCTGGAGGATGGCGACGGTGAGCAGCAGCACGTCCTCGAAGTCGATCACCGAACGGTCGCGCTTCAGCTGCTCGTACATCGCGTAGATCTGGGAGATCTCCGCCGGGTCCCTGGGGGCGTCGCGCTGGGTCTTGACGACTGCGGCCGGGTAGTCGGCGGGGACGGTCTGGGTGACCTTGGACCACTCGATCTCGCTGGTGACGTCCCGCAGCTCGTTGCGGTCGAGGCGGATGCGGCAGCGGGCCGCGGCCTCGGCGACGAGCTGGACCTTGCGCTCCAGCAGCCGGGGCAGGTCGCCCCCGACGGCCTTCGGCCAGAAGTACTGGAGCTGGCGCAGGGCGGCGGAGTGGAACGTCCGCGCCTGCACACCGCTCGCGCCGAGCTGGCGCAGCCGTCCCCGCATCTCGCCCGCGGCCCGGTTGGTGAACGTGACGGCGAGCACGCTCGTCGGCTGGAGTATCCCGGCGCGCACCCCGTAGGCGATGCGATGGGTGATCGCACGCGTCTTGCCCGTACCGGCTCCGGCCAGCACGCACACCGGGCCGTGCAGGGCCGTGGCGACCTCGCGCTGCTCGGGGTCCAGGCCGTCGAGCACGGCGTCGGCCGACTCGGGGACCTGCGGGAAGAGGGGGGAATGCGTTGCTGCTGTCACCCCGCCATGCTGCCAGGTCGCAAGAGACGGGCGCGGAAGTTGTCCACAGGGGGCCGCATTCGTCGTACCGGTCACGTCGTACCGCCCGGGCCGACCGATACGGGCAGTGCTCGTGCGGGGCGTGGGGCGAGAGGGGCGAGAGGGCGCGGCGGTACGGCGGTGGCAAGGGGCAGTGACGGGAATGGTCCTCGGCTCGCGTACGTTCCCCTTCCGGGCGGTACCGCGTCCCGCGGTGGCGCGCTTTCCAGCTTCTCCGCACGACGGATGAGACTGCGAAGAGAACGAGACCGAGTCCGATACCGAGTCCGAGAAGACGGACGAGCCAGAGGAGCACGAAGACATGCCGGGCACTGTGACGATGTACAGCACCACGTGGTGCGGCTACTGCCGTCGGCTCAAGAGCCAGATGGACCGTGAGGGCATCGCGTACAACGAGATCAACATCGAGCAGGACCCGGAGTCCGCGGCCTTCGTCGAGAAGGCCAACGGGGGCAACCAGACCGTTCCCACCGTCCTGGTGGTCGGTTCCACGGGTGCCGAGGCCGTCATGACGAACCCGTCCCTGGCACAGGTGAAGCAGGCGCTCGCCGCCTGATCCCGCGGCCTCCGCAGCTTCTGCGGTTCCGGAGAGGACGCCTCTCCGCCCACGCCCCCTCCGGTCGCGGAGGGGGCGTTCCCCCACGCGTCCGGAAGGGCGCCCGCCCAGGTTCCGGGCCCGGTGTGCGTCAGCCGGTGCTGCCCGGCTTCGGGAGCGGCTTGCCGTACCAGAGCTCGATCAGCCGCGCCGCGATCGAGATGCCGTACGGGGGCAGGATCTCACCCGACTCGAAGGCGGCCGTCAGGTCCTCGCGGGAGAACCAGCGGGCCTCCTCGATCTCCTCGCCGTCCACGTTGATCTCGGAGGAGGTGGCGCGGGCCATGAAGCCGAGCATCAGGCTGGAGGGGAACGGCCAGGGCTGGCTGGCGACGTACTCGACCTCGCCGACCGTGACCCCCGCCTCCTCGAACACCTCGCGCGCCACGGACTGCTCGATCGACTCCCCCGGCTCGACGAAGCCCGCGAGCGTCGAGAAGCGGCCCTCGGGCCAGTGCACCTGGCGGCCCAGCAGGGCACGGTCCTTCTCGTCCGTCACCAGCATGATGACCGCCGGGTCGGTGCGCGGGTAGTGCTCGGCGCCGCAGGCCGGGCAGCGGCGGATGTGACCGGACGCCGCGATGACCGTGCGCTCGCCGCAGCGGGAGCAGAAGCGGTGCAGGCGCTGCCAGTTCTCCAGCGCCACCGCGTGCGCCATCAGTGCCGCGTCGCGCGGGCCGAGCAGCAGACCGGCCTCGCGCAGGCCGGCCGGGCGGGCCGGCTGGTCCATGCGGCCGGGCAGGGAGTCCTTCTGGAGCGCGAAGTAGCTGACGCCGTCCTCGTCGGTTCCGAGGAAGTAGCGGTGGGTCTCGGTGATCGGGGCCTCGAAGGCCGGGGTCATGACGATCTCCGTGCCGCCCTCGGCCGTGTCGTCGATCAGCACCTGGCCGCCGGAGACGACGAACACGCGGGTGGTCGGGTGGCTCCACGCGGCGGCCAGCCACGCCTCGTCGAGGCGGTGGTGCGCCGCGCGGTCGATGCCACTGGGCGCGGTGAGACCGATGGGACGGTCCGCGGTGGCGTTGTCGAAGGTGCTCACAGGTGCTTCCTACTCCCCCGGGATGGATCGGGTGTTCAGAGGATTCAGCGGAGTGTGGCGGCCAGCTCGCCCCAGAGGTGCGCGGTCGTCTCCACGCCCTTGAACAGGAGGTCGAGCTCGACCTTCTCGTCGGGGGCGTGCCAGCCGTCGGACGGTACGGAGATGCCCAGGAAGAGGACGGGTGCGCCGAGCACGTCCTGGAGGTCGGCGGCGGGTCCCGAGCCCCCTTCCCGGGTGAAGAGGATCTTCTGGCCGAAGGCCCGTCCCATGGCGCGGGCCACGGCCTGGAGGGCCGGGTGGTCCAGCGGGGTCAGGCAGGGGCGGGTGGCCGGGGCGAAGGAGATCCGGTGCCGGACACCGGCCGGGACCTGGGTGTCGGCCCAGGCCCGGACCACCTGCTGGACGTGGTCGGGGTCCTGGCCCGCGACCAGCCGGAAACTGATCTTCACCATGGCGGAGGACGGGATGATCGTCTTGCTGCCGGCCCCCTGGTAGCCGCCTCCGATGCCGTTGACCTCGGCGGTGGGGCGGGCCCAGATGCGTTCCAGCGTGGAGTGGCCGGCCTCGCCCGACGCGGCGCGGGACTTGGCGGTGCGCAGCCAGGTCTCCTCGTCGAAGGGCAGCTCGGCGAAGAGCGCGCGCTCGGTGTCGGTGAGTTCGCTCACGCCGTCGTAGAACCCGGGGATCGCGACCCGGCCGTCCGCGTCGTGCAGTGCGGCGACGAGCCGGGCGACGGCGGTGGCCGGATTGGGGACGGCGCCGCCGAACGAACCGGAGTGGATGTCCTGCTCGGGGCCGTACAGCTCGATCTCGCACTCGGCGAGGCCGCGCATGCCGGTGCAGACCGTGGGGGTCGTCTCGTTCCACATGCCGGTGTCGGAGACGATCACGGCGTCGGCGGCGAGCCGGGCGGCCCGCTCCTCGACCAGGGCGCGGAAGTTCGGGGAGCCGGACTCCTCCTCACCCTCGATCAGGAGCTTGAGGTTGACGGCGGGCGTGGTGCGGCCGGTGGCGGCGAGGTGGGCCCGGACGCCGAGGGTGTGGAAGAACACCTGCCCCTTGTCGTCGGCGGCGCCCCGCCCGTACATCCGGCCGTCGCGGATCACCGGCTCGAACGGGTCGGTGGCCCAGCCGTCCTCGCGGGCGGCGGGCTGCACGTCGTGGTGCCCGTAGACGAGGACCGTCGGGGCGTCCGGGTCGTCGGACGGCCACTGGGCGAAGACCGCGGGAGCACCGGGCGTCTCCCAGATCTCGGCGACCGGGAAACCGGTCTCCCGGAGCTTGGCGGACAGCCACTCGGCACTGCGCCGTACGTCCCCGTCGTGCTCCGGCTGGGCGGATACGGAGGGGATGCGCAGCCAGGCGGCGAGGTCGTCGAGGAAGGCTGTGCGGTGCTGCTCGGTGTACGTACGGACGGCGCTGTCCGGGGTGTCGCTCATGGCCTTGAGCCTAGTGCCTCGTCCGGTGGGGTCCTTCCGCCCGCGGTGCGGGGCCGGTGCGGCCGGCCGGGGCTAGTCCGGTTGTTCGTCGAGCAGGATCCGTTCCAGTTCCGCGCGGCCCGGGAGGCGGGCGGGGCGGACGATCTCGCCGCTGCGCACGTAGAGGAACGTGGCGAGGACCTCGGTGGGCGGCAGGCCGTGAAGCTCGGCCCAGGCCAGGCGGTAGACCGCGAGCTGGAGGGGGTCGGCGGTATTGGTGCGGGTGGTCTTCCAGTCGACGATCTCGTAGGTGTTCCCGGTGCGGTACACCGCGTCGATGCGGCCCCGGATCACCCGCCCGGCCAGGGTGATCTGGAACGGCGTCTCGACGCGGTACGGGGTGCGGCGGGCGTACGGGGTGCGCTCGAACGCCTCCTTGAGCTCGGCGAGGTCGCGTTCGTCGGCGATCTCGGCCTCGTTCCCCTCACCGCCGGGCAGCTCGTCGGGCCCGAGCATGGGCAGCGGCACCTCCTCGAAGCGGGACTCCACCCAGGCGTGGAAGCGGGTGCCCCGGCGGGCCGCGGGCTGCGGGGGCCTCGGCATCGGGCGGGCCAGTTCCCGGGCGAAGCCGTCGGGGTCCTCGGCGAGGCGCAGCAGCTGGGTGGCGGAGAGCGACGCGGGGACGAGGACGTCGCGCACGGTGGCGCGGGCGCGCCGCAGTTCGCCGGTGAGCGCGTCGAGGTCGCGGTCCCAGGAGGCGAGGGTGCGGGACTCCTCGGGGGTGAGCCGGCGCTCCCCGGCGGGCCCGGGCTCGGGCTCGGCCTCGGGGGTCCGGGCCGCGGGGATGTGCGGGGCGGGAGCGGGGGCGGACGGGGCCGGGGGCCGCGTCGGCAGGGCGTCCCAGTCGTCGGCGTACAACTCCTCGTCGGGAAGATCGGGGAACTCGGGGGGCTCGGGGGGCTCGGGGAACTCGGGAGGCTCCTCGTCGGGGAACGGGTCCTTCTCCCCGGCGTACGGGTCCGGGCCGGTGGGGGCCGTCGTGGCCAGGGTCCTCAGGTGTGCCAGCACCGCGTCGGCGGCGGCGCGGCGGCGGGTCAGCGCGAGGGCGTCGAGGGGAAGCGGCCACGCCTGGTCGGCGGTCCGCTCCGCGAGCGCCGGGTTCTCCTCGTCCTCGGCCGGTTCGTCGGCCCAGACCTCGATCTCGCCGTATCCGGCCGCGCAGTGCTCGTACAGCGCGTGCAGGAAGCCGGACGGGCCGCGCGGCTTCTTCTGGGAGGGGCCCCACCAGTGGCCGGAGCCGAGCAGCAGGCTGCGGGGCCTGGTGAAGGTGACGTATCCCAGGCGGAGCTCCTCGGTGTACTGGTGCTCCTTCATCTCCTCCTTGAAGCCCTTGAGGCCCTTGGCGTCCCAGGAGCGGATGTCGGGGAGGGTGGCCCGGTCCCCGCGCAGGGCGTGCGGGAGGACCTTGGCCTGAGTGGTCCAGGCGTCGCGGGACTGACCGCTGGGGAACTGGCCGGTGACCAGTCCGGGCACGGCGACGACGTCCCACTCCAGGCCCTTGGACTTGTGGGCGGTGAGGACCTTGACGGTGTTCTCGCCGCCGGGCAGGGCGTTGTCCAGGCCCTTCTCGTACTGGACGGCGGTGCGCAGGAAGCCGAGGAAGGCGAGGAGGGTGGCGTCGCCCTCGACGGCGGAGAAGCGGGCCGCCACGTCGAGGAAGTTGCCCAGGGTCTCGCGGCGGCGGGCGGCCAGGGCCTGCGGCGAGGCGGAGAGCTCGACCTCCAGGCCGGTGGTGGCCAGGACCCGGTGCAGCACGTCCATCAGGGGGTCGGCCAGCGAGCGGCGCAGGTCGCGCAGTTCGGCGGCGAGGCGGGCGAAACGGACCCGGGCGTCGGCGGAGAACGGAAGCCCGTCGTCCTCCTCCCCGCCGGATTCGAGGAAGGTGTCCAGCGCGTCGGCGAGCGAGATCACCTCGGCCGGGTCGATGCCCTCGACGGCCTCGGCGAGACGGCGGTCGGGGTCGAAGTCCTCGTCGTCGCCGTGGGCCGCGCGGTGGACGAGGAGCCGGGCTCGGCGGCCGAGCAGGGCCAGGTCGCGGGGGCCGATGCGCCAGCGGGGGCCGGTGAGCAGCCGGACCAGGGAGGCGTTGGCCCCGGGGTCCTGGAGGACCTCGCAGACCGCGACGAGGTCGGCGACCTCGGGAAGGTGCAGCAGCCCGGACAGGCCGACGACCTCGACCGGGACCTCACGGGCCACGAGCGCGGCCTGGATCTCCGGGAAGTCGCCCGCCGTCCGGCACAGGACGGCGATCTCGCCGGGCTCCTTGCCGGTCCTCACCAGATGGGCGATCGAGTCGGCGAGCCAGTCGATCTCCTCGGCGTGGGTACGGAGCAGGGCGCAGCGGACGGTGCCGTCGCGTTCGGCGCCCGGGGCGGGGCGCAGCGCCTCGACCCCCTCGTGCATGGCGCGCAGCGGGGCGGCGAGGCCGTTGGCGAGGTGGAGGAGCCGGCCGCCGCTGCGGCGGTTCTCGCTGAGGGAGTAGCGGGTGGCGGGGGTGCCGTCGGCGTGCGGGAAGTGGAGCGGGAAGTCGTCGAGGTTGGCGACGGAGGCGCCGCGCCAGCCGTAGATCGCCTGGCAGGGGTCGCCGACGGCGGTGACCGCGTGCCCGGTCGCGACCGCCCGCCGGGGCGCGTCGGCGCCGGAACCGGGCTCGGGGCCGGAATCCGGACCGGAACCCGGGGCGGGCTCGTGGCCGGGCTCGGGGCCGCGGCCGAAGAGGGCGGAGAGCAGCAGCCGCTGGGCGACGGAGGTGTCCTGGTACTCGTCGAGCAGGACGACCCGGAACTCGTCGCGCAGGATCGCGCCGACCTCGGGGCGGGTGAGCGCCAGTTCGGCGGAGAGCGCGATCTGGTCGCCGAAGTCGAGGAGGTCGCGGCTCCGCTTGGCCTCGCGGTAGCGGCGGGTCAGCCGGAGCAGTTCGCGACGGGCCTCGGTGGTCTCGGGGACCTTGCGCAGTTCGGCGTTGGTGAGCTTGGCCGATTCGAGCGTGTGCAGGAGCTCGGTGTCGTGCTCCGCGAGCTGTTCGGGCCGTACGAGGTGCTCGGCCAGCTCGGCGTCCAGGGCCAGCAGATCACTGACCAGGGTGGGGAACGACCTGGTCAGGGCCGGGTAGGGGCCGGGGGCCTCACGCAGCACGCGGGCGGCGAGCTGGTAGCGGGTGGCGTCGGCGAGGAGGCGGGTGGTGGGTTCGAGCCCGATGCGCAGCCCGTGCTCGGTGAGGAGCCGGCCGGCGAAGGCGTGGTACGTGGAGATGCTGGGCTCGCCCGGGGGGTTGTCCGGGTCGATCGCGTCCGGGTCGGTGACCCCGGCCGCGATCAGGGCCTTGCGGACGCGCTCGGCGAGCTCGCCGGCCGCCTTGTTGGTGAAGGTCAGCCCGAGGACCTGCTCGGGCGCCACTTGGCCGGTCCCCACCAGCCACACCACCCGGGCCGCCATCACCGTGGTCTTCCCGGACCCGGCCCCGGCCACGATCACCTGCGGTGCGGGCGGCGCGGTGATGCAGGCCGTCTGCTCGGGGGTGAACGGAATCCCGAGGAGCTCCTTGAGCTGCTCGGGATCGGTGATGCGTGAGGACACCCCAGGAGGTTAGCCGCATGCACTGACACCGTGCGGCGCCCGCAGGTCCACCGGCCCGTGCGCACGCACGTCCGCACGCGCGTCCCGGAACCGGCCCGTTCCGGGGAAAGGGCTTCCGCGGAAAGGCCCCGCGGAAAGGGCTCATTCCAGGATGTGGCGGCCCTCCGGCTGCGCGCTGCACGAGGCCCGGAAGGCGCAGTGCCCGCAGTGCTGGCCGGTCGAGGGCGTGAAACGTTCGTCCAGGACCCGGCCCGCGGCCGTGGCCAGCAGGTCGGAGACCCATTCGCCCCCGCCGTCCCCGCCGTCGAGCGGTTCCTGCGCCTGCACCTTGGGAAGGGCGTCGCCGCCCTCCTTCTTGGGGGCGGCCTGGCGCAGCTGCACCAGTTCGGCGCCGCCCGGTTCGGGGCGCCGGCCGTCGAAGACCTCGTCGACCGCCCCTTCCCGGACGGCCAGCTGGTACACCGCGAGCTGGGGGTGACGGGCGACCTCGTCCTTGGTCGGGGCCTGCTTGCCGGTCTTGAAGTCGACGACGTAGGCCCGGCCCTCGGCGTCCTGTTCGACGCGGTCCATGGAGCCCCGGATGCGCACCTCGTACTCCCCCGCCTCCAGCGTCACGTCGAAGTCGTGCTCGCTCGCGGCGGAGGTGCGGCCGGTGCGGTCCATGACGTGCCAGCGCAGGAAGCGTTCGAGGGCGATCCGGGCCTGGTCCTTCTCCTGCCGGGACTTCCAGGGGGCGTCGAAGACGAGGCCGTCCCAGACCGAGTCCAGCCGTTCCATCAGGACGTCCAGATCGGCGGGGGTGCGCCCGGAGGCCACCTCGTCGGCGAGTACGTGGACGACGTTGCCGAAGCCCTGGGCGGCCGTCGCCGGGGCGTCCGCCTTCACCTCGCGGCCGAGGAACCACTGGAGCGCACACGTGTTGGCGAGCTGGTCGAGCGCGCTGCCGGACAGTGCCACGGGCCGGTCCCGGTCGCGCAGCGGCACGGCGGAACGGGTCGGCTCGTACAGGCCCCACCAGCGGTGGGGGTGCGCCGCCGGTACGAGCGGTGCGCCCTCCTCGTCGGTGAGCGCGGCGAGGCGGGCGAGACGGCGGGCGGCCTCCTCCCGCAGGGCATCGGACGCGCCGGGGTCGACGGTGGTGGCGCGCAGTTCGGCGACGAGCGCGGCCACGGCGAGGGGGCGGCGCGGGCGGCCGGTGACGTCGCGCGGCTCGGCGCCGAGTTCGGTGAGGAAGCGGGACGGCTGGTCGCCGTCGTCGGCGGGGGCCTTCACCGCGGTGACGACGAGGCGTTCCCGGGCGCGGGTCGCCGCGACGTAGAAGAGCCGGCGTTCCTCGGCGAGGAGGGCGCCGGGGGTGAGCGGCTCGGCCAGGCCGTCGCGGCCGATCCGGTCCGCCTCCAGCAGCGAACCCCGGCGGCGCAGGTCCGGCCAGAGTCCCTCCTGCACCCCCGCGACGACGACGAGGCGCCACTCCAGCCCCTTGGAGCGGTGCGCGGTCATCAGCCGTACGGCGTCGGGGCGCACCACGCGCCGGGAGAGGGTGTCGGCGGCGATGTCCTGGGCGTCGACCTCCTCCAGGAAGTTGAGCGCGCCGCGTCCGCCGGTGCGCTCCTCTGCGCGGGCCGCGGTGTCGAAGAGGGCGCAGACCGCGTCGAGGTCGCGGTCGGCGTTGCGCCCGGCCGCGCCGCCGCGCAGCGCGGCGCGCTCCAGCCGCGACGGCCACGGGGTGCCGGACCACAGCGCCCACAGCGCCTCCTCCGCGGTGCCGCCCCCTTCGAGCAGCTCGCGCGCCTTGCGCAGGAGCGCGCCGAGCCGCTGGGCCCCGCGGGCGTACGCCGGGTCGTGCGTGACGAGCCGTTCGGGTTCGGTGAGCGCACGGGCCAACAGGTCGCCGGAGGGCGCCGGTACCCGGTTCCCGGCAGCCCGCTCCTCGTCGCGCAGGGCCCGGCCGAGGCGGCGCAGGTCGGCCGCGTCCATGGAGCCGAGGGGGGAGGTGAGGAGGGTCAGGGCGGTCTCGGTGTCCAGCCAACGGGTCCCGTCGTCGGGTACCCGACCACCGGCCTCTTCCGGAACGCCGCCCGCCGAAGCCTCGTCCGCCGGTGCCTTCTCTTCCGGTTCCGCCGTTCCGTCCCCCGCGTCCTCCCTCACCGCCCCCTCGTCCGGCGCACCTCGGTGCAGGGCCGCCGAGGCGACCGCGCGCAGGGCGGTCAGGAGCGGGGCCACCGCCGGTTCGTGGCGCAGGGGAAGGTCGTCGCCGTCGACCTCCAGGGGGACGCCGGCCGAGGTCAGGGCCCGGCGCAGGGAGGGGATCGTGCGCCCCCCGGCCCGTACGAGCACCGCCATCTCGTTCCACGGGACGCCGTCCTCCAGATGGGCCCGGCGCAGCAGGTCCGCGATGTTGTCCAGCTCCGTGGAGGCGGTCGGGTAGGTGTACGCCTCCACCCGCCCGCCCTCGTGGACCGCGGCCAGCTCCCGGTGGGCGCGGACCTTCTCCGCGGGCAGCCTGGTCAGCGGCATCCGGCGGGTCAGCAGCCGGGTGGCGGCCAGCAGCCGTTCCCCGGACCGGCGCGAGGTGGTGAGCACACCGACCGGGGCCGGGGCGCCGTCCGCCCGCCGGAACGTCTCCGGGAAGTCGAGGATGCCGTTCACGTCGGCGCCCCGGAACGCGTAGATCGACTGGTCCGGGTCGCCGAAGGCGATCAGGTCCCGGCCGCCCCCGGCGCCCCGGGCGCTCCCCCGGTTCCCGGCCAGCGCGTGCAGCAGCCGTACCTGGGCCGGGTCCGTGTCCTGGTACTCGTCGACGAACACGGCGTCGTACTGCCCCGCGAGCGGCGCCGCCACCTCGGGGCGCTCCGCGAGCAGCACGGCGCGGTGCACCAGCTCCGCGTAGTCCAGCACCCCCTGGGCGTCCAGCACGTCCAGGTACTCGGCGAGGAACTGGGCAGCGGCGCCCCAGTCGGGCCGGCCGGTGCGGCGGGCGAAGTCGGCCAGCGCGTCCGGTCCCAGGCCCAGTTCCCGGCTGCGGGCCAGCACCGCGCGCACCTCGTCGGCGAAGCCGCGCGTGGTCAGGCAGGCCCGCAGCTCGTCGGGCCAGCGGATGTGGGGGAAGCCGTCCCGTTCCAGTTCGAGCTGACCGGCGAGCAGCTCGCGGACGGTGACGTCCTGTTCGGGCCCGGAGAGCAGCCGCAGCGGTTCGGCGAAGAGGTCGGCGCCCTGGTGGGCGCGGACCAGGGCGTAACAGAAGGAGTGGAACGTGGTGGCCTGCGGGCCGCGGGCGGCACCGAGCCGGGCGGCCATCCGGTCGCGCAGCTCCACGGCCGCCTTGCGGCTGAAGGTGAGCACCAGGAGGCGGGCGGGGTCGGCGCCCCGGGCGACCCGGGCGGCGACCGCCTCGACGAGCGTGGTCGTCTTGCCGGTGCCGGGTCCGGCGAGCACCAGGAGCGGGCCGCCGGGGTGATCAACCACCGCGCGCTGTGCCGCGTCCAGAAGAGGGGGTTCCACGGAGCCCGGCGGAGTACGCACCAGTCGGTACGCGCCCGCGGCCCGCCGTCGTTCCTGACGGTACGGACTGTGCCGGGTGGAGGAGGAGGAACTCACGTGGATCGCCGGTCCTGGTGGGTGTGCTGGTGGTGAGGGTGCGGTGCGGTGCGCGGGCTGACGACGCTACGCCAGCGGCGGCGCGGTGCGGGACGTGCGCGCTGCGTGCCTCGTCACGTTCCGGGGCGCGGACGCGGTCGGAGGTCGCACCGTACGCCCGACCGTGTCGGACATCACGCGCGTCGCGCACATCACACACACGCATGTCACACACATCACTTACGTCGGGTGCGCCACGCAGCGCGCAGGGTCCGCACACCCCGGCCCGCACGCCCCGTACCGCTCGGCAGGAACCTGCGCGTCCGGCCGTGCGGACCCCGTCCCGGCCCGCGGCGCGGGCCGTCCCGCCGGGCGTCGCCCCCCACGCGCCGGGCGTGTCGTACGGGCCCGACGTCGCCCATCGCGCCGCCGAATGGCCGAAGCTGTCAGATGTGAGCACCTCCGCCCCTGTCCCGGTCCGCGCCGCCGCCCCCGTCCGCGGTGACGCCGTCCCACCGCGCCCGCCTCATGTCGAGGCGCGGCAGATGGCCCTCCGCACCTCGCGCCGCCTCGCGCAGCGGGGTGCCCTCCTCGCGGTAGCGGTCCAGGGCCCGCAGCTCGTGGCCGGGCAGCAGCACCCCGTCGGACCGCACCACACGCCACCACGGCACCGCGGACCCGTACAGCGCCATGGCCCGGCCGACCTGCCGGGGGCCGCCGTCGCCCAGCCACTCGGCGACGTCCCCGTACGTCATGACACGGCCGGGCGGGATCAGCTCGGCGACGTCGAGCACCCGCTCCGCGTAATCCGGCAGCTCGTGGACCGTCGGCCCGGCACCCGGCCGGTCGCTCTCCGCCCGGTCGTTCCCTGCCCGGACGGCGCCCGTCCGGCCGCCGTTCGTCCCGCCGTCGCTCGTCCGGTGTTGGCTCATCCGCCCCATCCTGCCGTACGCCACCGACAGCCCGGCCCGGTCCGTCTGCCCCCGTCCACCGGGCGTGCGGGCGGGGGCAAAGGGGCGTATCTTGCGCTTCGCGTGTCCGTGCAGTGCACCCTGATGCCCCCCTCCGTCGCCGGGCCGTGCCACCATCGTGCGGGCGGTGACCGGTGATACGAGACCACGAAGACCAATCAGAGGCGACGAAGGAGCAGGGCGTGCAGCCACCGAAGGCGGCGGACGCCCCTGATGCCGAGCCCCACCCGGACAGGTCCCGGACGTCCGCCGAGTCCCACCCGGACGAGTCCCGCGCGTCCGCCGGGAAGGGTCCGGACGCGTCCCGCGCGTCCGCCGGGGAGTCCGGCCGGGAGCGGGGGGCGGCCCCCGGGCACCCGGCCGGGTCGACGCTCTCGACCGTCGCGCAGGAACAGGCCGAACGCGTCTCGGGGGACGAACCGCTGCTCCCCGCCCGGGTGCACCGCCCCTCCGACCTCATGCGGCTCCTCATCGGGATCCTGGCGATCGTCGTCCTGTTCGCGATCGCCGCGTTCGCCCACGGCACCACCGCCGGTCTCGAACAGGACATCAACAAGGGCACCGGCCAGGCGCCCGACGTCCTGATCAAGCTCGCCGGCCTGGTCTCCAGCATCGCCGTGCTGCTCGTCCCGGTCGCGTTCGCGATCGAGCGGCTGATCAAGCGCGACGGGCTGCGGATCGCCGACGGGGTGCTCGCCGCCGTGCTGGCGCACGGCGTCACCCTCGCCACCGACCTCTGGGTGTCCCGGTACGCCCCCGGCACCATCAAGGACGCCCTGACCCAGCCACAGGCCGGGGCGCTCACCGACCCCGTGCACGGCTACCTCGCCCCCGTGATCGCGTACATGACGGCGGTCGGGATGGCGAGACGGCCGCGCTGGCGGGTGGTGCTGTGGGTGGTGCTGCTGCTCGACGCGTTCGCCATGCTGGTCGGCGGCTACACGACCCCGTTCTCGATCGTCCTGACCGTACTGATCGGCTGGACCGTCGCGTACGGCACGCTGTACACGGTCGGCTCGCCCAACGTGCGGCCGACCGGTCAGCACCTGATGGCCGGGCTGCGCCACGTCGGCTTCCGCCCCGTCACCGCGATGCGCGCCGAGGACTCCCCCGACTCGGGCGACCCGAACGACCGGGGGCGCCGCTATCTGGTGTCCCTGGAGGACGGGGCGCCGCTCGACGTCACGGTCGTCGACCGCGAGCAGCAGGCCCAGGGCTTCTTCTACCGGGTGTGGCGCAGGCTCACCCTGCGCGGCATCACCCAGCGCCGTTCCATCCAGTCGCTGCGCCAGGCCCTGGAGCAGGAGGCGCTGCTCGCGTACGCGGCGATCGCCGCCGGGGCCAACGCCCCCAAGCTGATCGCCACGTCCGAGCTCGGGCCCGACGCCGTGATGCTGGTGTACGAGCACATCGGCGGCCGTTCCCTGGACGCGCTGGAGGACTCGGAGATCACCGACGAGGTGCTGCGCGGCGCCTGGCGCCAGGTGAGGGCGCTCCAGTCGCGCCGGATCGCGCACCGCAGGCTCACGGGTGACGCCATCCTGGTGGATCGTTCCGGCAAGGTGTTCGTCACCGATCTGCGCGGCGGCGAGATCGCGGCCGGTGACCTGGTGCTGCGGATGGACGTCGCGCAGCTGCTGACCACCACCGGTCTGCGGGTGGGTGCCGAACGGGCCGTGGCCGGGGCCCTGGAGGTCCTCGGCCCCGATGTCGTCGCCGACTGCCTGCCGCTGCTCCAGCCGATCGCGCTGAGTCGTTCGACCCGTGCGACGCTGCGCCGGCTGGCCCGGGAGCGCGCGCAGCGGGAGCGGGAGGCGGTGCTGGAGGCGTCGGACGCGGCCAGGCGGGTCAGGGCTCAGGAGCACGGGGCCCCGGAAGGGGCGGCCGAGCCCGGAACCGAGGACCGTACCGGCCGCAAGCCCGGCCGCAAGGCGCTCCGCAACCAGAAGCAGGCCGAGAAGCGGGCCCTGGACGACGCGCTGGAAGAGGCCCGCGAGGAGGACCTGCTCTCCCAGATGCGGCAGCAGGTGCTGCGGATCCGGCCGCAGGCGCCGGTCGAGCCGGTGCGCCTGGAACGCATCAAGCCGCGGACCCTGGTGAGCTTCATCGCCGGTGCGTTCGCCGCGTACTACCTCATCTCCCAGGTCACCCAGGCCGACTTCGGCACGGTCGCCGAGCAGGCGGAGTGGGGCTGGGTGGCCGCCGCCGTCGGCTTCTCCGCCCTCAGCTACGTGGCGGCCTCGATGAGCCTGCTGGGCTTCGTGCCCGAGCGGGTGCCGTTCGGCAAGACGGTGCTGGCCCAGGTCGCCGGGTCCTTCGTGAAGATCGTCGCCCCGGCCGCGGTCGGCGGCGTGGCGCTGAACACCCGCTTCCTGCAGCGGGCCGGGGTGCGGCCGGGGCTCGCCGTGGCGAGCGTCGGCGCCTCGCAGCTGTTCGGCCTGGGCTGCCACATCCTGCTGCTGGCGGCGTTCGGCTATCTGACCGGTACCGAGCGGACCCCGTCCTCGCTCACCCCGTCCAGGACCGTGATCGCCGGGCTGCTGACGGTCGCCGTGCTGGTGCTGGTGGTGACGGCGGTTCCGTTCCTGCGGAAGTTCGTGGTGACGCGGGTGCGGTCGCTGTTCGCCGGGGTCGTGCCGCGCATGATCGATGTGGTGCAGCGGCCGCAGAAGCTGCTGACGGGCATCGGCGGGATGCTGCTGCTGACCGGGACGTTCGTGATGTGCCTGGACGCGTCGATCCGGGCGTTCAGCGGTCCGGACGTGCCCACGCTCAGCTACGCCAGCATCGCGGTGGTCTTCCTCGCCGGCAACGCGCTGGGGTCGGCAGCGCCCACGCCGGGCGGAATGGGCGCGGTCGAGGGCGCGCTGATGCTGGGACTGATCGCGGTCAACCTGCCGAAGGAGGTCGCGGCGCCCGCCGTGGTGCTGTACCGCCTGCTGACGTTCTGGCTGCCGGTGCTTCCCGGCTGGCTCTGCTTCAACCATCTGACCCGCAAGGGCGAACTCTGACGGCGCCCCCGGGCCCGGGCCCCGGTTCACGGCGGGACCGGGCCCGGTTCGCGGGGGCCGGGGTGGAACCGGGCCCGCTCCCTGACGCCCCCTCTCCTCCCGACCCTCCGAACGGGCCCTGACGGTTCCTCAGCCACGGACGGGGCAGTGCACGAGGCCAGTCGGGCGACGGCCCGGGCGCCGACCACCCGCTTGGACCGGTGCCCCGTGCACCCCTCCGGTTCGCCCCGCACGATGGGCCCCATGAGGACCTCCCCCGCCCTGCGTGCCGCCGCCCTGGCCGCCACCGTCACCGTGCTCCTGCCCATCACCGCCTGTTCGAGCGGCGGCACCGAGGAAGGCGCCGGGCCGCGCAGCTCGCCGCTCGCGGCGAACGCCGCGGCGACCGGCCCCGACGACCTCGCCTCCCAGCAGCTGACGTGGAAGCCCTGCTCCGCCCCGGTCCCGGCGCAGGGCGGCGGGAAGGCGCCGACCCCGCTGCCCGGCGGCACCCCCTGGGAGTGCTCGTTCATGCGGGCCCCGCTCGACTACGCGAACCCCGACGGCAAGACGATCCAGCTGGCGCTCATCCGGGCCAAGGCCGCGAACCGGGATAAACGGATCGGTTCCCTCATCTTCAACTTCGGCGGCCCCGGCGCCTCCGGCGTCGCCACCCTGCCCGCCTTCGGCAAGGACTACGACAAGCTCCGCGCCCGCTACGACCTGGTCAGCTTCGACCCGCGCGGGGTGGGCCGCAGCGCGGGTGTGCAGTGCGAGAGCGACAAGCAGCTCGACGCCCGCTACGAACTCGACGGCACCCCGGACACCCCCGCGGAGGTGAAGACCCTCGTCGAGAGCACCCGGACGTTCGCGGACGCCTGCGAGCGGAACTCCGGCAGCCGGCTCCCCCACGTCGGCACCACCGAGGCCGCCCGCGACATGGATCTGATGCGCCAGGTGCTCGGCGACAAGAAGCTGTACTACTTCGGCATCTCGTACGGCACCGAACTGGGCGGCGTGTACGCCCACTTGTTCCCGAAGAACGTCGGCAGGTCGGTGCTGGACGCGGTGGTGGACCCGACCCAGGACTCCGAGCAGTCCTCGCTGGGCCAGGCCAAGGGCTTCCAGCTCGCGCTGGACAACTTCGCCCAGGACTGCGTGAACCGGGGCGACAACTGCAAGCTCGCCGGTTCCACCCCCGAGGAGGTCGAGCAGGGCATCGCCGACCTGCTGGACTCGCTGGAGAAGCAGCCGGTCGAGGGCATCGGGTCGCGCCGGCTGACCCAGACCCTGGCCACCACCGGCATCGCGACCACGCTCTACTCCAAGGAGACCTGGCCACTGCTGGAACAGGGCGTGGACGAGGCCGAGGGCGGCAACGGCGCGCTCCTCCTCGCCCTCGCCGACTCGCTGAACGGGCGCTCCGAGGACGGCAGCTACGACAACTCGATGGCCGCCAACACCGCCATCAACTGCGCCGACTCCAAGCAGCGGTTCACCGCGGACCAGACCCAGGCCAAACTCCCGGAGTTCCGGTCCGCCTCGAAGATCTTCGGGGACTACCTCGGCTGGGGTCTGATGGGCTGCACCGACTGGCCGGTCGCGGGCGCCTGGGAGACCCCGGACGTCAGCGCCCCGGGCGCGGCCCCCATCCTCGTCATCGGCAACACCGGCGACCCGGCGACGCCGTACGAGGGCGCCAGGGCCATGACGGACGCGCTGGGCAAGGGCGTCGGCGTGCAGATGACGTACGAGGGCCAGGGCCACGGCGCGTACAACAGCGGCAACCTTTGTGTGCAGAGGGCCGTGGGCGGTTACCTGCTGGACGGCAAGGTTCCGGCGGCCGGGACCGTCTGCCGGTAGTGAATCCCCTCCGGGGAACCGGGGCCCGTCCGGCGAGCGCAACCGGACGGGCCCCGTCGCCGTCCCCGGCCGGGCCCCCGGGATCGTCGGAGATCGCCGGACAGCCCTTAGCATGAGCGGACTTCTGCACGCCTCGGATGCAGGCACCTCCGTGCGCCACGACGACCAGCGCCCCCTGTGCGCCGCGTGGCGCGCGGGCGACAACGGGGAGGACGTACGACGTGGCCGCACACGCACGCGCCGGAGCTCTGGCCGGCACCGCACTTCTGCTGACGGGCCTGCTCGCGGGCTGCGGCGGGGGAACGGACGAGAAACCGGCCGACCGCGCGGACCGCGGCGCGGCGTCCCCGGCCGGTGATCCGTCGGCCTCGCCGGACGGGCGGGACGCCCTGCCCCCGCTGCCCGCCTCCCTCACCTCCCAGCGACCGGACTGGAAGCGCTGCGAGGCCCCGCAGGGCGGCACCGCGCCCGGGGACCAGTGGCGGTGCTCGACGGTCCGGGTGCCACTGGACTACACGAAGCCGGAGGCCGGGACGGTCGGGATCGCGCTGATCCGCAAGAAGGCCGGGAACTCCGGCCGGCGCCTGGGTTCGATGCTGTTCAACTTCGGCGGCCCCGGCGGTTCGGGGGTCGCGATACTGCCGCGCGCCGCCGGTGCGTACGGGGAGCTCAACTCCCGGTACGACCTGGTGGGCTTCGACCCGCGCGGGGTCGCGGGCAGCGAGGGGGTGAGCTGCCGCACCGACAAGGAGCAGGAGGACTCCTTCCGGAAGGTCGACATGACCCCGGACACTCCGGCGGAGGAGGCGGCGTTCCTGGAGGACGGCGCGGACTTCGGCGCCGGGTGCCAGCGCCGCTCCGGCAGGATCCTGCCGCACGTCGGCACGGTGAACGCCGCCCGCGACATGGACCTGATCCGTCAGGTGCTCGGCGACCGGAAGCTCACCTACTTCGGCATGTCGTACGGCACCGAGCTCGGCGGCACCTACGCCCACCTCTTCCCGAAGAACGTCGGACGCACCGTCCTGGACGCCGTCGTCGACCCGACCGCGGACGCCATCGGGCACGCCCGCAACCAGGCGACCGGCTTCCAGCGGGCCCTGGAGAACTACCTCAAGGACCGGGGCCAGGACCCGAAGAAGGGCACGCAGCGCATCGCCCGGCTGCTGGAGCGGATCGACAAGAAGCCGCTGCCGACCGCCTCGGGCCGCAAGCTGAACGACTCGCTGGCCGTCACCGGCATCGTCATGCCGCTCTACTCCAAGAGCAGCTGGTCCTATCTGACGCAGGCGCTGGACGAGGCGGAGAAGAGCGGCACCGGCACCATGCTGCTCGAACTCGCCGACTCGTACAACGGCCGTGACGAGAAGGGCCGTTACGACACCCAGAACCACTCGCAGCGCGCCATCTCCTGCGCGGACAGCAAGCTCCGGCCGACGGCGGACGAGGCCCGGGCGCTCCTGCCGGAGTTCCGGAAGCTGTCCCCGGTGTTCGGACCGTTCCTGGCGTGGGACACGGCGGGCTGGTGCTCGCAGTGGCCGGTGGAGGGCGAGCACGACAACCCGGAGACGAGCGCTCCGGGGGCCGGTCCGGTCCTGGTCATCGGCACGACCGGTGACCCGGCGACGCCGTACGAGGGTGCCCGGAAGATGGCGGACGAGCTGGGCAAGGGCGTCGGCGTCCTGCTCACCAACAAGGGCGAGGGGCACGGCGCGTACGGCGGGAACGCCTGTGTGACGTCGGCGGTGAACACGTACTTCCTCGACGGGAAGGTCCCGGACGACGGGAAGTCCTGCTCGTGAGCACCGCTCCGGAAACATGGTGAGGGGGCCGGTCCGTGCGGACCGGCCCCCTCACCATGTGCTGTACGCGGAGTGTCTCAGTACACCGGCTTCTCGGGCTCGATCTGGTTGACCCAGCCGATCACGCCGCCGCCCACGTGCACCGCGTCGGCGAAGCCCGCCGACTTGAGGACCGCGAGGACCTCGGCGCTGCGGACGCCGGTCTTGCAGTGCAGGACGATGCGCCGGTCCTGCGGGAGGTCCTGGAGGGCGTTGCCCATCAGGAACTCGTTCTTCGGGATCAGCTTGGCGCCGGGGATCGAGACGATCTCGTACTCGTTCGGCTCACGGACGTCGATGATCTCGATCTTCTCGTCCGCGTCGATCCACTCCTTGAGCTGCTTGGGAGTGATCGTGGAGCCGGCCGCCGCCTCCTGGGCCTCCTCGGACACGACGCCGCAGAAGGCCTCGTAGTCGATGAGCTCGGTGACGGTGGGGTTCTCGCCGCAGACCGCACAGTCGGGGTCCTTGCGGACCTTGACCTGGCGGTACTGCATCTCCAGGGCGTCGTAGATCATCAGCCGGCCGACCAGCGGGTCGCCGATGCCGGCGATCAGCTTGATGGCCTCGTTGACCTGGATGGAGCCGATGGAGGCGCAGAGCACCCCGAGCACGCCGCCCTCGGCGCAGGAGGGGACCATGCCCGGCGGGGGCGGCTCCGGGTAGAGGCAGCGGTAGCAGGGGCCGTGCTCGGACCAGAAGACGGACGCCTGGCCGTCGAACCGGTAGATCGAGCCCCAGATGTACGGCTTGTTCAGCAGTACGGCCGCGTCGTTGACCAGATAGCGGGTGGCGAAGTTGTCCGTGCCGTCCACGATCAGGTCGTACGGGGCGAAGATGTCCATCACGTTGTCGGCTTCGAGCCGCTCCTCGTGAAGGACCACGTTCACGTACGGGTTGATGCCGAGCACCGAGTCCCTGGCGGACTCGGCCTTGGAGCGGCCGATGTCGGCCTGGCTGTGGATGATCTGGCGCTGCAGGTTCGACTCGTCGACCTCGTCGAACTCCACGATGCCGAGCGTGCCCACACCGGCCGCGGCCAGGTACATCAGGGCCGGCGACCCCAGACCGCCGGCGCCGACACAGAGCACCTTCGCGTTCTTCAGCCGCTTCTGTCCGTCCATCCCGACATCCGGGATGATCAGGTGGCGGGAGTACCTGCGGACCTCGTCGACGGTGAGCTCAGCAGCTGGCTCGACCAGGGGTGGCAGCGACACAGGAACCTCAACAATGCAGGTGGTCGGTTTCTACGTACTTCAACTGCGTACGGTTGTTCTTCCGGTAACACTGCCACGCCCCCTCTCATTCCGAGATACCCGGTCCGACTCGCGAGACGATTTCGTCCCAGTACCTGGGCAGCGTCGCGAATGGGTCGGTTTGCCCTTGCCGGCCGTCTCGATCCGTGAAGAAGATCGTGCCCGCCCCCTGCCAGCGGGCGATGCGCATGGCCTCTTCGAGGTGGGTGCTCTGGACCCCGTGGACGAAGTGCGCGAACTTCTGCGGCGGATAGGCGGCGGTCCACTCCGCCACCTGCGACCAGCGGTAGTCGGTCCACGGGCCGCGGAAGGTCACCAGCTGGTCGGCGGCCTCCGCGTAGCCGGGGTACGGATGGGTGTCGGGCGCGAGCACCAGCGGCCCGCGCTCCCGGCCGCCCGGCCGCTCCCCGTCGTCGAGGAGCGCGGCGAGCGTGCCGGTGAGACGGCGCACCGCCGGGAGACCGGCGCGTTCGGCCGGGCAGCGGTCGAGGTAGAAGCCGTCGACGCGGTACCAGTCGAGGAAGGACCGCGCGTCGGCGACCAGTTCCGGGAAGGGGCGGTCGCCGAGGGCCAGGTCGAGGTGGCCGAGCAGCCGGCCGCCCGCCGCCCGGACCGCCTCGCGCGGGTCCTCGTCGTGCACGGCCCGCTCCCGCGCGTTGCGCAGCCGGCCCGCGGCCTCCAGACAGTGCGGGTCCGGTCTGCTGCCGGGGCCGTTGTCGATGTTGAGGACGGCCCAGTGCAGCGGGGTGCCGGGGCGGGCCAGTTCGGCCCACTCGGCGGGGGCGAGCAGCGGGTGCGCGCAGCCGGGGACGCCGAACCCGAACCGTTCGGCGCCACTGGTTCTGGGGACCGTGCCGGTGATGGTCAGATACGGCACGCCGCCTCCATCCAGATGTCGGCGAGGGACTCCTCCAGATTGATCCGGGGGCGCCAGCCGAGCCGGTCCCTGGCGGTGCGGACGTCGGCCTGCTGCCAGGCGCCGCAGCCGTCGGGGTAGGGGGACGGGGTCGCCGAGAGGTGCTCGATGACCGACTCGTTGGAGGTGCGCGGGGCGCCGATGGGCAGCCGGGGCGGGGGCGCGTCCAGCTCGTGGAGTGCGCCCGCGTACCCGGCGACCCGGGCGAGGACGGCGGCCGCGTCCCGCAGGCGCACGGCGCGTCCGGTACCGATGTTGACGACGCCCTGGGCGGCGGAGAGCGAGGCCGCGTGCACGGCGCGCGCGACATCGCGCACGTCGACGAAGTCGCGCTGCACGCCGAGGCCGCTGAGCTTCAGCTCGCCGTCCCCGGACTGCATGGCCCGGCGCATCGCCTCGGCCAGCCTGCCGAGCGGGGAACCGGCCGGGGTGCCCGGTCCGACCGGGGAGAAGACCCGCAGCACGACCGCGTCGAGGCCGGAGCCGAGGACGAGTTCGGTGGCGGCGAGCTTGCTGACGCCGTACGGGCCGCCGGGGCGCGGCAGCGCGTCCTCCGCGGTGGACGAGCCGGGCTGCGAGGGCCCGTACTCCGAGGAGCAGCCGACCTGGACGAGGCGGGCCGTGCAGCCGCTGCGCCGCATCGCCTCGCAGACGGTGGCGACGGCGACGGTGTTGTGGCGGGTCAGCTCGCGCGCGCCGCCGCGGGTGGCGCCCGCGCAGTTGACGACGACACCGGGGTGGACTGCGTCCAGGAACCGGGTCAGCGCGCCGGGGCTCCCGCTGGCCAGGTCGAACCGTACGTCGGCGTCGTCGCCGCGGCCGAGCGCCGTGAGGTGCACGGCGGGGTCGGCGAGCAGGCGGTCGGCCACGAACCGGCCGAGGAAGCCGTTGGCTCCGAGCAGCAGCACCCTCATCGCGCGCCCCCTCGGCGCCGACGGCGACCTGCCGGGGAAGGGGATTGGGGGGTCATGTCCGTTGTCTCCTCGTGGAAATGGGATGGGTGATGCGGCAGCGACCCGCGACGTCGGCTCCGCGGGGCGTGCGCATGGTTCGTGGGGGGTGGTGGAACGGTGGTGCGGCTTCGGGGTGGTACGGGGGAGTCCGCGCGCGCCGCCCGGACCGGGGCCGGGCGGTCGGGCGCGGGGTGGTGAGTGGGGGGCGGTACGGCGGTGGTCACCCGGTGGTGCCGCTTTCGTCGGCTCGGGCGAGGGTGTGGGCGGACGCCCGGGAGAGGACGACGGTGGCGGTGATGAGCAGCACGAGGGCGGAGGCGCCGCAGGCGACGGCGGGTACCGCTCCGGTGCCGCCCGCCACGACGAGGAGGTCGACGGGGCGGGCCAGGAAGTGCAGACCGGGCAGTCGCCCGGCCAGGATCAGGGCGGGTGCCAGGGCCTCGACGGCGCAGGCGGTGGCGAGCGCGGCGGTGGCCGGGCCGGGGTGGCCGTGCCCGGTCAGCAGCCGGGCCAGCAGGAGCAGCACGCCGAGCGCGGCCGTCCCGGTGAACGCCCCGCCGCTCCCGTACCCGAGGCGGGCGAGGTGCAGCAGACCGATGAGGGCGCACAGGTGGAGCGCGACGGCGCCGAACAGCAAGGGGCGCACACCGGCGGCGAACTCCTCCAGTGCGCGGCTGCCGTGGAGTTTGCGGCGTGTGTGCACGGAGAAGAGGTGGGCGCACCAGGCGGCCGGGAGGAGCGAGAGGGCCAGCCCCAGCAGCGGTGCGGGGGTGATCTCCCAGGGGCCCTCGGGTCCGCCGCTGAGCACCTGGTCGAGCAGGGGTTCGCCGTACAGGACGTAGCCGAGGAGCCAGCAGCCGTACAGCCGGGCGGTGAGCGGGGAGCGGCTCCCGGCGCTCAGGGGGCCGTCGCGCAGGGCGAGGGCGAGGCCGGCGAGCGCGAGGAGCGCGCCGGTGAGGGCGACCGCGAGCCGGGCCCCTCCCCCGAGCGTCCCCTCGGTGAGTTCGAGCACGCCCACGGTCGCGGCACAGGCGGCGCCCGGCAGCAGGGCGCGGAGCGACCAGGCGGCGCGCGTGGGGACGTCGCGCTCCGGCGCACCGGGGCCGGCCGCGGGCTCCGTGACCGCTCCGGGCATCCGTGCGAACAGTTCCTCGGCGAGCGAGAAGACGTCGCGGTGCCGGTAGCGGGCGGCCACCCGGTCGGTGATGCCGTGGGCCTCCAGTCCGACGGCGATCTCCAGCGGGTCGACGGCCCGTTCGCACAGCTGCCGGTGCCGGTGCATCAGCGACTTCACGGGGTCGGCGGTGCCGCGCCGCGCGGTACCGGGCCGCCGCGCCGCGACGGCTCCGGCGATCTCGGGGGCACGGGAAGCCCCGGCTTCAGGGAGGGGGACTCCGGTGACGGGGGCTCCGGGGGCGGAAGTTCCGGTGGCGGGGGCTTCCGTTCCGGTGGCGAGGGTTCCGGCGGTCGGGGGCAGGGCGTCCCCGCCTCCCCCGGCGGCCGGCGTGACGGGTGCGTCGGGCGTCTCGGCCGGGCGGCCCATGGTGACTCCTTCGTGTTCGTCGCCGACCGTGCCGGAATGTCCCGGCGCGCCGCGGCCCGGCCCGGCCGCCTCCTGTCCCTGCCGCCGCTCCTGCTCACGCATCCGTGCCCCCCGCTCCCCGCGCTCCCGCGCAGACGGTCCGGGGCCCGGCGGCCCAGCTGGGCGTGCGGTCGGCCGGAACGGTGCACGGGTCCGTCCACGGGCCCATGACGTGTGCCTCGGGCGGGGTGGCGAACGGACGCGGTCCGCCGTCGGGCTCCGCCGCCCCGGACCCGGCCCTCCGGCGGACCGGGGCGTGCGCCATCAGCTCCAGGTAAATGCCGCGAAATGCCGCGAGGTTCTGTTCGACGGTGAAGAGTTCGAGTGCGCGGGCGCGCGCCGCCGCTCCGAGCCGTGCGCGCCGCTCGGGGTCCCGCAGCAGCGCGAGACAGGCGTCGGCCAGTGCCCCGGGGTTGCCCGGGGGCACCACGAGACCGGTGCCGCCGATGACCTCGACGACCGCCCCGACGTCCGTCGAGACCGTGGCCCGGCCGCAGAACATCGCCTCGACCAGGCCGGTGGGGAAGCCCTCGGCCACGCTGGAGAGGACGACGACTCCGCCCGCCCCGTACGTCTTCGCGGGGTCGGCCGCACCGGCCGCGCCGGGGTCCTCGAAGGAGACCGGGCCGCCGGCGGGGAACAGCCGGTCGGCGAGCGCCCGGCAGTGCGCGAGGTAGGCGGCGCCCTCCGGGCCCCCCGCCGGGGCGCCGATGATCCGCAGCCGGGCGGCCGGTACGGACCTCCGGACCTCGGCGAAAGCGCGCAGCAGCGCGACCAGGTCCTTGGCCGGCTCGATCCGGCCGACCCAGACCAGGGTGTCGTCCGGGCCGCCGTCGCCGCTCTCGCCCAGCTCCGTGAAGCGGTCGGACTCCATGCCGGGGTGGACGGTGCGCAGCTTCTCGCGCCCGGCCCCGCACCGCTCCTGCCAGCGCCGGGCGTGGGTGTCGCCGGGGGTGACGATCGCGGCCTGCCGGTACACCTCGGCGGCGAGCAGCCGGTGGAAGCCGGCGAGCAGGGCGCGCACCGGCGCACCGGCGCCGGTTCCGGCCGCGGCGAGGTGGTGCGCCCGCAGCCGCGCGCCGTACTCGGTGACCAGCAGGGGGACCCCGAAGAAGCGTTTGACCAACAGCCCGGGCAGGGCCGCGGCACCGCCGGACGTCGCGTGGCAGAGGTCGACCGCGCCGAGGCCCTCCTCGTCGTACCAGTCGAGCGAGAGCGGGTGCAGCGCCCGGTCGAGCTCCCGGGCGAAGACGAGCAGGTCGGGGACCGCGGCGGCCTGGACGGTGCGTCCGGCCCCGGGGGCGTGGCAGGCCGCCTCCAGGACGCGCACGGCGGTCTCGGAACGGAGCGCCGGGGCCAGTCCGCCGTGTTCGCGGGCCAGTTCGGCGAGCCCGTAGAGGCCCTGCGCGAACCGCTCGCCCACCGCGTCACCGGCCGTGCGCCCCACGCCCGCCCCGCCGGAACCGCCCGCCCCGCCGTAACCGTCCGTGCCGTCGACGGCCCCGCTCCCGGCCCGCGACCCGTCGGCCGCGCAGACCGAGGACGCGAGAGCCGTCAGATGCGCCGTGAAGCGCCGCCGCTCGCGCCGTCCGTACGGGCGCGCGCCCCCGCCCGAGCCCGCCCGGCCGAACAGTCCGCGGGGGGCCGGAGCGCTCTCGTCGGCGGACCACACCGGCGCCGTCCGCACCCGGCTGACCTGCATCGGGAGCGGGACCCAGCCCTGCTCCCCCTGCTCGGTGGAGCGGCTGAGCGCGAAGAGATCGAACTCGTGCTGCGCGATTCCGCGCACCAGACGGTCGCACCAGAGCCCGGACTCACCGTCCGGGTACGGGTAACCACCCTCGGTGAGGAGTCCGATCCGCACGAGCACACCTCCGATCTCCCCTGGGGACGGCCGCCGTTGACACGACGACTCATAGCGGGAAGACCGTAAGCGGATACGCCGGTGGGGGGGGGGGGGGGGGGGGGGGGGGGGGGGGGGGGGGGGGGGGGGGGGGGGGGGGGGGGGGGGGGGGGGGGGGGGGGGGGGGGGGGGGCGGGGG